>NZ_JBTOQI010000006.1:0-187438 GCF_055283875.1 Pseudomonas sp. HP_14 | reverse complement strand
CGCGCGCTCTGGCCCCGGGGCCCCCGGCGGAGCTGGCTTCTCCGGACCCCCCCCCCCCCCCGCCCCCCCCGGCCCGCGCCCCCCCCACAGCTCCTACAGAATGCGATTCAAGTAAGAAAACGGCACACGGCTACCAGCATTACTCGGCCTTGCAGGTAAGACTGATGCGCAGCTTGATGATGCTGCGGTTGAATTTGGCAGTCACGTCAGCGCTTTTCTTCGCGGCGACGGTAATGCGCCGGGTGCGAGGCGCTTCGGGGCCGTTGCGAAACACCACGCTGCACTTGGCGTCGACATCACCGTAGTTGTTCACCGTGATCGAGCCCGTGTCGTAAAACGTATCGTGAGCGGTGTAGTCGACTTGAACGCCCTCGTAGCTTTTCTCCACTTCGATGGGGTAAGCCCAGGCCGTCAACGGCAGCAGCGCCAGCAACACACAACAGATTCTGTTCATCGGCAGTCTCCAGAAGGGATTGCAGATTAGGATAAAGCGCTACAAAAGAGGAGCACCACATGAAAGCCCCCCGCGTTACCCTCGATCAATGGCGAACGTTGCAGGCCGTGGTCGATCACGGCGGCTTCGCCCAGGCAGCCGAAGTGCTGCACCGTTCGCAATCCTCCGTGAGCTATACCGTGGCGCGCATGCAAGAGCAGCTTGGCGTACCGCTGTTACGCATCGACGGGCGCAAAGCCGTACTTACCGAAGCCGGTGGCGTGTTGCTGCGTCGCTCACGGCATCTGGTCAAACAAGCCAGCCAGCTTGAAGACCTGGCTCATCACATGGAGCAAGGCTGGGAAGCCGAAGTGCGCCTGGTGGTGGATGCTGCTTACCCTAGCGCACGGCTGGTGCGTGCCTTGACCGCTTTCATGCCCCAGAGCCGAGGCTGTCGCGTGCGACTGCGCGAAGAAGTGCTGTCCGGCGTCGAGGAGGTTTTGCTGGAAGGTGTCGCCGATCTGGCCATCAGCGGTTTCAGTATTCCCGGCTATCTGGGCACTGAAATGAGCAACGTGGAATTCGTCGCCGTCGCCCACCCGGAACATGCCCTGCATCAACTGCAGCGCGAGCTGAACTTCCAGGATCTGGAAAGCCAGCTGCAAGTCGTGATTCGCGACTCCGGTCGCCAGCAACCCCGAGACGTAGGCTGGCTGGGTGCCGAGCAACGCTGGACGGTCGGCAGCCTTGCAACCGCTGCGACATTTGTCAGCAGTGGTCTAGGCTTTGCCTGGCTGCCACGGCACATCATCGAACGCGAACTGCGTGAAGGTGTGCTCAAGGCGTTACCCATGGACAAAGGTGGCAGTCGTAACCCGACCTTCTACCTTTACTCCAGCAAAGACAAACCACTGGGGCCAGCGACGCAGATCCTCATCGAGTTGATCCAGACCTTTGACACCGCGCCACTGACCGCCGCTTTCGCCGCACCACAACAAGCCTGACAAGGACCTGTGCATGGCCCATTTCGAACATGATGGCTGCTCACTGCATTACGAAGAATATGGCGAGGGAACGCCCCTGTTGCTGCTGCATGGCCTGGGTTCAAGCTGCCGGGACTGGGAATATCAGATTCCGGCGTTTGCCGCCCGCTATCGGGTCATTGCCATGGACATGCGCGGCCATGGCCGTTCAGACAAACCCCGGGAGCGCTACAGCATTCGGGGTTTCAGTGCCGACGTTGAAGCGCTGATCGAGCACTTGAATCTGGGTCAGGTGCATGTGCTCGGGTTGTCCATGGGCGGGATGATTGGCTTCCAGTTAGCGGTCGACCATCCTCATCTGCTGAAAAGCCTGTGCATCGTCAACAGTGCCCCCCAGGTGAAAGTGCGCAGCGCCAACGACGCCTGGCAATACAGCAAGCGCTGGGTGCTCGCCCGGCTGCTGGGCATGCAGACGCTGGGCAACGCGGTGAGCCAGAACCTGTTCCCCAAGCCTGAGCAGGCGCAGTTACGGCAACGCATGGCCGAACGTTTTGCACAGAACGACAAGCGCGCCTACCTGGCCAGTTTCGATGCCATTGTTGGCTGGGGCGTCGAGCAAAAACTGTCGCGCATCACCTGCCCTACACTGATCATCACAGCGGATCGGGATTACACGCCAGTGGCACTCAAAGAGGCTTATACAGGATTGATACCCAACGCCAGGCTGGTGGTGATCAACGATTCACGCCACGCAACGCCGCTGGAGCACCCGGAGCAATTCAATCGGATCGCGCTGGAATTCATCGATTCAGTACAGGCCTGAGGCGACTTGGCCATTTGGCTAAAGCGCTTTCAGGCTGGGCAAAAAAAGCCAAACGTGATTACCTTGTCGCCTGCATCGCTTCATGTGTCCGCATTATTGATCGCAGTCGAAACCACCCATCAGGATCTAATGACCCATGCTGAAAAAAATCGCTATCGCCGCCTGCTCCGTGTTGTTCGCCGCCAACCTCATGGCTGCAACACCTGCCAAGCCGACCCATGTCGTGCTCGACACCAGCTTCGGCGCGATTGAAATCCAGCTCGAAGACCAGAAAGCGCCGATCAGCACCGCCAACTTCCTGGGCTACGTCGACAGCGGTTTCTACAACAACACTATTTTTCACCGTGTGATCCCGGGCTTCATGGCGCAGGGTGGCGGCTTCACTGCACAAATGATGCAGAAGCAAACCAAGGATCCAATCAAGAACGAAGCCAATAACGGTCTGCACAACGTTCGTGGCACCGTTGCCATGGCCCGTACCTCGCAGGTCAATTCGGCCACCAGCCAGTTCTTCATCAACACCAATGACAACGCCATGCTCGACAACGGTGTGCGCGACTTCGGCTACGCGGTGTTCGGCAAAGTGGTCAAAGGCATGGACGTGGTCGACCAGATCGTCAACGCCCAGTCAGGCAACAAACAAGGCATGCAGAACGTGCCGCTGGATCCGATCTATATCAAGTCTGCCAAGCGCGTCGAATAACCTCAGACATACCGCATGAAATCAGTCGAAGCATTCCTGGTTTCATGCGGTCAGATCAGGGGAATATCCGCTCAGTAAGGAGAGCCTGCCTAACCCGTGGGCATCATTGCCAATGTTCTATCGTCGTTTCGAAAAACTGATCGATATCTTCCGTGACGCCCCTACCGACGCCCCGCCCAACAAAGTTCTGGCTTTCTACATTTACTACCTGCGACAGGTCTGGCCCAGCTTCGCTGCACTGTTGGTGGTGGGCCTGATTGGTGCCCTGATCGAAGTCGCGTTGTTCAGTTACCTGAGCCGCATTATCGACCTGGCCCAAGGCACCCCCGATAAAAACTTCTTCAGCATCCACGCCGGCGAATTCATCTGGATGGCCGTGGTTGCGCTACTTCTGCGTCCCATTTTTGTGGGTTTGCACGACCTGCTGGTGCACCAGACCATCAGCCCCGGCATGACCAGCATGATTCGCTGGCAGAACCACAGCTACGTGCTCAAGCAAAGCGTGCGCTTCTTCCAGAACGACTTCGCCGGGCGCATCGCCCAACGCATCATGCAGACCGGCAACTCGCTGCGCGATTCTGCCGTTCAGGCCGTGGATGCGCTCTGGCACGTACTGATCTACGCCATCAGTGCGCTGGTGCTGTTCGCCGAAGCTGACTGGCGCCTGATGATCCCGCTGCTGGCATGGATCGCGGCCTATATCGCCGCACTTTGCTATTTCGTGCCGCGGGTGAAAGAGCGCTCGGTGGTGTCTTCCGACGCCCGCTCCAAACTCATGGGCCGTATCGTCGACGGTTACACCAACATCACGACGTTGAAGCTGTTCGCTCACACCAATTTCGAACAGCAGTACGCCCGTGAAGCAATCAGCGAGCAAACCGAGAAAAGCCAGTTGGCGGGTCGCGTCGTGACCGCCATGGATACCGTGATCACCAGCATGAACGGCGTGCTGATCGTCAGTACCACAGGTCTTGCCCTGTGGCTCTGGACCCAGTCGATGATCTCGGTTGGCGCCATTGCGCTGGCCACCGGTCTGGTGATTCGTATCGTCAACATGTCCGGCTGGATCATGTGGGTGGTGAATGGCATTTTCGAAAATATCGGCATGGTCCAGGACGGTCTGGCCAGTATTTCGCAGCCGGTCAGCGTCACAGACCGCAAGCCAGCACCACGCCTGAACGTCGACAAAGGCGGCGTTAAATTCGACGGTGTGGATTTCCACTACGGTAACGGCAACGGCATCATTCACGGCCTGAACCTGGACATCAAACCGGGCGAAAAGATTGGCCTGATCGGCCCGTCGGGTGCGGGCAAGTCGACCTTGGTCAACCTGCTGTTGCGCATGTATGACGTGCAAGACGGGCGGATCCTGATTGACGATCAGGACATTTCACACGTCTCGCAGGAAAGCCTGCGCGAGCAGATCGGCATGATCACTCAAGACACGTCGCTGCTGCACCGGTCGATACGCGACAACCTGCTCTATGGCAAACCCGAAGCCACGGACGAGCAATTGTGGGAAGCAGTACGCAAGGCCCGCGCCGATGAGTTTATCCCGCAGTTGTCCGACTCAGAGGGGCGAACGGGTTTCGACGCACAGGTAGGTGAACGCGGCGTGAAGCTGTCAGGTGGCCAACGCCAGCGTATCGCTATCGCACGGGTCCTGCTCAAGGACGCGCCGATTCTGATCATGGACGAAGCCACCTCGGCGCTGGATTCGGAAGTCGAAGCGGCGATTCAGGAAAGCCTGGAAACCCTGATGCGAGGCAAAACCGTGATCGCCATCGCTCACCGACTGTCGACCATTGCGCGCATGGACCGCCTGGTAGTACTGGAAAATGGCCGCATTGCCGAAAGCGGCACCCATGCTGAGCTGCTGGCCCATGGCGGTCTGTATGCACGGCTGTGGCAGCATCAGACCGGTGGGTTTGTGGGTATTGATTGAGCATCGGTCTCTGTGGGAGCTGCCCCGGTGCCATGGCACCGTGCTGTCTCGCGGCGAAACATAGACCTGTAGGAAGCTGCCGAAGGCTGCGATCACGGTGTGTCAGGATGAATGCTTCGCAGCCTTCGGCAGCTCCTACAGAAAATGCATTTCAGTCCACCAGGTTGCATTTTGTTTGATGAGCGCCGAGCCGTGGAGCTGGTTTGCCTCATCAAACCTGCCTATACGGCAACGCACCTTTGGCATCTTCGGCATACGCCAGGATGCCAACCCTTTCCTGATCGAGAAAATCACTCACCGCTTCCTTGAGCCCCGCATGGGTCAGGTAGTGCCATGAACGAGTGATGACCGGCTCGAAGCCGCGAATCAATTTGTGCTCACCTTGCGCGCCTGCATCGAAGCGCTTCAGGCCATGGGCAATGGCGTAATCCATGCCCTGATAGAAACAGGTCTCGAAATGCAGACGGTCGAATTCCGCCAGGCATCCCCAATAACGACCGTAAAAACTGTCCCCACCCAGCAGACTGAAAGCCATCGCAACCGGCCTTGAGCCTTGACGCGCCAGCACCACGCGAATGGCCTCAGGCATCCGTTCGGCCAGCAAGCTGAAGAATTCCCGAGTCAGATACGGCGACTGCCCGCGCACCTCGTAGGTGTTGGAGTAGCAGGCGTAGACGAAATCCCACAACAGCTCGCTGAGCTGATGACCTTCCAGCCAGTCGAACTCGATGCCCTGCCCTGCCACCTGCTCACGCTCTTTACGCATCTGTTTGCGCTTGCGTGAACTCAGTGCATCGAGAAAATCCTGGAAGTCCCGATAGCCACGATTCTGCCAATGAAACTGACAGCCATAACGCTGCAGCCAGCCCGGTTGTTCATCCAGAAATGCATCGGCCAGGGAGTCGGTGAAATTGACGTGTGCGCTGGACAACTGCTGATCCTGGAGATAGCCCGGCACGGCATTGAGCAGTTCAATGCCGGCCTCCGGCGACGCTGACAAAATCCTCGCACCACTCACCGGGCTGAACGGCACCGCCATCAGCAGTTTGGGGTAATACGCGATGCCTGCACGACGGCAAGCGTCGGCCCAGCTGTGATCGAACACGTACTCGCCATAGGAGTGCCACTTACGGTAAGTCGGCATCGCCGCGACCAACTCGCCGTTCTGGTAGTTGAGCAGATGTTCAGCTTGCCATCCCGAACGCGGCCCGAGGCTGCCGCTGTCTTCCAGCGCGCTGAGAAAAGCGTGACGAACGAATGGCTGACCACCCGGAACCAAGGCATCCCATTGAGCAGGTACGACGTTTTCGAGGGTGGCGTTCTGGATGGGCATGCGGACTTCCCCAGCTAAGTCGGACGACGCGGCAGTATCCCTCATCGGTATCCAATGTTCACCCACTCCCGGAGCGAAGGCTCTAGATCAAGGCTTTCAGACTTTTAATTGTCATCGACGCGCCATCATTGCGCCACCTTTTTGTCATAACCCATCGCGATACTGGCGCCTGTTTTTAGAACCTAGGGTACTAACCCTCAAACGCCCTTCTGCGGGGCGGCTTCTACAGGATGACCCGATGTCGTCCTTACTCACGTTATGGAGATCAACATGCGTCTTGTTTCTACACGTACTGCTGCGGCCCTGTGTGGTGGCCTGGTATTGGCCATGGCGGTTCCTGCCAATGCCGCAGTCGACGCCAAATTGCTGGACATGCTCAAGGCTAACGGCTCTATCAACGCAGATCAGTATGCTGAGCTGCAGACCGAACTGGCCAAAGACCAGGCAGCACAGAAGCAAGCACTCGCAGATGTGCAAAACACCAAATCCGCCTCTCAGGCAGAGTTCGAGAAGAAAGTCGCCTGGGCTACCAAGACTCAGTTCAAGGGTGATGTGCGTTTCCGTCAGGAGACCGTCAACACAGAAGGCCAGAGCAACGCACAAGACAAAGACCGCCAGCGTATCCGCGCTCGTCTGGGGGCCTTCACCGAAATCAATCCACAGGTGAGCACCGGTATCCGTATCGCCACCGGCGGCGACAATAAAGCTAACTCCACTAACCAGGATCTGGACGGCTATTTCGTCAAGAAAGAGCTGTGGCTGGACTTGGGTTACGTTGATTATTCCCCTACCGCCATCAAAAACCTGCACATCATCGGCGGCAAGATGAACCAGCCGTGGGTCAGCATGGGTGACGTAATTTGGGACGGCGACATCAATCCTGAGGGTCTGGCAGCAACCTACAGCCTCCCGCTAGGCGGCAAGACCGAGCTGTTCGGCAGCGCCGGCCACTACACCCTTAAAGACAACATCGACCAGGAAGGCACGCAATTCCGTCATGACCTGCGCCTTTACGCCGGTCAGTTGGGTGCCCGATTCGCACCGACCGACAACCTGAAAGTCACCTTGGGCGGCAGCGTCTACGGTTACGACAACGACAGCAATGCGGCTGCACAGACCGCTCTGTCGATCAACGGCAATACCACCACTGAATTCCAGCTGTACGAAGGTTTCGGTCAGGTTGATATCAGCGGTCTGGGCTTGCCTCTGGGCCTGTACGGTCAATACGTCGTCAACGAAAAAAGCGCTGATGGCGAAGACACTGGCTGGCTGACCGGCGTGAAGACCAAGGTGTTTGGTTTTGGTATCGACTACAACTACCGCGACGTTCAGCGTAACGCTGTGGTCGGCGCGTTCACCGACTCGGACTTCGCCAACGGCACCACCGGCTCACGCGGCCACAAGCTGAAGGTCAGTTACGAAATCGACAAGAACTTCTCGGTCGGCGCCACTTACTTCCTGGCCGACGCGGATAACACCGCCAGCACCCGTCTGGTTCGTGGCCCGACTGATCGCGACGTGAAAACCCTGCAACTGGACGCAGAAGCGAAGTTCTAAAGCACCCTGCTACACGCTTCAAGCTTCAAGCGGCACCGCTCCCGTCGCTTGAAGCTGCAAAAACCTTACAGCCCGACGTTGCCCTGGCGATCCCCATCATCCGTTCGCCAGGGTCACGCCGGGCTTTTTTTGTCTGCGACCCTTACCAACATGCGAAGTCCCGCCCCTGTAGGAGCGCACGAGCACCGCGAGGCCGCGATGGCGTCCTGTCTGTTAGATCGCTATCGCGGCCTCGCGGTGCTCGTGCGCTCCTACGGCAACGACTCAACGCTTGCGCAGAATCACGCTACCAATCGAATAGCCGGCGCCAAACGAGCTGAGCACGCCCAACGCGCCGCTCGGCAAATCATCCTGATAGGTGTGGAAGGCGATGACCGAGCCCGCCGAACTGGTGTTAGCGTAAGTGTCGAGAATCACCGGCGCTTCTTCTACCGACGCGTCGCGGCCCAGCAGTTTCTTGACGATCAAGTGGTTCATGCTCAGGTTCGCCTGATGCAACCAGAAGCGCTGTACATCGCTGACGTTCAGGCTGTTCTGCTCAAGGTGCGCGCCGACCAGCTCGGCAACCATTGGGCAGACTTCGCGAAACACCTTGCGGCCTTCCTGCACGAACAATTTGTCTGGCTGCCCCTCGCCCTCTTCTGCAGTGCGATTGAGAAAGCCGAAATTGTTGCGGATGTTGTTGGAAAAGCTGGTCAGCAATTTGGTGCCGAGAATATCGAACTGATAGGCCGAAGTGGCCAGGTCGGCACGCTCAACCAGCACTGCCGTGGCGGCGTCACCGAAGATGAAGTGGCTGTCGCGGTCACGAAAATTCAGGTGCGCCGTGCAGATTTCCGGGCTGACCACCAACACTGCGCGGGCCTGACCCAACTGCACGCTGTTGCTTGCCGCCTGAATACCGAACGTTGCGGATGAACAGGCGACGTTCATGTCATAGCCAAAACCCTGAACGCCCAGCGCAGCCTGAATCTCAATGGAAATCGCCGGGTAGGCGCGTTGCAGGTTGGAGCAAGCGACGATGACGCCATCCACATCGGCAGCCGTTTTGCCTGCACGCAGCAAAGCCTGTTTGGCCGCCGCAACACCCATTTCGCAGAGGATCGACCACTCGTCGTTGGAACGCTCCGGCAAACGCGGCTTCATGCGTTGCGGGTCGAGAATGCCGTCCTTGTCCATGACAAAGCGGCTTTTGATACCCGAGGCTTTTTCGATGAAGGCGGCGTTGGATTCGGTCAGCGCCTGCACGTCACCACGTTCGATAGCGGCAGCGTTTTCACTGTTGAATTGAGCAACGTAAGTGTTGAAAGACTGCACCAGCTCTTCGTTGGAAATGCTGTTGGCCGGGGTGTAAAGGCCTGTGCCGCTAATGACGACGTTGTGCACGGTCGTTCCTCTCTTATTGATCAATGCAGGTAGCGACCTGCGCGGGCATAGGCGCCGTCACCCCACTAAATTGGGACCAACGTACCAATGCAAACTTGTGGAACGCCCTTGGCGCGATAGAAGCCGGGCAACACCTCGGGGTTCAAGGGGCGAAGTGTGCCATATCGGCCTGTATATGTGGGAGTTTGAACAAAGGACCTGTAGGAGCTCACGAGCACCGCGAGGCAGCGATTGCGATTGCCTGACACACCGTCATCGCTGCCTCGCGGTGCTCGTGAGCTCCTACAGATATCCGTTTGAACGGCCTACCCCTCCACCTGCCCCCACTGCTTGCTCAGGCGCTTGTCGGAAACCGGCATTTTGGTGCCCAGTTGCTGAGCGAACAGCGACACGCGGTACTCCTCAAGCCACCAGCGATAAGCCGTCAGCTCCGGGTCGCGCTTGCCTTCCTGAGCGTGCTTACCGGCTCGGGCCTGATATTGCGCCCAAAGCCCGGCGAGTTCGATGCTCCAGACCCGGTCCTTCTGAACCTGGCTCGGGAGTTTTTCGAGGCGCATTTCGATGGCTTTCAGGTAACGCGGCAACTCCTTGAGCCACTGCGCGGGTGTTTCGCGGACGAAGCCCGGGTAGACCAGATGGCCCAACTGCGACTTGATGTCGTTGAGTGCCACGGCCTCAGCCAGGTTGATCTTGCCCTTGAAGCGTTTTTGCAGGCCATGCCAGAGCTTGAGGATATCCAGGGTCAGCTTTGCCAGACGTTCGGCGTGCTCGGTCCAGGCGCCACGCTTGCGCTCGGCCAACGCCAGCAACCCGGCACCATCGCGTGGCAAACTGGATTCGCCCTCCAGCACGCAGCTGTCGAGGCTGGCCAGCAGGATGTCTTCAACCAGCGCGTCGATGCGCCCCAACTCGCGATGCAGCAACGCCAGCTCGGTTTGCCCCGGCAACTTGCTGCGCAGGAATTTGGCCGGTTCAGCCAATTGCTGCAACAGCAAACGCTGCAAGGCACGGCGATGCTGATATTCGGCTTCGGCTGACGTCGAAAAACGTCCCTCCTTAACCGTCCCCGCTTCCTCCACCAACGCCGGGTAGACCGTCATCGATAGACCGGCAATGCTCTGCTGGGTTTTTTCCGCCACCGGCGCGAAGACTTTCGCCTCCACGGGCTGCTGACCTTTTGCCGATTGCGGTACAGCCAACGCCGCTTGGCTGGCTTCGGCAAACCGCGCCGTCAGCTCGTCCAGTTCGCGACCTTCGCCCAGAAACTTGCCGTTGCCGTCGACGATTTCAAGATTCATCTTCAGGTGGCTTTCAAGTTGCTGTGCCGCTTCAGCCCAGGCTTCGTCACTGACGCGTGCGCCGGTCATGCGCAGCAGCTCACGGCCCAACGCCTGAGGCAACGAGCCTTCGCCAAAGGTAATGCGCTGCAACGCCGCCTTGATGAAATCCGGCACCGGCACGAAGTTCTTGCGAATCGCCTTGGGCAGATTGCGCACCAGTGCAATGCACTTGGTTTCCAGCAGGCCCGGTACCAGCCATTCCAGTCGCTCGGCTGGCAGCGACAGCAACAACGGCGCAGGCACTCGCAAGGTCACCCCATCACGCGGATGATTGGGTTCGAAGTGATAAGTCAGCGGCAGGGTCAAATCGCCGAGCTTGAGGGTATCGGGGTAATACGCGGCCGTGACTTCGTTGGCCTCACGCGCGAGTACGTCTTCTTCGCGCATGATCAGCAACTGCGGGTTCTTCTGACTCTCGGTTTTGTACCAATGGTCGAAGGTCGCAGCCTGATGAATCTCGGCCGGGATTCTTGCTTCGTAGAAGCTGTAAAGCGTGTCTTCATCCGCAAGAATATCCCGGCGGCGGGCCTTGGCTTCCAGTTCGTCGAGGGTTTCCAGCAGTTTGGTGTTGGCGCTCAGGCACTTGGCCCGTGAGTTGATCTCGCCACGCACCAGCCCTTCACGAATGAACAGCTCGCGGGACACCACCGGATCAATCGGCCCGTAGTGCACCGGTCGACGACCGACCACGATCAGACCAAACAAGGTGATCTGCTCAAACGCCACGACCTGGCCGCGTTTCTTCTCCCAATGCGGTTCGAAGTGGTTCTTCTTGATCAGGTGTCCGGCCAGCGGTTCGATCCAGTCCGAATCGATTTTGGCGACCATGCGTGCGTAAAGCTTGGTGGTTTCCACCAATTCAGCGGTCATCAGCCATTGCGGACGCTTCTTGCCCAGCCCCGAAGACGGGTGAATCCAGAAGCGTCGTTGCCGTGCGCCGAGGTAATCACCTTCGTCGGCTTTCTGGCCGATCTGACTGAGCAGCCCGGAGAGAATGGCTTTATGGAATTTGGGGTAGTCGGCTGGCTCTTTGTTGACCGTGAGCTGCAAGTCGCGGCAGATCAAACCCAACTGCCGATGGGAGTCGCGCCACTCACGCAAACGCAGGTAATTGAGGAAGTTACGACGGCACCAGTTACGCAGCGGGCTGGCCGTAAGGGCCTGGCGCTGCTCTTCAAAACCGCGCCACAGATTGACCAGCCCGGCGAAGTCCGAATCAGCGTCCTTCCATTGTGCGTGAGCCTGATCCGCCGCTTGCTGGCGCTCCGGTGGACGCTCGCGCACGTCCTGCACAGACATGGCGCTGGCGACGATCAGCACTTCCTGCAAACTGCCCTGCTTCGCCGCTTCGAGCAGCATGCGACCCATGCGCGGGTCCACCGGCAAGCGCGCCAACTGACGGCCCAACGGGGTCAACTGGTTCTCGCGGTTGACCGCCGACAGCTCCTGCAACAGATTGAAACCATCGCTGATGGCTTTGCCGTCTGGCGGCTCGATGAACGGGAAATCAGTAATCTCCCCCAGCCGCAGGTGCAACATCTGCAGGATCACTGCGGCGAGGTTGGTGCGCAGGATTTCCGGATCAGTAAACTCCGGTCGTCCATTGAAATCTTCTTCGCTGTACAGCCGCACACACAGCCCCGGCTCGACCCGGCCACATCGGCCTTTACGCTGGTTGGCACTGGCTTGCGAGACGGCTTCAATCGGCAACCGCTGAACCTTGGCGCGGTAACTGTAACGGCTGATGCGCGCGGTACCGGTGTCGATCACGTAGCGAATGCCCGGTACGGTCAGCGAGGTTTCCGCGACGTTGGTCGCCAGTACCACACGCCGCCCAGGATGTGACTGGAAAATCCGCTGCTGCTCGGCAGGCGACAGGCGCGCATACAGCGGCAGAATTTCCGTGTGTTTGAGCTGTGCCTTGCGCAGCATTTCTGCCGCATCACGGATTTCACGTTCGCCGGGCAGAAACACCAGCACATCACCAGGGCTTTTGCGCTCGCTGCGTTCGAAAGCGGCCAGTTCATCAAGGGTTGCAAGAATCGCTTGATCAACGGTCAAGTCATCTTCGACGCTGTTGCCTTCTTCGTCCTGCTGCGAGGTCAACGGGCGATACCAGGTTTCCACCGGGAACGTACGCCCGGACACTTCAACAATAGGCGCGTCGTTGAAGTGCTCGGAAAAGCGCTGCAAGTCGATGGTTGCCGAGGTGATGATCACCTTCAGGTCCGGGCGACGTGGCAGCAGGGTTTTCAGGTAGCCGAGCAGGAAGTCGATGTTGAGGCTGCGTTCATGCGCTTCGTCGACGATGATCGTGTCGTAACGCTCAAGAAAGCGGTCGTGCTGGGTTTCGGCCAGCAGGATACCGTCAGTCATCAGCTTGATCAGGGTGCTATTGTCGCTCTGGTCTTCGAAGCGCACCTGATAACCGACCAGCGCGCCCAGTGGTGTCCCCAGCTCTTCCGCTACACGACTGCCGACGCTGCGTGCCGCGATTCGACGCGGCTGAGTGTGGCCAATCAAGCCATGCTGACCGCGACCGATTTCCAGGCAGATTTTCGGCAACTGAGTGGTTTTACCCGATCCGGTCTCACCGGCGATGATCAGCACCTGATGCTTGAGCAGCGCCTCCTTGATCTCGTCGCGCTTGGCAGCAATCGGCAGGCTATCGTCGTAACGAATCAGCGGCACGCTCTCACGCCGCGCCGTGACCTGAGCGCACGACGCCTGCACCTTCGCCACCCACTGCGCCAGCTTCGTCTCATCGGGCTTCTTGCGCAGCTCATGCAACTGGCGCCGCAAGCGATGACGATCGCTGATCATCGCGTGGTCGAGGTTCTTCAGGAGTTGGTCAATCGAGGGCGTTTGATCGGTCATCAGGTGCGCAGGGTCTTTTGATGGGTGCAAAGGCGGGGATTGTCGCAGATTTGGCGGGGATGATGCAGGTGCGGTGTTTTTGGATCGCGTCAGATCCCTGTGGGAGCCGGGCTTGCCCGCGATAAGACTGTACGCGATTGACCTGATATCAGCGGTGTTCGTATCGCGGGCAAGCCCGGCTCCCACAGGTTCGGTGTTGTCTGTTGGGGCGGGGCTTGGCAGCAGGCGAGCTTTTACTTCTTCAACCCCAACTTCTTCAATTCCTCATCCCGCAACTCGCGACGCAGGATCTTGCCGACGTTGGTCGTAGGCAACGCGTCGCGGAATTCGACGCTGCGCGGGACCTTGTAGCCGGTCAGGTTGGCGCGCATGTGTTCCATGACCTGGTCCTTGGTCAGGGTCATGCCCGGTTTGACCACCACGAAGACCTTGATCGCTTCGCCGGATTTATCGTCCGGGACTCCAATAGCCGCGCATTGCAGCACGCCCGGCAAGGTCGCCAGCACGTCTTCGAGCTCGTTGGGGTACACGTTGAAGCCGGAGATGAGGATCATGTCTTTCTTGCGATCGACGATGCGCATGTAGCCGTCAGGCTGGATCAGTGCGATGTCGCCGGTCTTGAGCCAGCCATCCGCATCGATCATTTCATCGGTCGCTTCCTGGCGCTCCCAATAGCCCTTCATCACCTGCGGGCCCTTGATACACAATTCGCCGATTTCCCCGAACGGCAACTCGTTGCCTGCATCGTCGATGACTTTGCACAGCGTCGAAGGCGCCGGAATACCGATGGTGCCGACCTGAATCTTCTGATTAGGGTTGCAGCTGGCCACAGGACTGGTTTCAGTCATGCCATAACCTTCGCAGATCGCGCAGCCGGTCACCTCTTTCCAGCGCTCAGCGGCGGCCAGTTGCAGAGCCATGCCACCGGACAACGTGACTTTCAGCGCCGAGAAATCAAGGTTGCGGAATTCCGGGCTGTTGCACAGCGCCACAAACAAGGTATTGAGGCCCACAAAACCGCTGAACTTCCACTTCGAAAGCTCTTTGACCATCGCCGGCAAATCACGCGGGTTGCTGATCAAAATGTTGTGGTTGCCGATCAGCATCATCGACATGCAGTGAAAGGTGAACGCGTAGATGTGATAGAGCGGCAGCGGCGTGATGACCACTTCGCTGCCTTCGTTCATGTTCGAGCCCATCAACGCCTTGCATTGCAGCATGTTGGCGATCAGGTTGCGGTGGGTGAGCATTGCGCCTTTGGCAACGCCCGTGGTGCCGCCGGTGTATTGCAGCACCGCAACGTCATTGCTGGCAGGCGAAGCTTCGGTGAACGACTGGCCACGACCTTTGCTCAGCACGTCATTGAACTTGATCGCGGCGGGCAGGTGATAAGCCGGGACCATCTTCTTCACGTATTTGATGACGCTGTTGATCAGCAGTCGCTTGAGCGGTGGCAGCATGTCCGCCACTTCAGTGACGATCACATGCTTGACGCCGGTTTTAGGCACCACCTTTTCAGCCAGGTGGGCCATGTTCGCCAGGCATACCAGCGCCTTGGCGCCGGAATCCTTGAACTGGTGTTCCATTTCCCGCGCGGTGTACAGCGGGTTGGTGTTGACCACGATCAACCCGGCGCGCATGGCACCGAATACGGCAATGGGGTATTGCAGGACGTTGGGCAACTGCACGGCAATACGGTCGCCGGGTTGCAGGTCGGTATGGTGCTGGATCCAGGCGGCAAAGGCGCCGGACTGCTCATACATCTCACCATAGGTGAGGGTCTGGCCCAGATTGCTGAACGCTGGCTTGCTGGCGAAACGCTCGCAAGACTGTTTCAATACGGCCTGGACGTTTGTGTATTCGTCAGGATTGATCTCGGCAGGAATGCCAGACGGATACTTGTCCTTCCAGAAGTTTTCAATCATGGAAGCCGGGCTCCTCAGCGACAGCGAATTCTTCACATCGCTTGAATGCGATGATTTTCTTGTGTTTTGGAATTTTGCGGTTAACGCTTCGTTGCTTAGTGACAGGTCAAAAGCGGGCCGAGAGTAGCAGCTTTGCAATAGGCCGCCTAGAGGCAAAGAAGGCCCCTACAGTCACAAAAATGACTCAAGAATTAATAGCAGTCACGTTTAGAGCTTTAATACTATTTGTCGCAGATCTGGCTGAAATGACTGATCTAGAGCACCCAAAAGAAATCCTGCGCTGAAATACAATTCCGTGGGAGCAGAGCTTGCTCGCGATAAGACTGGATGCGGTTTGCTATGGATCGCATCCTGCCTTATCGCGAGCAAGCTCTGCTCCCACATAAAAATGTACTTACAGAAAATCAGGCGATATCCCGTAACTCCCTCCTGAGAATCTTGCCCACCGGCGTCATTGGCAACGAGTCGCGCAGCACGATCTGTTTGGGTACTTTGTAGCCGGTGAAGTTTTCTTTGCAGAACAGTTTTAGCTCTTCAATGCTGACGCCACCTTCGCGGGGCACGACAAACAGCTTCACAGCCTCTCCCGAACGCTCATCCGGCACACCGATCACTGCGCAATTGGCAACGCCGGGATGTCCCATGACGACGTCTTCGATCTCGTTGGGATACACGTTGAAACCGGAGACGATGATCAGGTCCTTCTTGCGATCCACGATGCTGACAAAGCCATCAGCTTCAATCACTGCGATATCGCCGGTCTTGAACCACCCTTCAGCGTCCAGCGCTTCGGCCGTCGCCTCGGGGCGTTGCCAGTAACCGAGCATCACCTGAGGACCTTTGACGCACAGCTCGCCGCGTTCACCCAACGGCAATTCATTGCCGTCATCATCAATGACCTTCATCAACGTGCTCGGCACGGGGATGCCAACCGTCCCGAGACGCGCAAGCTCACCATAAGGATTGGCGCTGGCCACGGGCGAGGTTTCGGTCAGGCCATAGCCTTCGACGATCCGGCAACCGGTGATTTCTTTCCAGCGTTCGGCTGTGGCCTTGACCAGCGCGGTGCCGCCCGAGTTGGTGCTTTTGAGGCTGGAGAAGTCCAGCGACTTGAAATCCGGATGGTTCATCAGCGCCACGAACAGTGTATTGAGGCCGATCATCGCGGTGAAACGCCACTTGCCAAGCTCCTTGATGAAGCCGCCAATGTCTCGGGGATTGGTAATCAGAATGTTGTGATTGCCGCTGACCATCATGCACATGCAGTTCGCTGTGAACGCATAGATGTGATACAGCGGCAGCGGCGCGATCATGATTTCCTTGCCTTCCTGAAACACTGGTTTGCCGTCGCTGCCGTGCTGTGACATGCAGGCGTGCACCTGCTGCATATTGGCTACCAGGTTGCCGTGGCTGAGCATCGCGCCCTTGGCCAGCCCGGTTGTGCCGCCCGTGTATTGCAGCACCGCAACATCGCTGAGTTGCAATGTCACCGGGTTCAACTGATGGCCGCGGCCCAGACTCAACGCGGCCTTGAAGCCGGTAGCCTGTGGCAAGTGGTAAGCCGGAACCAGCTTCTTGACCTTGTCGACAATGGTGTTGACCAGCCAGCCCTTGGCAGTCGATTGCAGGTCGCCCATTTTGACTTCGATCAGGTACTGGATGTCGGTATCAGGCAACACCTCCTGCACCAACTTGCCGAACATATTCAGATACACCAGCGCCCGAGCGCCGGAGTCCTTGAACTGGTGACGCATTTCGCGCGCGGTGTACAGCGGGTTGGTGTTGACCACGATCAGGCCTGCACGCAACGCACCAAACACGGCAATCGGGTACTGCAACAGGTTAGGCATCTGCACGGCAATACGATCACCGGGCTTGAGTTCGGTGTGCTGCTGCAACCAGGCCGCAAAGGACGCCGAATAACGGTCCAGCTCGGCATAGGTCAGCGTCACCCCCATGTTGCTGAACGCCGGACGATCGGCAAACTTGTGACAGCTGCGCTCGAACACTTCCACAACCGACTTGTAGGCGTGAACATCCACCCCGGTTACTACGCCTGCCGGTCGCTTGTCATTCCAGAAATCAGGTTGCATTTGTTTTTATCCTCTTACCTGAGACGGTCTGGCCCGCGGTGATGGTGCGGGAGCTTGCCGGACGTTAGCAGCTAAAACGTGGAAGGCAAATATAGAGACCTGCGACATCATTACCATGAATTACAGAGCTGGCCGGTTTGCGATTCGTCATTCACTCTACACTTCACTAACAGGACGTTTAACGCTGGCCATTCAGCTTCGGGAGTTGTCATGAAACATCAGCCGTTCTGGCTCGACGCCAGTGACCAAAGCCGTCTTTACGTCAATGTATGGTTGCCCGATGTCGAGCCTGAAGCGGTGGTCATGCTGTCCCACGGCATGGCTGAGCACAGTGGCCGATACGCCCGGCTTGGCATGGCACTGGGCGAAGCGGGGTTTGCGCTGTACGCCCACGACCAGCGCGGCCATGGCAAAACGGCTGATCAAGGCATGCTCGGACATTACGCCGATGAACAAGGATGGCCCAAAGTGGTGGGTGACCTGGCCAGCGTCGCTCAAGCCATCAGCCAACGGCATCCCGGCGTGCCGGTTTTTCTGGTGGGCCATAGCATGGGGAGCTACATCGCCCAGGGGTATTTGCAGCACCACGGTGCAGGCTTGCAGGGGGCGATTCTCAGCGGCTCCAACTTTCAGCCGGTCACGCTGTATCGCGGTGCGCGCCAGGTTGCCCGCCTGGAGCGCTTTCGCCAAGGTAAAACCGGTCGTAGCGCATTGATCGAGTGGCTGACGTTTGGCTCGTTCAATAACGCATTCAAACCAACACGCACGTGTTTTGACTGGCTCAGCCGCGACCCTGACGAGGTCGACAAGTACGTGCTAGATCCGCTATGCGGCTTCCGTTGCACCAATCAGTTATGGCTGGACATGCTCGGCGGCCTGCAGCAAATCAGCAAACCGTCGAACCTGGCGCAGATCGATCCGGGCTTGCCGTTGCTGGTCATTGGCGGCGAATGTGATCCGGTAAGCGAGGGCAAGCGTCTGAAAGATCTTGCCGACGCATTGGTCGCGGCAGGTCATCAAATGTTACAACTGAAGATCTACCCGCAAGCGCGGCATGAAGTGTTCAACGAAACCAACCGCGATGAAGTCACCCGTGATGTAATTGGCTGGCTGGAACAGGCACTGCAACAGCCACGACCGCGTCGGGCGGAGTAAAAGCGCCGGACCGTCATCGCTGCGTTTGACATCAATATTCAATTTTCAGGATCACTCATGACCCAGGTTACCAACACGCCGTACGAAGCCCTCGAAGTCGGCCAGACCGCCAGTTTCAGCAAGACCGTTGAAGAACGTGACATCCAGCTGTTCGCTGCCATGTCGGGCGACCACAATCCGGTTCACCTGGACGCCGAGTACGCTGCATCGACGATGTTCAAAGAGCGTATCGCCCACGGCATGTTCAGCGGCGCACTGATCAGCGCTGCCGTTGCCTGCGAACTGCCTGGGCCAGGCACTATTTATCTCGGTCAGCAGATGAGCTTTCAGAAGCCGGTCAAATTGGGTGACACGCTGACCGTACGCCTGGAAATTCTGGAAAAGCTGCCGAAATTCCGCGTACGCATCGCAACACGCGTATTCAACCAGCGCGATGAGCTGGTGGTGGACGGCGAAGCGGAAATCCTTGCGCCACGCAAACAGCAAACCGTGACATTGACGACGCTGCCAGCCATCAGCATCGGCTGAGATATCGAGCCCGGACAGGTTGGTAACCTGTGGGAGCCGGGCTAGCCCGCGATGCATGGGGCGCAGCCATAAGTCACACCGCGTAATCGTTCATCGCGAGCAAGCTCGGCTCCCACAAGTTCTTCACCATCCTGTGGGACCGAATTCATTCGGGAAGGCGGGATTTCAAGCGGTACACAGGCTGCGGATGTACAGCCCCCCCCTCGCGAATGAATTCGAGTGAAGCCATCGCGAGCAAGCTCACTCCTACAGGGGATCGCGTTTTCCTGTGGGAGCGGTGCTTGGTCTGGGCCGCATCCGGACGATAAACGCGACGCGGTCTGACGGGAAATCGCGGTGTTCTTATCGCGGGCAAGCCTCCCACATGAGATTGCACTCTTGCGTAGGACCGGCTAAAGCGGAGCGCCGCCCGGCCGGTCCTGCGGGATTGCAGGCCAACATAGAATCTCCCACAGGATCGCTTTTCAAGCGCCCAAAAAAATGGGCGACCGAAGTCGCCCAAAATGCCTTGCGTGCTCTTTTTATTGGAAGGCCTCTGCCCTATTTGCGTTTTTGCGAGTCCTTCCAGATGAATAGTCCGAAGCCTGCGAAGAACACCAGCATCAGGCCAACGGTTACGACACCGGCCACCACCACATTGTCGAGAAACATAACCGTGCCTCCTGCTCGTTGTGTTGTCCTTGTTCAATGGGGCTAGATTAACCAGAGTCAGGCAGACGGAAATTGACCCAAATCAATAGCACTGCCCGCTCATTGACTGAGCGCGCAGATAACTGATTTGGGTCAAAGGTATTGGGGTGGACAACCGCATCACTGTAGGCGCTGCCGAAGGCTGCGATCCGGTCAGTTGGTCGATGAATACATGGGCTGTCCTGACGCAATCGCGGGCAAGCATGCTCCTGCAGGGCCCGTCCGAACACTGTGCAGAAAACTCACCTGCACTCAGCGTCTAACGCTTCTTGGGCTTTTTCTTCGGCTTCTTTTTACCGGACTCAAGAGGCATTGCCTGCTCGAAGGCATTGCGCACTTCGTTGAGGCGCTTGTCATTGAGGTCATGTACCCGCTTGGCGCGCTCGGCGCCCAGGTCAATCAGGTTTTCGTCTCCGCTCATGGCCAGCAATTCTCGAACACAGGGTAGTTGGGCCAATAATGCTCAATCGCGACGAGCCTGACCAGTAGCGATCCACTGCGTCAGGCCACCGTGCGGGTTACGACAGTCGCTCAAGCAGGATTTTGGCGGCACAATCTACAACCTTGCTGTTTCTTCCAAAGGATCTGAACCCCGTGCAACCCACCACGACAGCATCCGCCTCGCCCCAAACCTCCCTGCATGGCGACCTCCCCCCGATGCTGACACTGCGCGCCTTCGAGGCGGTTGCTCGGCATCTGAGCTTCGTCAAGGCGGCCCGGGAGTTATCGGTCACGCAAAGCGCCTTGAGTCATCAGGTTCACAAACTGGAAGAGTTCCTCGAGTGCCGCCTGTTTATCCGCCGCACCCGCGCCATCGAGCTGACTGAAACCGGTCGTGCTTATCAGCTACAGGTTCGTCAGGCGCTGGAAAGCATCGCAGCAGCGACTCGCAGCATTCGTCACACCGCACCGGCACCCAGCGTTTTACGCATCGGCCTGCTCGCCTCTTTTGCAACGATGTGGCTGGCACCGCGCCTGTCGGGGTTTATTTCGGCCAACCCCGACATTCGCGTCGAACTGGTGCCTGCCTATGAACTGGCAGATGTGGCCGGTGGCGAGGTTGAACTCGCGATCCGTTATGGCAAGGGAGGCTGGCCCAATGTCAACGGCGTACGCTTGATGGACGAACGCCTGTTCCCGGTCTGCAGTGCGCAGTACAAGACTCGCTGGCTCGCAGCACAGCACGAACTCAAACAGCCTGGTCTGGCACCCGGCCCGCTGCTCACTGCGCAAGCGACCATTCCGTTCGAATGGCTGGACTGGGCGAAACAACTGCGCGTCGATATCAGCCAGCTGTCGAGCCTGATGCTCCACGACTACAACATTGTGGTGGAAGCAGCGGTCGCCGGTCAGGGCATCGCCATGGGCCGTGATCGCTTGATCAAGCGACGCTTGCAGGAAGGCTCGCTGGTCCACCTGCTACCCGATGCCGTTTACGAAGGGGAAATCGGCTACTGGCTGGTGACCGGCGACGCGCCTCTGAGCAACGTGGCCCAACGCTTCGTCGACTGGCTGGTCGCCGCAAGCCGTGAGGATGATTGAGCGATATCGATACGTGCGGTGAAATCTTTCAGTTTGTCGAAGCGAACGCCGGCTTTCATTGTGCCCTCACTTTATGGAGAGCACCCAATGACCAACAGCCTGCGTGAACAACTCAAAAAACTGGACCTGCAACTTCCGCCTGTGGACGGCCCTGCTGGCAACTATGTCAGCACAGTGATCAGCCAGAACCTGCTGTATGTGTCGGGGCAAATCCCCATGCTTCACGGTCAGCCCGCATTCGTCGGCCGGGTGGGTGACAGCCTGAGCGAAGAGCAGGGCATCGCCGCAGCAGCACTGGCAGCGTTGGGTTTGCTGGCCCAATTGGAGTCGGTGATTGGCGACGACCTGTCAAAACTGGTGCGGGTCGTAAGGCTGGGCGTATTTGTCGCCTGCCCCAGCGATTTCACCCGTCAGGGTGCAGTGGGCAACGGCGCGTCGAAACTGCTGGTCAACGTGCTCGGCGAAGCCGGTCGACACGTTCGCACGTCGGTCGGCGTTTCCAGCCTGCCCGCAGGTGCAGCCGTTGAAGCGGATGCGATCTTTGAGCTAAGACCATGACTCAGCCCTTGACCGAGGCACATATCGAGGCACTGCGTGCCGCAACACCAGGTTGCCAGCGGGTAATCCACTTCAATCATTCCGGCGCGTCACTGCCCAGCCAGGCGACCATAACGGCAATGATCGAGCAGGTGAACCGGGAAGCCATCCAAGGCCCGATGGAAGCCGCTGCACAGGGCGAGGTCCTGCTGGAAAATGCTCGCAACACCGCTGCCCGGTTGATCAACTGCACGCCCTCCTCCATTGCATTTCTGAGCAGCGGCTCTGCTGCATGGGGTATGGCCTTCAGCGCACTGGGAGCATGGAGGCGCGGCGACCGGATTCTGGTCGGGCGTCACGAATGGGGCGGCAACCTGGCGTGCATGGCCCAGGCCTTGGCCGCAGGGGCCAGCCTGGAAGTGATCCCGTGCGATGAGAACGGCGCGGTGTCGGTGCCTGCGCTGGAGGCCATGATCGATGAGCGTGTGCGGTTGATCTCACTGACCTGGCTCCCCGCCAACGGAGGACTGATCAATCCGGCTGCGGCCATCGGTGCAGCGGCAAAGCGGCACAACATTCCTTATTTCATCGATGCAGGCCAGGCCTTGGGACAGATCAGCGTTGACGTCCAGGCGCTGGGTTGCGATGTCCTCAAGGGCGCCTGCCGCAAGTTTCTGCGCGGCCCGCGGGGCACGGCGTTGCTGTACATCCGCGAGGGTTTTGTCGAAAGACTCCAGCCACCTTTCGTGGACGTCCTGTCTGCACCCAGACACGGTGAAAACTTTACCCCGCGCGACGATGCCCGACGCTTTGAAACCAGCGAAATGTCGATGGCGCTCATCGCTGGTTTGAATAACGCACTGAGTGAAGCCGAAGTATTGGGTGTAGCGCATGTCCGACAACGCATTCAGCAACAGGCGTCGTCATTGCGGCAGCGGATGACAGAAGTCGTAGGACTCAAGCTACAAGATTGTGGCGCAGCACCTGATCAGTCGGGCCTGGTTTCATTCACGCTGGAAGGCTGGGACGCCGTAGAGATTAAACAGCAGCTAGCCGCGCAGGGGATAAATATCGGCGCCAATGGCGTGGCTTACACACCGCTGGACATGCAGGCCAGAGGGCTGGATAACATTGCGCGAATTTCTGTCAGCTATCTAAACACTGACGTTGAGATAGAGACGTTACTCCTGGCATTGCGCGAAATGAGCCGTGCGCGGAAAAGCGCGCTTTAGACCTGCACGTCGACCCAAAGCCCCTGGCGCGGCTCATCGTCGATCAACGGCACGACAGGTACGGTGTTGTCAGCGTTCAGGGCAACGCCTGGAATGGCGAGGTGCTCAGGCTCATCGGCCCCTTCTTCACGGCGACGTTGTTGCTCCTCATGACGCGCCTGCTCTTCACGAAGCAGCCAGGCATTGCGCTCTTCTTCCTCGTTACGCAGGTCGATGTTGGTTTCGCTGGAACTTGGCTGCACCGGTGCGACGGGGGGAATATCGGGGACATTGCGGGCCGGATCCAGTTGCGAAGTCACAGGCACCACACTCAAGGGAAGCATCGGTTGCAACATTATCAGTTCTCCTTTTGAGTGGATGTCGGCCAAGTTTCTATCGACTTGACCCCGTAAATGAGAAACTTTCGACTATGTTTTTGGCAACTAGTGCCTTTAACAGGCTTAAATTTTCGCGGACGCGTTTAAATACAGGTGTTTTGTCACTGTTCCTTTGGCCTGGGCAGCGTGTTCCGTTAACATAGTCGGCTTTTTCAAGGCGGGAGACAGGCAGCATGGCGCAGCAGTATCAACCGGGGCAACGCTGGATTAGCGACAGCGAAGCCGAGCTGGGTTTAGGCACCGTTCTGGCACAGGACGGCCGCTTGTTGACCGTGCTCTATCCGGCCACTGGCGACACGCGTCAGTACGCACTGCGAAATGCACCTCTGACCCGTGTGCGCTTCTCGCCGGGCGATGTGATCACCCATTTCGAAAACTGGAAGATGACCGTTCGCGAAGTCGATGACGTTGATGGCCTGCTGGTCTATCACGGTCTCAACGCGCAGAACGAAGCCGTCACGCTGCCGGAAACCCAGTTGTCGAACTTCATTCAGTTCCGTCTGGCCACCGACCGCCTGTTCGCCGGGCAAATCGACCCGCTCGCCTGGTTCTCCCTGCGCTATCACACGCTGGAACATACCAGCCGCCAATTGCAGTCGTCCCTCTGGGGCCTGGGCGGTGTTCGTGCGCAGCCTATCGCGCACCAGTTGCACATTGCCCGTGAAGTCGCCGACCGTATCGCACCACGGGTTCTGCTGGCTGACGAAGTGGGTCTGGGTAAAACCATCGAGGCCGGCCTGGTTATCCACCGCCAACTGCTTTCGGGCCGCGCCAACCGCATCCTGATTCTGGTTCCGGAAAACCTTCAGCACCAGTGGCTGGTGGAAATGCGCCGCCGCTTCAACCTGCAGGTTGCGCTGTTCGACGCTGAGCGCTTCATTGAAAGCGATGCCAGCAACCCTTTCGAAGACACCCAACTGGCGCTGGTTGCGCTGGAGTGGCTGGTTGAAGACGAAAAGGCTCAGGACGCACTGTTTGCCGCGGGCTGGGACCTGCTGGTCGTCGACGAAGCTCACCACCTGGTCTGGCACGAAGACAAGGCCAGCCCTGAGTACTCGCTGGTCGAGCAACTAGCCGAAGTCATCCCGGGCGTACTGCTACTGACCGCAACCCCGGAACAACTCGGCCAGGACAGTCACTTCGCACGTTTGCGCCTGCTCGATCCAAACCGTTTCCATGACCTGCATGCCTTCCGTGCCGAAAGCGAAAACTATCGCCCCGTCGCTGAAGCGGTGCAGCAATTGCTCGACAAGGGTCGCTTGTCACCTGAAGCACACAACACCATTCACGGCTTCCTTGGCGCTGAAGGCGAAGCCCTGTTGACGGCTGTCAATGACGGCGATGAAGAAGCAAGCGCACGCCTGATTCGCGAATTGCTTGATCGCCACGGTACCGGTCGCGTCCTGTTCCGTAACACCCGTGCCGCCGTGCAAGGTTTCCCGGAGCGCAAGCTGCACCAGTATCCGCTGCCCTGCCCGGCCGAATACCTGGAACTGCCGCTTGGCGAGCACGCCGATCTGTACCCGGAAGTCAGCTTCCAGGCTCAGCCGGACGCCAACGAAGAAGAGCGCTGGTGGAAGTTCGACCCGCGTGTCGAGTGGTTGATCGACACGCTGAAAATGCTCAAGCGCGTCAAGGTGCTGGTGATCTGCGCCCATGCCGAAACCGCAATGGACCTGGAAGACGCGTTGCGCGTGCGCTCCGGCATTCCGGCCACTGTTTTCCATGAAGGCATGAACATCCTCGAACGCGACCGCGCCGCTGCGTATTTCGCTGACGAAGAGTTTGGCGCTCAAGTACTGATCTGTTCGGAAATCGGCAGTGAAGGCCGCAACTTCCAGTTCGCTCACCACCTGGTGCTGTTCGATCTGCCGTCCCACCCGGACCTGCTGGAACAGCGTATTGGTCGTCTGGACCGAATTGGCCAGAAACACACCATCGAACTGCACGTACCGTTCCTGGAAACCAGCCCGCAAGCGCGGCTGTTCCAGTGGTACCACGAAGCGCTGAACGCCTTCCTCAATACCTGCCCGACCGGCAACGCCCTGCAACACCAGTTCGGCCCGCGCCTGCTGCCGTTGCTGGAAAGCGGTGACGATGACGAGTGGCAAGTGCTGATCGACGAAGCGCGTACCGAGCGCGAGCGTCTCGAAAGTGAACTGCACACCGGCCGCGATCGCCTGCTGGAGCTCAACTCCGGCGGCGCTGGCGAAGGTGAAGCACTGGTAGAAGCGATCCTCGAGCAAGACGACCAGTTCACCCTGCCGATCTACATGGAAACGCTGTTCAATGCGTTCGGTATCGACAGTGAAGACCATTCGGAAAACGCTCTGATCCTGCGCCCCAGCGAGAAGATGCTCGACGCCAGCTTCCCGCTGGGCGACGACGAAGGCGTGACCATCACCTACGACCGCAACCAGGCGCTGTCTCGTGAAGACATGCAGTTCATCACCTGGGAACACCCGATGGTACAAGGCGGCATGGATCTGGTGCTGTCCGGCTCGATGGGCAACACTGCGGTGGCGCTGATCAAGAACAAAGCACTCAAGCCAGGCACTGTCTTGCTGGAACTGCTGTACGTGAGTGAAGTGGTTGCACCCCGCTCGCTGCAACTGGGTCGCTACCTGCCGCCTGCTGCGCTGCGCTGCCTGCTCGACAGCAACGGCAATGACCTGTCGGGCCGGGTTTCCTTCACGACCCTGAACGACCAGTTGGAAAGCGTGCCACGGGCCAGCGCCAACAAGTTCATCCAGGCTCAGCGTGACACCCTCAACCCGCAGATCAATGCCGGTGAAGCGAAGATCGCCCCGAAGCATGCCGAGCGCGTCGCCGAAGCGCAACGTCGTCTGGCGGCTGACACCGAAGAAGAACTGGCGCGTCTGACCGCCTTGCAGGCCGTCAACCCAACCGTACGCGACAGCGAACTGGTTGCGTTGCGCGAACAGCGTGAGCAAGGGCTGGCCATGCTCGATAAAGCGGCATTGCGCCTTGAAGCGATTCGAGTGTTGGTGGCTGGTTAATGGCCTGGCAATAAATCACTGCGACCCCAATCGCGAGAAAGTTCGGCTCCCACGATCATCACCGGATCTGTGGGAGCCGAGCTTGCTCGCGATAAACGATAACGCGGTATATCTGCCTACTGCGCTGGCCTTATCGCGGGCAAGCACGGCTCCCACAGAAGATCGCATACTCTGTTGGAGCGAAGCTTGATCTGAGCGCTATGCCCCTTCTAAAGCTACCGCAACCACCGGCTCATCAGCCACCATCCCTGCCTTCATCCGCGCCGCGTCCCGACTGAAACACCGCGAAGCCAGATACAGAAACACCAGCGTCATGAACAGCGCCACCGGGATCAGGTACATCGCGTCATGCAGCCCTACCGCCTTGTAGACCTCGCTCATCTGTTCAGCCCCCGCAGCCGCCATGGCCGAATGGGCAAAGTGATCTGATAGCAAGCCGACTACCACCGGCCCCAGCCCGCCGCCCAACAGATAAAGACCCGCGAAGAACAACGCCATCGCCGTAGCGCGCAAGCGAGGCTCGACCACGTCCTGAATCGCGGTATAAACGCAGGTATAGAAGTTGTAAGCAAACAGCCAACCCAGACTGAACACAGCGACAAATACACCGATCTCAATGCGCCCCGCGTGCAAGGCATACCCTGTCGCCACGGTTGCAATCAACATGCTGCCAGCAGCGAACAACAACCGGCCGTTGGCAAAACGCTGATGTAACTTGTCGGCCACCCAGCCGCCCAGCGTCAGCCCGATCAATCCCGTTACACCGACAATAATGCCGGTCGCCACCGCAGCTTCCTGTAAGGGCAACAGGAAATAGCGTTGCAGCATCGGCACCATGAACGAGTTACAGGCATAAGTAGCGAAGTTAAACGTCAGCCCGGCCAGCACCAGCCAACCAAACGTCGGGATCGAAAGTACGCGACGGATAGGCTTTTCGATCTTTTCCTCGGACATCCGCACACTTTCTGCCGCGCCCCGCTTGGGTTCACGAATGAAGAACATGAATAACGCCAGCACCAACCCCGGCACAGCGGCGATGAAAAACGGCGCACGCCAACTGTCGAAAGCCTTGACCATCGCGCCGATGGTAAAGAATGCCAGCAACAACCCAAGCGGCAGCCCCAGCATGAAAATCCCCATGGCCCGCGCACGCCGGTGAGCAGGAAACAGGTCGCCGATCAGTGAATTGGCTGCGGGCGCATAGCTGGCCTCGCCAATGCCCACCCCCATGCGCACCAATAGAAATGTCCAGAAGCTGCCTGCCAGACCATTAACGGCCGTCAGCCCACTCCACACGGCCAGCCCCCAACCCATGATTTTCTTACGCGAGCCGTTATCGGCCATACGCCCCAATGGCAGACCTGCAATGGCATAGACCAGCGTGAACGCGGTACCGATGATGCCCAGCTGGAAGTCACTCAAATGCCATTCCATGCGAATGGGCTCAATGATGATTGCCGGAATCGTGCGGTCGAAAAAATTGAACAGATTGGCCAGGAACAGCAAAAACAGAACGCGCCAGGCGTTGGACGCCTGTGGGGACAACGGCTGCGGGGTGCCTTGCATAATGAAGCTCCCTTTTTATTTTTATACGAAGCGTAGCGGGCAGAGGAAAACGCTACTTAATCTAGGTCGCCTTTCATTAACTGTCTGTAAACATTCGCAAAGGGAATGGTCCTGCATGGCCATAGCCATCTATGGTTATAACTATTCGCTATTTAGGTAATTCCAAATTGATTGGACCCCTCAACCCTTTGCTATTGGCACGCTTGTATCAACTCCTATACTGACAGCGACTCGCCACCACTCGTGGACTCTGGCGACCCTGGCATTGAATATATGGGGCCCGCTATGGAATGGCTTGGTTTGTATCTGATGTCCGGGCAATCCCACGACGGGATGTTGCTGCTGGACTGTACCCACAACCTGTTTCTCATGGCGCTGTCGTTCGGCGTCATTTCAGCGGCATGCCTGGCGACGCTGGATATCGGCGAACGCATCATCCATTCAGAAAATCACCAAAGTCGGCAACGCTGGCAAGTGCTCGGTGCCCTGTGCCTCGCGGGTGGAGCATGGGCTATGCACTTCATTGGCATGCTCGCCTTTGAAACGCCGATGAAGGTCAGCTACGACCTGCCCACTACGATCGCTTCTCTATTTATCGCAGCTATTGCAGGCGCATTCGCGATCAAAGCCATCAGCCAGGAAGTACTCGGCCCGGGGCAATGGCTGCTAAGCGCAATCGGCATCGGTCTCGGCGTGGTCGTCATGCACTACGTGGGCATGTCGGCATTACGCTCGTCCGCCATTCAGTACTACCAGCCCGGCCCGTTCGGGCTCTCAATACTGATGTCCGTTCTCTGTGGTGCCGTATTCCTGTTGATGCCCGGCTATTTGCGGCAAGGCAGTGGCACGTTCCACCAGATGCTCAAGTACGGCGCCAGCATGCTGCTGGGTGCAGGCTTGCTGGGCACCCACATGATTGGCATGTGGTCGCTGAATCTGGTGATTCCGGAAAATGTCCCACTCGAGTCGGCGGCACCGGAAAACGCGATGCAGCTCGGGCTGACCATCGCGATCATTGCCCTGCTGATCATCGCAGGTAGCCTGAGCGCCTCGATGGCCGACAAGAAACTGCAAAGCAAAGAGCACGACTTGCGCCGCGTGAATGCCCTGCTCAGCCAGCTGGATCAGGCGCGGATGTCCTTGCAACAAGTTGCGCATTACGACCCGTTGACCAACCTGCTCAACCGGCGCGGTTTCAATCAGACCTTCGCCGAGAAACTGAGCGAGCACGGCGCAAACGGCGGCATGCTCGCGGTAATGTTCCTCGACATCGACCACTTCAAGCGCATCAATGACAGCCTGGGCCATGACGCTGGGGATGACCTGCTCAAAGCGATTGCCGAGCGGATTCGCAGCGCGACCCGAGGCGACGACGTGGTGTCCCGGTTCGGCGGCGATGAATTCTGCATTCTCATCGGCCTGCACAACTATGAAGAAGCCGAGCAACTGGCTGGGCGTGTCATGCAGAAGATGAAAGAACCCATCGCTCTGGCCGGCCGGCACATGGTCATGACCACCAGTATCGGGATCAGCATCTTCCCGCAAGATGGCCAGACCTGCGATGAACTGCTCAAGCACGCTGACCTGGCGCTCTATCAATCAAAAGGCAACGGCCGCAACCGGCTGCACTTTTTCAGCCCCAACCTCAAGACCAAGGCCAGCCTGGAGCTGCAACTGGAAGAGGAACTGCGCAACGCGCTGCTGGAAGAAAACGGCCTGCAGGTTTATTACCAGCCAATCGTTGACCTGAGTACCGGGCACGTGGCCAAGCTCGAAGCTCTGGTGCGCTGGCAGCACCCGCAACATGGTTTATTGACGCCGGATCGCTTTATTGAAATAGCGGAAACCAACGGCTTGATTGCCGACCTTGATAACTGGGTATTGCGCCGCGCCTGCCAGGATCTGGGTCGTCTGAGTGGCAATGGCCTGGAGGACTTGATCATCGCGGTCAACTGCTCGGCGCTGAACCTGACTCGCGATAACCTGATCGACGACATTCAGCGCGCCTTGAGACAGTCCAACGTTCCCGCCCGGCGGCTGGAGCTGGAAGTCACCGAAAATGCCCTGATGGGTAATATCAGCAACACCATCGGCCTGCTCAAACAGATCCGCTGCCTGGGGGTTTCGCTTTCCATCGACGACTTCGGCACCGGCTACTCATCTCTGGCCTACCTCAAACGCCTGCCTCTGGACACGGTCAAAATTGATCGTTCCTTCATCGTCGACATTCCCGGATCCGCTCAGGACATGGAGATCGTCCAGGCGATCATCGTCATGGCCCATACCTTGCGGCTGAAAGTCGTCACAGAGGGTGTTGAAACCGCACAACAGAAGGAGTTTCTCAGCAAGTACAACTCCGACTACATTCAGGGCTATCTGATCAGCAGGCCGCAACCACTGGATCAACTGTTGCCGCTGGTGCAGAAGCTCAACCAGCGTAAAACAGCCAGCGTCGCCAAGGCCATCGCGCACGCCCCCGCCACGGAAAAATGGAGCCATGGACCGGTAGGCTGAAACCGGCGCACCGGGACGCGACAGCAAAACAGGGCCGCGGTTCAACCGCCCCACTGAAAACTATTAAAGATTTGCGCGACCCAGCCGATTCACTTGCTGGATCAGACAGAAAGTGCCCTTCTCATGCATAGGGGTTCCCCCTATCGCCGCAGAAATAAGCGCACTGTAAAGTCGTAATTTCTCTTTCCGTGATGGCGCGATGACAGCCACTGCATCGCCGCCTCCCTCAGGCAAATGGCGCACGATGACCAATAAAAATGATTCTGCTGGTGCGATATCCGGACCATTGAATGCAGCCGTTGCCGAGAAGGCCGCTGGCCTCCCCAGCACCTACTATCGACCCAAGCCGATACCCGCCCAGCAGTACATGTATTTCACGGAAACCGACACCGACCGCATCCTGGATAACCTCGATGGTCTGCGCGATACCGTCTTCCCGCAATCCGTTCACATCGAAGATAACGTCCTGCGCAGCGAGCAACAGTTTCCGTCTGTTTGCCTGATCGGTCTGGGTCGCTGCGGCTCCAACATTGCGCTGGACGTCGCTGAACTGGTTTACAACGCCCGCAAGTTTTACCTCAACCAGTTTGAAAACGAAGATCGTCTGAGCGAAGACAAACGCTACAGCCCAGGCCGCTGGATTCGCAATAACCTGCGACTGGTGCAGAACAAAGCCAGCAAACCTGTGTTCCTGGTCGAGCCGCTGGTCATGCTCGGCGACCTGGATAAAGACATTGCCGGTCGCATCCGCTTCTCCCGCAAAGGCGAGAAAAGCGGCTTCATCAACGACTACAGCAAAATGAAGATCATGGACTTGTCTGAAGTCCATGCCGGTGGTGCGGGCAACGCCCCGATCCTCGGTCAGTATCTGGCCAAGATCATCCTGAACAAGGACACCAACCACTTCTCCAGCGCTGACTGGAAGCTGATTCACTCGTACCTGATCGACTCATGCGGCATCAAGGCCAATCAGTCGCGCCTGTATTTCTACATTTTCAGCGCAGGTGGCGGCACGGGCTCGGGCATGGCCTCGGAGTTCGGTCTGGCGCAACAGTTCTCGTACATGAACAAAACCTTCGACACCAAGCCGACTGACGAAAACGACAGCAAGCGCGGCCGGTCTTTTGTGTTCGAGCCGATCTTCACCAGCGGCATTTGCGTCCTGCCGAACATTTCCGATCATCGCAGCGAAATGTCTGAAGCCCTGCACATCAACGCCGGGCGCTTGCTGTGCAAGTACCTGTCTGAAGAATGGGACTTCTCGTACAACTTCGAGAACGAAGACAGCAGCGAAGCCAGCGTCATGGGCCGTATCCGCCCATGGAATGCCATGATGCTGATCTCCAACGACATCATGCGCTACGCCGAAGCCAGCGATGACGGCAACATCGAGAACATCGACGTGAACGCCATGGAGCGCCACGCCAACCAGTACATCTCGCAGCAGATCTTCAACATTCTCACTGCTCAGGCGGTGACGACTGACTACGATCAGAACTACTTCCGCCGTGCAGGCATTGATATCGGCGAGACTATTCGCCTGGATGCCAACGACCTGTTCATGAGCCTGGCCGGTCCGGTAGCGATTGCCTACGCCGAATCCGTGGTGCCGGAAAGCCCGGCTCCCGGCTCGGACAAGTTCAAGGTGTTCGAGAAAGAGCCGCCGCGCCTGAACATCGACGATCTGTTCTTCCGCTCCATTGACCTGCCGCACTTCAATAAAGTAACTCAGGCCATTGAAGGCATCAGCCTGCTGCCGATCGAATCCAAGCGCTATCGCGCCGCACTCGATCAATACAAGACCTCTGGCTACGATGCCGCGGCCCTGCATGACCTGCACTTCTTCAAGAACTGCTCGTCGGTGGTGTCCATCGTTTCGCTGCCAAAGGACTACAAACTGTCCTACATGGACCTCAATCGTCTCAAGACGCACTTGAACAGTCTGTTTCCGAACACGACGCTCAAGCGCTACGCCCTGGTAATCGGTGCGTCGGCCAACCTTTCGCTGACCACCCTGATCGCGAAAAGCCCGTGTTTGTCGGATGACTTCCTGACCTTGATCGTCGCCTTCATCAAACGCTGCTTCGCGAAAAACCAGTACCGTTTCGACGATACGCTGGACAACGCGATTCTGGATTTCATCGTCAGCGAAGAGTTCAACGAAGACCGCATTGATGAATTGCTGAACGAGTACGAAAACCCGGCGAAAATCCTCGATACCAACTGGTATGCAATCAAGCCGATGTACGAGAAGAAGTATCGCGAGTTGATTGAAGACAAATCCAAGTTTGTCTCGATCAATGACATCCGCATTTCCCGCGAGAGCGTGAAGAAGGCCGTCAAATACCTGCGTGAGATCTACCGTCATCGCATCGGCAAGACCCGGGTTATTTCCCTGAACCAACATACGGGCAAGACGGATTACGGGGTTAAGTAAGGCTGTTACTGCTATTCGGCATGAGCAACGCCGTGTAGCGGCCAATGCAGCCCCTACAACAAAGCACGGCGCCGGTGTGATATTTCGCTACCCGGTGCCCTGCGCAGTTACCAGACTTCCCACTTGAACCCCGCAATACGCACCAAAAAAGATCACTGATTAAGCAGGCGCTCTATCCTGGACCAATACCCAAGGTGCCACTACGACCGCCCACAGTACCGGATCGCGCTCCACAAGCTCTAGCGCCTTGGCTTCAGCCACCTTCCCCACCTGTCCACTGGCGAGCCATGCGCTGACCTTATCGGCTTCGTTCTGGGCAACGGCCTGCGCGACTTCAATCAAATCCAGCGACGGCTCGACCCACAACAGGGCACCGCGGGCAAAGAACGGTTGCAGCTCCGTCCAGGTAATTGATGCCGTCTCGCCGAGCAATTTGGCATAGAGGGTGCTTGGTTCTTCACTCATGGGTTTCACCGAAAAGAAAATCGACGCGAATAATAGCGCCGAGTTGGCTCGAGACAAACCCAGATACAAGTAATTGATTGCAGGGAAGATCAGTAAAACCAGGGGTTTAGAGGTCGATTCGACAGGTCGAACCGCATGATTCTGTATCTTTCTTTCAATTAAGCGACATCGATCGTTTTTGCCCCCCGCGGCTAGCTATTCAAGCTATTGACCGGCGCTCTAAACTGTTCCGGTACAGTTTGCCGGGGGGATGATCGGTGTTTAAAATCCGGTCCCGCTGCCTAGGCATCAGGATTATAAAAATTAAAACACAAGAGTGGAGCATCATGACTAAGGGTACCAAGAAGCTTTCCAAGCTGTTTGCCGCATTGGTTATGGCGGGGGTTGCCAGCCATTCGTTCGCAGCAGACACCATCAAGATCGGCATCGCAGGTCCTAAAACCGGCCCGGTCGCTGAATACGGCACCATGCAGTTCAACGGCGCCAAAATGGCCATCGAACAGATCAACGCCAAAGGCGGCGTCAACGGCAAGATGCTCGAAGCCGTTGAATACGATGACGTATGCGAACCCAAGCAAGCCGTTGCAGTGGCCAACAAAGTGGTCAACGACAACGTCAAGTTCGTGATCGGTCACCTGTGCTCCAGCTCCGCTCAGCCTGCATCCGACGTCTATGAAGACGAAGGCATCATCATGGTTACCCCGGCCGCTACCAGCCCGGAAATCACCGCTCGCGGATACAAAATGGTGTTCCGCACCATCGGTCTGGACAGCGCTCAAGGCCCCGCCGCAGGCAACTATATTGCCGACGTGGTCAAGCCTAAAACCGTTGCGGTCATTCACGACAAGCAGCAGTACGGGGAAGGCATTGCATCGGCAGTGAAAACCACTCTTGAAGGCAAGGGCGTGAAAGTCGCCGTCTTCGAGGGCATCAACCCGGGCGACAAAGACTTCTCCTCGCTGATCGCCAAACTCAAGCAAGCCAATGTTGATTTCGTGTACTACGGCGGCTACCACCCGGAACTGGGTCAGATCCTGCGTCAGTCCAAGGAAAAAGGCCTGAAAGCCCGCTTCATGGGTCCTGAAGGCGTCGGCAACGACTCGATCTCGCAAATTGCTGGCGATGCTTCCGAAGGCCTGCTGGTGACCCTGCCGAAATCCTTCGACCAGGATCCGGCCAACCAGGCTCTGACCAAGGCATTCCAGGACAAGAAACAGGACCCGAGCGGCCCGTTCGTCTACCCGTCCTACTCTGCCGTTCAGGTTGTGGCTGACGGTATCGCTGCCGCGAAGTCCGAAGACACCGACAAGGTGGCAGCCGCCATCCATGCCGGCACGTTCAAGACGCCAATGGGCGAGCTGAGCTACGACGCCAAGGGCGACCTGAAGAACTTCCAGTTCGTGGTCTACGAGTGGCACTTCGGCAAGCCGAAGACCGAAGCCACCAAGTAAGCTGCTTGCGTTGACACCGAAGCCCACTGCATCTGCAGTGGGCTTTGTTTTACGAATGAAGGTCCCGTCCCGTGATCCGGCGATGAGACCTCCTGAAAATCTTAAAACCGTTACCAGCGGTTCGTTGGCACGCCATCGGCAACGCATCAGAGAATGCGAGCCCTGCGCAGGCCAGAGCATGCAGAACAGGTTTTTAGGAGCGCGGTAAATGCCCGAGTTATTCCACTACATGCAACAACTGGTCAATGGCCTGACCATTGGCAGTACGTATGCATTGATCGCCATCGGCTACACGATGGTGTACGGCATCATCGGAATGATCAACTTCGCCCACGGCGAGGTTTACATGATTGGTTCCTATGTTGCCTTCATGGCCCTGGCCGGTCTGGCCATGATGGGTATCCACAGCCTGCCGCTGTTAATGATCGTGGCCTTTGCCGCGACGATCATCGTCACCAGCGCTTACGGGTACAGCATTGAGCGCCTTGCGTACCGTCCATTGCGTAACAGCAATCGTCTGATTCCACTGATTTCTGCAATCGGCATGTCGATCTTTCTGCAGAACGCAGTTCAGCTATCCCAGGGCTCTGGCAACTTTGCCATTCCCAATCTGCTCCCCGGCAGCTTCTCCTTCGGCCCTGGCGGTGCAGAAGAAGTCCTCATCTCTTACATGCAGGTGGTGGTATTTGTCGTCACCTTGCTGGCGATGACCGGCCTGACCCTGTTCATTTCCCGTTCGCGAATGGGCCGCGCCTGCCGCGCCTGCGCCGAGGACATGAAGATGGCCAATCTGTTGGGCATCAACACAAACACCATCATCGCCCTGACCTTCGTTGTAGGCGCGGCTCTGGCTGCCATCGCAGCGGTGCTGTTGAGCATGCAATATGGCGTGATCAATCCGAGCGCAGGCTTCCTGGTAGGCCTCAAGGCATTTACTGCTGCCGTTCTGGGCGGTATCGGCTCGATTCCGGGCGCCATGTTAGGTGGCCTGGTGCTGGGTGTCGCAGAAGCCTTCGGCGCCGATATCTTCGGCGATCAATACAAGGACGTCGTGGCCTTTGGTCTTCTGGTGCTCGTGCTGCTGTTCCGGCCGACCGGTATTTTGGGCCGTCCAGAGGTTGAGAAAGTATGAGCAAGTCTCTCAAACAGGCGCTGTTCAGCGCCGCGCTGGTGTGGGCTGTTGCCTATCCGGTGCTGGGCCTGAAACTGGCCTTTTCCGGCGTCACGCTGCAAGTGCAGAACGCTAGCTCGATGACCCTGACAATCATCGCTCTCTGCTCGGTACTGATGTTCTTGCGTGTGCTTTTCGCGGAAAAAATCAGCGGCATGCGCAGCGGTACACGCAAGCCACTGATCTCGCAAAAAACCAGTGATTTCCTGACTCAGCCGAAAACCCAACGCTGGGGCCTGATAGCCCTGATTGTGCTGGCATTCATCTGGCCATTTTTTGGCTCGCGCGGCGCTGTAGACATCGCCACGTTGATCCTGATCTACGTCATGCTGGGCTTGGGCCTGAACATCGTGGTTGGCCTGGCGGGCCTGCTGGACCTGGGCTACGTCGGTTTCTATGCCGTTGGCGCCTACGGCTACGCCCTGCTCTCGCACTACTTTGGCCTGAGCTTCTGGGAGGCCCTGCCACTGACCGGCTTGCTGGCAGCGCTTTTCGGGTTCCTGCTGGGCTTCCCGGTATTACGTCTGCGCGGCGACTATCTGGCGATCGTGACGTTAGGTTTTGGCGAAATCATCCGGATTTTCCTGCGCAACATGACGGATATCACCGGCGGCCCCAACGGCATCAGCAACATCGATAAGCCGACGCTGTTCGGTCTGAGCTTCGAACGCCGTGCAGCTGAGGGTGCGCAAACCTTCCACCAATATTTCGGGCTGGACTACAACCCGATCAGCAAGGTGATCTTCCTTTACCTGATTGCTCTGCTGCTGGCACTGGCGGCTCTGTTCGTTATCAATCGCTTGTTGCGTATGCCTATAGGCCGAGCCTGGGAAGCACTGCGCGAAGACGAAATTGCCTGTCGTGCGCTGGGCCTGAATCCGACCGTCATCAAGCTGTCGGCGTTTACTCTGGGCGCCTCATTCGCCGGCTTCGCTGGCAGCTTCTTCGCCGCTCGCCAAGGTCTGGTAACGCCTGAGTCATTCACGTTCATCGAGTCGGCGATTATTCTCGCCATCGTCGTGCTGGGTGGCATGGGCTCCCAACTGGGGGTAATCCTGGCCGCTATCGTGATGATCCTCCTCCCTGAATTGATGCGTGAATTCAGCGATTACCGCATGTTGATGTTCGGCGCCCTGATGGTGCTGATGATGATCTGGCGTCCTCAAGGTTTCCTGCCGATGCAACGCCCACACATGGAGTTGCGCAAATGAGCCGCCCCATTCTTGAAGTCAGCGGCCTGAGCATGCGTTTTGGCGGGCTGCTGGCGGTCAATGGCGTAGGCCTGACCGTCAACGAGAAACAAGTCGTGTCGATGATCGGCCCCAATGGCGCAGGCAAGACCACGGTCTTCAACTGCCTGACCGGTTTCTACAAGCCTACGGCGGGCACGATCCTTTTGGACGGCGAAGCCATTCAAGGGCTGGCCGGCCACCAGATTGCCCGCAAAGGCGTCGTGAGAACCTTTCAGAACGTGCGGCTGTTCAAGGAAATGACGGCTCTGGAAAATCTGTTGGTCGCCCAGCATCGTCACCTGAACACTAACTTCCTGTCCGGCCTGTTCCGCACTCCGGCGTTCCGTCGCAGTGAGCAAGAGGCAATGGAGTACGCCGCGCACTGGCTTGAAGCGGTCAACCTCAAGGAGTTCGCCAACCGGACCGCAGGCACCCTGGCCTACGGTCAGCAACGCCGACTGGAAATCGCCCGCTGCATGATGACCCGACCGCGCATCCTGATGCTCGACGAGCCTGCTGCGGGCCTGAACCCGAAAGAAACCGAAGACCTCAAAGCGTTGATCGGCGTGCTGCGTAACGAACACAACGCCACCGTGCTGCTGATCGAGCACGACATGAAGCTGGTCATGAGCATTTCCGACCACATCGTGGTGATCAATCAGGGCACACCGCTGGCTGACGGCACACCGGAACAGATCCGTGACAATCCTGAAGTGATCAAAGCCTACCTGGGGGAAGCGTAAATGCTGCAATTCGAAAACGTTTCCACCTTCTACGGCAAGATCCAGGCACTGCACAGCATCAACATTGATGTGCGCCAAGGCGAAATCGTGACGCTGATCGGTGCCAACGGCGCCGGTAAGTCCACGCTGCTGATGACGCTGTGCGGCTCACCACGTGCCCACAGCGGCAGCATTCGTTACATGGGCGAAGAACTGGTCGGGCTGGACTCCTCGGTGATCATGCGTAAAAGCATCGCCGTAGTACCTGAAGGCCGTCGGGTGTTTGCCCGCCTGACAGTGGAGGAAAACCTCGCCATGGGCGGCTTCTTCACTGAGAAAGATGATTATCAGGAGCAGATGGATAAAGTCCTGCACTTGTTCCCACGCCTCAAGGAACGCTTCAATCAACGCGGCGGCACCATGTCCGGTGGTGAACAGCAAATGCTTGCCATCGGCCGTGCGCTGATGAGCAAACCCAAGCTGTTGTTGCTGGACGAACCCTCGCTGGGTCTGGCACCGATCATCATTCAGCAGATTTTCGAGATCGTCGAACAACTGCGCCGTGATGGCGTAACGGTGTTTCTGGTTGAGCAGAACGCCAACCAGGCCTTGAAGATCGCTGATCGTGCCTACGTGCTGGAAAACGGTCGCGTGGTCATGCAGGGCACTGGTGAAGAGCTACTGGTAGACCCGAAAGTGCGTGATGCCTATTTGGGCGGTTGATGATTCGCTGCAATAAGAAAACGGCCTGCGGGCCGTTTTTTTTGAGCACAGCCTGCAAAGGACCTGTAGCTGACGAGGAACGCGAGGCAGCGATAGCGTCCTGTCTGACACATCGCTATCGCGGCCTCGCGGTGCTCGTGCGCTCCTACAGATCAGTGTTTGCCGCAAGACAGCACGTGTCAGTGCCACAGCGCAATCTCATACAGGACGATCCCTTACTCCTCTCTCACGCCCAACCGCTCCAGCGCCACGCTGCTGCGTTGAAACCAGCCCAGCAAATAATCAGCCAGCACCTGCATTCGTTTGGGCAATTCCCCCTCATACGGATGGACCAGAAACAGCGGCGAAATACTGGTCTGGTAATCGCGGAACAGCCAGTGCAGGCGGCCGTCATTGATTTCAGCGTGCACCATGTACGACGGTAATCGGGCGATCCCGGCACCGACCAGCGCTGCCTTTTTCAGCAACCCGTAGTGGTTGCTGGCAAACGTACCGTTGACCTGAACCCTGGTCAGTTCGTGGTTCTGGTGATAAAGCCACTCATTGCGGCCGCTGTAATGACTGTTGAGCAGACAGCTATGGGCGAGCAGTTCATGAGGTGTTTTCGGCTGGCCGTGCAATTGCAAATATGCACTGCTGGCACACGTCAACTCCTGCATGGCGAGCAAGGGCTTGGCGACGAGACGTTCATCACTGGCCACATGAGAGCGTATAGCCAGGTCAAAACCATCCCGCCGCAGGTCACGAAAGGCGTTATTGAGTTCGAGCTCGACTTTTACTTGCGGGTACTGGGCAGAAAACTCCATCAACAAGCCTTCAAAAAATGTTTCCCCCAGAGACACGGGTGCCGTAACACGCACTTGCCCCACCATGTCATCACGCATCAACTCAACGATATTACGTGCCCGCTCCATGCTTGCGAGCAGCTGCTGTCCTTGAGGCAGCAAGGCTGCACCGGCCGACGTCAAGCTCAGGCTGCGCGTACTGCGATGCAAAAGCATCACCCCGTAGCCCTGCTCCAGCTGACTGATTCGTTTTGACAAGTAACCTTTGCTGCAGCCAAGCCGTGCGGCCGCAGACGTAAAACTGCCTGCGTCGATCAAAACCGCAAACGCCGCGAGGTCATCAATTTCACTCACTATTGTTTCCCTATGAGAACCAAAGGTTGCCTATTGGCACTCTTATCGACCACAAATAACCACCCTACACTGCCCACTCGACATCCTTGAATACCCCATGGAGCAGTGACGTGAAAATTCTATTGATTGGTGCAAGCGGTACTGTGGGATCGGCAATTGCCCATGAACTGAGCCAGCGTCACGAAATCGTACGCGCTGGTCGTAACAGTGGAGAGGAGCATGTGGATATTAGTGATAGCGCCTCGATCCGCAAACTATTCGAACGGATAGGCCGTTTCGATGCATTGGTCTGCGCTGCCGGTAATGTGAAGTTCGCACCTCTGGCCGAAATGAGCGAAAGCGACTTCGCTCTTGGCTTGCAGGACAAATTGATGGGGCAAGTCAATCTGCTGCTGATCGGTCGCGACTTTGCCAACGATGGTGCGTCATTCACGTTTACCACCGGCGTCCTCAGCCATGACCCGATCCGCTCAGGCGTTTCTGCCAGCCTGGTCAATGGCGCTATCGACGCTTTCGTCCGCGCTGCGGCTATAGAATTGCCACGCGGCATGCGGGTCAACTCGGTAAGCCCTAACGTCCTGGTCGAAGCGATGGGCAGTTATGCTCCCTATTTCCGGGGCTTCAAGCCGGTTCCTGCAGCAGACGTGGCGCTGGCCTACGCAAAAAGTGTCGAGGGGCTGCAAACGGGTCAGACGTATCACGTTGGTTGATGCCTCTTGTGATGGGGCGACAGGCTGAGTAACGTGGCGACACTTGCCTGGAGACCACTCAATGTTTGCTGTTCGTACCGCTCTGATCGTTGCTCTGTTACCCCTGTTCGCTGGATGCCAGATGCTGGGCTCTCAATCCGCTTCAGCCCCTGTCTCGAAGGCTAACTGGATTCGCATGCAGGGCAATCTGACCGGTGAAGGCGGCAAGCTGATGTTTCAGCCGTGCAATGAGCAGCGTCGCTACGTGGTCAAGGACGGCGGCAGCACCGGTATCCTGCAAGAAGCGACACCCCTGGCTGACAGTTCCGGCAAGGTTTTCGCCGACCTGCGCGGGGTGTTCGTTGCCAGTAATGCAGCCAACAGCGACGGCCAGCTGGACCTTCGTCAGGTCTACCGCGTTGAGCGTGCAGGTCAGGCCTGCGAGGATCCCAACTTCAAACGCCTGACCCTGCACGTCAACGGTAACAAACCGGCATGGAACGTTAACGTCAGTGGTAAAGGCATGGTCATTGAGCGTCTGGGCAAAGACTCCATCGCCGTGCCTTATGTGGAAGAGCAGCTACCAGACGGCCGTTTCAGCGTCAGCAGTGAGGCCAACGGCAACAAGATGGAGCTCTGGGTTGCGCCACAACGTTGCGTCGACAGCGTGGATGGCTCGGTGCAGCATTTGACCGCTGAGTTGCGGATCAACGGTGAGACAGCGCGGGGTTGCGGGTATTACGGCGGGTCGCGGGATGATTGATCCCGGTTGAGTTAATACTCGAGGATTACCGCTCCCGTATCGCGGAATAGGTATCTGCACAACTCTTCCATGCAGGGATGTTTGTGTACATATCCATTGCTGCGTTATGGCTGATATTGGTTGCGCTTTTACAGCGCGTCACTTTTGAACAGCCCAAAAGTAACCAAAAGGCATTTACCCCACCACTCGGCACCTCGCTGTCGCTCGGTGTACCCGCTCGCTGATCCTGAACCGTGGGCCGCCGCAACGGGCCATCCATGGCCCGGTGCGGCTAACCCGGCATCCTTGCCGGGTTGCCCACGGTTCAGAATCTGCGTTCGGCCAGCGTGGTTTAACGGGGCGCCTCAGATCAAAATCAAAAGCGCGGCGGCCTGACAGCCGACCTGATTTGTGAACTTACCGATCTTCTGTAGGAGCTGCCGAAGGCTGCGATGCGGTGTGTCAGACGTCGAGTGCGTTGGTCGTGATGACGTCTCGCGAACAAGTTCGCTCCTACCAGTTCGAAGTGAACCGATGCTTTTGATCTGCTTTTGATTTTGATCTTAAGCGCTCCGTTAAACCACGCCGGCCCTAATCCGATATTGCTGCGTGGGGCAAACCGGCAGGGATGCCGGTTTAGCCGCCTCAGGCCATGGATGGCCGGTGGCGGCGGCCCCACGCAGCAATGTCGGATTACGGGCATGCCGAGCCTAGGCGAGGCACCAAGTGGTGGGGCATGAGCGTTTTGCTTACTTTTGCGCTCTATCAAAAGTGAGGCGCTGTAAAAGCGCAACCAATATCAGCCGCTACCACGCCAACGGATATGTACGCAGAAATTACGGCATAAATGTGTTCGCCCTCCCTAATAGCGAAACAATCAAACTCAGACAACCCACCACCCCGCCTCCCCCCAATGTGTCTTATAATCCCCGGTTCTTGTAGCGCTGTCGGGCTGATCCTGCGGCCCGGAAACTGGATCCTTTCATGTTACGAATCACCGAACTCAAGCTGCCGATCGATCATCCGGACGAAGACTTGCGTCCAGCCCTTTTGCAGCGTTTGGGCATCACCAGCGATGAACTGCTGGAATTCACCCTGTTCAAGCGCAGTTACGATGCGCGCAAAAAGTCTTCCGAGCTGTGCTTCATCTACACCATCGACTTCCAGGTGCAGGATGAAGCGGCTCTACTGTCCCGTCTGGCCGATGATCGTCACGTCAACCCGGCACCGGACATCAGCTACAAAGTCGTCGGGCACGCGCCTGAAGGCCTGACCGAACGCCCGGTGGTGGTTGGCTTTGGCCCCTGTGGGATTTTTGCTGGCCTGCTGCTTGCGCAGATGGGCTTCAAGCCGATCATTCTCGAGCGCGGCAAGGAAGTCCGGCAGCGCACCAAAGACACCTGGGGCCTGTGGCGCAAGAACGTCCTGAACCCGGAGTCCAACGTGCAGTTCGGCGAAGGCGGCGCAGGAACATTCTCCGACGGCAAACTCTACAGCCAGATCAAGGACCCGAAATTTCACGGTCGCAAGGTCCTGAACGAGTTCGTCAAAGCCGGTGCACCTGAAGAGATCCTTTACGTCAGCAAACCGCACATCGGTACTTTCCGACTGACAGGCGTCGTGGAAAACATGCGTCACCAGATCGAAGCACTGGGCGGTGAAGTACGCTTCGAGCAACGCGTGACTGACGTGCTGATCGACAATGGCCAACTGCAGGGTGTGGTCGTTGACGGTGGCGAACGCATCGAGTCGCGCCATGTGATCATGGCACTGGGGCACAGCGCTCGTGACACGTTCCGCATGCTCCACGGCCGTGGCGTTTATATGGAGGCCAAGCCATTCTCTGTGGGCTTCCGTATCGAACACCCGCAATCACTGATCGACCGTGCTCGCCTGGGCAAGTACGCCGGCCACCCAAAGCTGGGTGCCGCCGATTACAAGCTCGTGCATCACGCCAAGAACGGGCGCTCGGTATACAGCTTCTGCATGTGCCCGGGCGGCACCGTTGTCGCCGCGACGTCGGAGCCAAATCGCGTCGTCACCAACGGCATGAGTCAGTACTCGCGAAACGAGCGTAATGCCAATTCCGGGATCGTGGTCGGTATCACTCCGGAAGATTATCCAGGTGGCCCGCTGGCGGGCATCGAGCTACAGGAGCGCCTGGAATCCCACGCCTATCTGATGGGCGGCAGCACCTATGAAGCACCTGCACAGCTGGTAGGTGATTTCATCGCAGGCAAAGTGTCGCAGGAGTTGGGCAGCGTCGAACCGTCTTACAAGCCTGGGGTCAAGCTGGTGGATCTGGCGGACGCCCTTCCCGCTTACGCCATCGAGGCGATTCGCGAAGCACTGCCAGCGTTTGAAAAGCAGATCAAAGGCTTTGCCCTGCATGACGCCGTACTGACCGGGATCGAAACCCGTACCTCCGCGCCGCTGCGCATCACCCGTGACGACACCATGCAGAGCCTGAACGTCAAAGGTCTGTTTCCGGCCGGTGAAGGTGCAGGCTATGCGGGCGGCATTCTTTCCGCCGGAGTGGATGGCATCCGCATCGCTGAAGCGTTGGCAAGAAGCATGCTGGGTATCGAAGCCTGAACACAGCTGTAATTTCAGACGATTCCTACACCATAAAAAGCGCCTTCCCACCAGCAAAAGCGCACTGACTGACAGACCTGGAAACACTCTAAACCGGCCGTCCCGCTTATAACAAAAACGAATATAACTTTTGTTTTAACAGCGGGAAGTCCGGGTTAGGGTGTCGCTCCTTTTCGTTGGATGGGAGCGCAAACTTTGCCTCTGCGTATCACTGTCACTCGTTTTTTTCAGCTCGAAGCTGCAGGTGGTCTGCTATTGATCGCGGCCGCTGCCCTGGCGTTGATCATTAATAACTCGCCGCTGTCCTGGCTCTATAACGCCTTCCTTGATGTGCCCGTCGTGGCACAGATCGGCGCTGTCAAAATCGCCAAGCCGCTATTGCTGTGGATCAACGACGGCATGATGGCGCTGTTCTTCCTGCTGATAGGTCTGGAGGTCAAACGGGAGGTCCTGGAAGGCCATCTGTCACGCCCCTCGCAAATCATTCTGCCAGGTACCGCGGCCATCGGCGGCATGGTGATCCCGGCGCTGGTCTTCTGGGCACTGAACAAGGGAGACGCCGCCGCCATGAATGGCTGGGCGATCCCCATGGCCACTGACATCGCCTTCGCACTGGGCGTGCTCGCCTTGTTAGGCAAGCGTGTTCCGGTTTCACTCAAGCTGTTTCTGATGACGCTGGCGATCATTGATGATCTCGGGGCAATCATCGTCATCGCGCTGTTCTATTCGGGTGAGCTTTCCAACTTGTCGCTGATACTGGCGGGATCCTCAATCGTGGCGCTGATTGCGATGAATCGGCTGGGCGTGCGCAAGCTGGGCCCTTACCTGCTGATTGGCCTGTTGCTGTGGGTCTGCGTACTCAAAAGCGGCGTCCACGCAACACTGGCAGGCGTGGTACTGGCGTTCTGCATCCCGTTACGCACCGCTGACCACGACTCGTCCCCCCTATTGTCGCTGGAGCACGCCCTGCATCCATGGGTGGCATACGGGATTCTTCCGCTGTTTGCGTTCGCGAACGCAGGCGTATCACTCAGCGGCGTCACGCTGGAGAGTTTCACCCATCACGTCCCTATGGGTATCGCAGCAGGCCTGTTGGTGGGCAAGACAGTCGGTGTTTTCGGCCTGACGTGGCTGGCGATCAAAATTGGCATCGCAAAACTGCCCGGCGGCGCGAACTGGGGACAAGTGCTGGGGGTTTCGATACTGTGCGGCATCGGTTTCACCATGAGCCTGTTCGTCGGTTCACTGGCTTACATACCGGGCAGTAGCGAATACGCCGGGGTTGATCGCATGGGGATTTTGACCGGCTCGATACTCGCCGCCTTTCTCGGTTATGCCGTTATGGCGGTTAGCAGTCGTAAAAACCCAATCCGTTGAATTGAAATTAATCTTTTGTAGGAGCTGCCGAAGGCTGCGATAGCGGTATGTCAGGATGAATGCATCGCAGCCTTCGGCAGCTCCTACAGGGAAAGCATTTGCTGCGCGGCATAGGAAACAGCGTGACGCCAAAAGCACCAACGATCACCCACAAAAAACCCGATCGCCAGGATCGGGTTTTTGTGTTTCAAGACGCTACAAGCGCATGCAATCACTCAATGAGAGACGCGACTGGTACCGTTCACGGTCATGATACGAACGCGCTCGCCAACCCGGAAAATCTCGTTTTCCTGAACTTGCTGCACGTAGGCACGCATGGTGCCATCGTCTTCACGTACGGTGATCTCTACACCCTGAGTACGGGTCAGACCTTCTTCAGTAGCCGACCCCAGCAAGCCACCAGCTACAGCACCGATCACAGCGGCAACGATGCTGCCACGGCCGCCGCCAATGGCGCTACCGCCAACACCGCCCACGATTGCGCCGGCGCCTGCACCGATAGGCGTCTTGCTGCCTTCGATCTTGACTGGACGCAGAGATTCGATGGTACCCAAACGAACGGTCTGCACGGTACGCGCTTCGTCTCGGGAATAGGAATCACCGGTCAGGTTCGACATACAGCCACTGAGGGTCAGCGCCATGGCAGTGAACGTGGCCAGCAGAACAGACTTACGCATAAAGGTATCTCCAGAAGAACATGCAGCCATTAGACTCTGCGCCATCAGCGCTGTCACCTGCCGCTCTTCGTTAATTTGTTTTCATTCAGGCGGTATACAGCACCGGCTGCCGTAACCGTAAGACGGGTAGGCAACCGAATAATTCAAACAGACTGAGGGTTAGGGAGCGAGGCGCTCTCGCGACCAGTGCGCGTCCACGCACCGATAATTAAGCCGGTCATGCAAACGACTCGGACGACCCTGCCAGAACTCGATTCGCTCCGGCAGAAGCCGGTAGCCACCCCAATGTTCAGGGCAGTGCGGCTGAGTGTCGATGAAGCGCTGTTCGGTGTCTTTGATCATGCCTTCAAGCTCGGCGCGATCGGCGATCACCTGGCTCTGAGGAGAGGCCCACGCACCAAGCCGACTGCCCAGCGGACGAACCTGAAAGTAGGCATCGGACTCTTCGGGTGTGACTTTGACCACTCGCCCCTCTATGCGTACCTGACGCTCCAGAGTGGGCCAGAAGAACGTCATTGCCGCAAACGGACGTGCCGCCAGTTGCTGGCCTTTGGCACTGTCGTAGTTGGTAAAGAACGTGAAGCCCTCGGCATCCAGTCCTTTCAACAACAGGATTCGGCAATGAGGGCGGCCCTGCTCGTCGACCGTCGCGAGGGTCATCGCATTGGCCTCGACAGGTGCCTGCTCGGTTTTCACCGCCTCGGCGAACCACTGATGAAATAGCGCAAACGGTTCATCTGGCGCTTGCGCTTCGGTCAAACCATCGCGGGCATAGTCACGGCGCATATCGGCCAGAGACTGGGTCATGACGTCTTTCCTTGATTGAAGAAAACCGTCGCCTGACCCACGCCCTGCGGCGCGGGTCAGCGCGTGTTTCAGTTACTCGCCTGATCAGTCGCCGCAGGTTTCTTCTTCACGGCAGCTTTGGCAGGAGCGGCCTTGGCTGGCGTCGCCTTTTTAGCGGGTGCGGCTTTCTTGGCGGCAGGCTTGCTCGCAGCGGCCTTCTTGGCCGGTGCGGCTTTGGCTGGCGCGGGAGCGACTGCTGGCGCTGGTTTGACGTCTTGAGCCGCAACCATTGTCGGCGTTGGCGGCAAGGCGTACTTGCTCATCAGCGCGAGCATGGTGTTTTCCGGCGTCATGACAATTTCAACGCGGCGGTTCAGCTTGCGGCCTTCGGCGCTGTCATTGGCTGCACGCGGCATTACCGCGCCCATGCCCCGCAGGCTGAGCCGATTACGCTCAAGACCACTGAGGCGGAAAATGGCAGCGACCGACTGGGCACGCTCCTGGCTGATTTTCTGATTCGCCGGAGCAGCGCCGGTGGTGTCTGCATGACCCAATACCAGCACGGCGGTTTTCGGGTCGGCTTCAACCAGTTTTGCCAGACGGGTGATAGGCCCCAACGTCACAGGCAGCAACATCGCCGGACGATCCGGGTTGAATGAGCTGTCTACCGGAGCGGTGATCACCAGAACATCTTCACGACGCTCAAGTTCGAACGGGCTGTCCTTGATCGCCAGACGCAGGCGCGGCTCGTAGTCATCCAGCCAGGCTTGCGTCACCTTGGGATCGACCTTGGGAGCTGCCTTGGCCTCTTCCTTCTTCTCGCCACCGAACGGCCACCACCACTTGCTATCGGTTTCGGACTTGGCGATCAGCGGTGCAACGCTTTTATCTGCGGGTTTGGCGGCAGCTTCAGCTTTTGGTTCCGCGCTGTCACTGGACGCAAACGGCCAGTACCAATGAGTGCCACTCTCGGCCTTCGCCACCGGCGCCGCAGGCTTGGCCTCAGGGGCCGGAGCTTTCGCAGGGGCTTTTGCCGGGGTTTGTACAGGTGCTGCGTCGGCAACCTTATCGGAGCCGAATGACCACCAGTGGCTCCCAGCGTCGGCAGAATCGTTTTTAGGCGTTTGTGCACAGCCAGTCACGGCGAGACACAGGGCGATTGCGAGGCTTTTATTGGATGACATGAATGACCCACAAAAAATAGTAAACAGACAATGAACTTGGCAGTGCCCATATAACACGCATAAACAGGCTGTTGGAAAAGGAAACCGTCGCACGGTTCCTGTTCCGGGGTATTAACTGACAGTCGGTATTAAACAAGCACTTATGACGACAACTTAGCGCAAACACTCACCTAGCACTCGCACCAGCTTCTGAGCACGGGGATCCATCAGCACATAAGGCCCCAACGTATTTGTCACAAAGCCGAATGCGACGTCGTGATCAGGATCAGCAAAGCCAATGGATCCACCGGCGCCCGGATGGCCAAAAGCTTTCGGACCCAGGCCGTACGTGGCGTTGGAAACATCGGGCTGATCAAGCATGCAACCCAGACCGAAGCGCGTCTGAGTCAACAGGGTCTTGTCCTGGCCCACACTGTGCTCGCGAGTCAGCTCATTGAGCAGCTCGGGCTCCAGCAGGCTGCCATCGAGCAAGCCGTTGTAGAAACCCGCAAGACTGCGAGCGTTACCGTGCCCGTTGGCAGCAGGCTGCTGCATGCGCCGCCACTCAGGTTTGTTGGTACTGGTCATGATCGACGGCGGGTTGGTAAACGCCCGTGCGGTCATTGATGTCGGCTCGCGCAGAGTGGTCTGCAGCAGACGCTGCGCAGATTCGTCGCCAGCGTTGCCTTTGCTGCGAGCGATATGCGCAACGCGGTAAAACTCTTCATCAGCCAGGCCGACATGGAAATCCAGGTTCAACGGTCGGGAAATCCGCGCAGCAATGGCTTCGCCCGGCCCGCGCCCATCGGCACGACGCAACACTTCGCCAACCAACCAGCCGTAAGTAATCGCGGCATAGCCGTGGCCATGTCCAGGCGTCCACCAGGGTTCCTCAGCAGCCAGCGCATCGGTCATTGCCGTCCAGTCATAAAGCGCTTCAGCGGGGAGCATGTGACGCAGCGCAGGGAGACCTGCCTGATGACACAGCAATTGGCGCAAGGTAATCGCACCTTTGCCTGCTTCTGCAAACTCAGGCCACAAGCGGGCGACGGGTTCGTCGAGTTTCAGCTTGCTCTCACCGACCAGTTGCAGGGCAGTGACCGCAGCAAAGGGCTTTGTGCAGGAAAACAGGTTGGCGATGGTATCGCTGTGCCAGGCCTCTGCGCCGTCCTTGTCAGCCGTGCCAGCCCAGAGGTCGATGACCGTTTCGCCACCGACCTGAATGCACAGCGCTGCGCCACGCTCCTGAGTGTCCTCGAAGAGCGCCGCGAAAGCTTCGCGCACGGCCTCAAATTTAAGCTCGAAATGACCCTGAATCTGCACCCGTTGGCTCCCGGACTGGCTGATCAAAAAATGGTGTGCATTGTTTCAGCGATTGAGGGGTTTGTGAACTGATGCGGGACTCCATAGCCCCTGAACGGTAGGAGCGAACTTGTTCGCGAAGCGTCGGCACAAACGACAAACAAGCATCGCCTGCCAAACCGCCTCGCGGACAGGTTCGCTCTTACCAGGTTTTGCTTCCCTCAGGAAATTTCTCGCCGAAACGGCGGTAGTGCATTCAGAATCGCCTTACCGTAACGCTGCGTCACCACGCGCCGATCCAGCAGCGTGATGGTGCCGCGATCCTCTTCGGTACGCAGCAACCGACCGCATGCCTGCACGAGCCGCAATGAAGCATCCGGTACGGCGATTTCCATGAAAGGATTACCACCACGGGCCTCGATCCACTCAGCCAGTGCTGCCTCGACGGGATCGTCCGGCACAGCAAAAGGAATCTTGGCGATCACCACATGCTCGCAATACGCGCCGGGCAAATCGACACCTTCAGCAAAGCTCGCCAAGCCGAACAGCACACTGGAATCCCCTCCATCAACCCGTGCTTTGTGCTTGTTAAGCGTTTCCTGTTTGGACAAATTGCCCTGGATAAACACCTGCTTGCGCCAGTCACGCTCCAAACCGTCAAAGACGTCCTGCATCTGTTTGCGGGAAGAGAACAGCACCAGAGTGCCTCGCGAGCCTTCCACCAGACCGGGCAACTCCCGGATGATCGCGGCGGTATGCGCCACGGAATCACGCGGATCGGCCTTGAGGTCAGGTACGCGTAATACCCCGGCGTCAGCATGATGAAACGGACTCGGAACAACGGCCGTGACCGCAACCTTGGGCAAACCGGCGCGCATACGGAAGCGATCGAATTTACCCAGCGCAGTCAGGGTCGCGGAAGTCACCAGCGCACCGTAGGCAACGTTCCAGAGATTACGGCGCAACATTTCAGCGGCCAGAATCGGGCTGGCATTAACCTCGATATCAAACAACGCCCCGCTGTCGGCCAGGGTCAGCCAGCGCGCCATGGGCGGGCTGTCTTCCGGATCTTCAGCGGTGAACGCCGTCCATAGTTCCCAGTTGCCATGGGCCCGGGCCAGCAGGCTGCCAAATAGCGGATACCATTCTTCGGCCTGATGGCTGGCAATGCCGATGTTGACCTCGCCATCCATGCCCTCTTTGAGCAAGTCGGCCAGGCGAGTGAACAGATCATCGAGCCGGGCAAAGCCCTTTTTCAGCTCGACACCCATTTCACGAATATGCTCGGGTACTACGCCGCCAATGAACCGATGCCGTGGACGCTCGCGCCCCTGCATGTCTTCACCGGCACGGAAGTCAGCCAGTTGTTCGCAAGCGCTGAACATGAACTGTTGCTGCGCCTTGATCTCGCGCGCCAGTTCGGGCACTTGCTCGATCAATTTCCCCAAGTCACCCGGCAGTGGGTGCTGAGCCAGCAACTTGGCCAGGTTCTTGGCGGTCTGCTCCAGCCAATCCGCGGTAGAACGAAGCCGCGTGTAATGTGCGAAATGGCCGATGGCCTTGTCAGGCAAGTGGTGTCCTTCGTCGAATACATACAAAGTGTCACGCGGATCGGGCAATACAGCACCGCCCCCCAAGGCCAGATCCGCCAGGACCATGTCGTGGTTCGTCACGATCACGTCGACTTTTCCCATACCTTCGCGGGCTTTATAGAAGGCGCATTGTTGAAAATTCGGACAATGACGATTTGTGCACTGGCTGTGATCGGTAGTCAGCCGCGCCCAATCCTGATCTTCCAGCGCCTGCGGCCAGCTGTCCCTGTCGCCGTCCCACTTATTGCCAGCGAGCTTTTCGATCATGCTGGTGAAAAGTTTCTGACTGGCCTCATCGACCTCGATCTTGAAGCCTTCTTCTTCGAAAAGCTGCGCAGTGGCGTTGGTTGCGTTACCTTCCTGGAGCAGCATGTCGAGCTTGGACAGGCACATATAGCGGCCCCGCCCCTTGGCCAGGGAGAACGTGAAGTTCAGCCCGCTGTTGCGCATCAGATCAGGCAGGTCCTTGTGGACAATCTGCTCTTGCAGGGCGACGGTCGCGGTGGCGATCACCAGACGTTTGCCCGCCAGTTTGGCGGTCGGGATCGCTGCAATGGCGTAAGCCACGGTCTTGCCGGTACCGGTGCCCGCTTCTACCGCGACAACGGCAGGATCACTGGTGCGACGGCCTTCTTCATCGGTGTCGATATCGCCCAGCACTTTGGCGACCTCGGCGATCATCAGACGCTGGCCATAGCGCGGCTTGAGGCTCTTGGCTTCGAGGAAACGCGAGTAGGCGCCCTGAATCTGGGATTTGAGTTCGTTGCTGATCATGGGTTCGGTCGTTGGCTCGGGGCGCTACACAGACTGTACAGGCATAGGTGAAAATTAAAGCGCAAAAGGCTGGATATATCTTCAGTAGTTCCAGCAGGCGGCTATCATACCCCGCAAATTCCATCCGCGCAGAACGGAGTACCTGATGACACCTTTTTCCCTCGTCTACACCCTGCATGTTTTGGCCGCACTGGTATGGGTTGGCGGCATGTTTTTCGCCTGGATGGTCTTGCGACCAGCGGTCGTCAGCGCATTGCAGGGGCCACAGCGACTGAAATTGTGGCTGGAAGTGTTCCCACGCTTTTTTGTCTGGGTCTGGGCAGTGGTGGTGGTCTTGCCGATTACCGGCGTAGGCATGATCCACTTGCAGTTCGTCAGCTTCGAAACCGCGCCGCGCTACGTGCAGGTAATGATGGGGCTTTATGTCGTGATGACCGCACTGTTCATTCGCATTCAGTCACTGCAACTGCCGGAACTGCGCAAGGCGGTAGAGGCTGAGCAATGGGCTGAAGGCGCTGCTGCTCTTGGCAGGATTCGCCGGCTGGTGGGGATCAACTTGCTGGTCGGGTTAGCGGTGGTCGCTATCGCGGCGGCCCGTCCCCATTTGTAACGCGCCCCCTGAGGCAAGCTTGTTTTCGAGGCGGCAAGACTGAATCACCGCGTCAAGCCTCTCGCCAACAAGTTGCCTCCTACCTGAACCGCGTGACACGGCCCTATCCGGTAGGAGCGAACTTGTTCGCGAGGCGGCAGCTTACAACCGCTGCAACGTAAGCGCCCCCGCAGGCCCGGCTGCACCAGGTTGGCCCGCTTCACCCGCGCGCCCGGCTTTGCCGCCATCAGCCCGGTAAACGATGCATCCTTTGGAAGCGCCGCCTTTGCCCGGTTTGCCGCCAGCACCGGCCAAACCACCAGCACCGCCCTGAACGTCAACCTTGATGCGCTCAACTGGGTAATCTCGCGGCAGTTCGAGACGCACCTGGGCACCCGCAGCGCCGTCATGACCATTGCCACCGTTGTCGCCATCAAAGCCGCGACCGGCGCTGCCCCAGGTGCAACCCGGGGCTTTGCCGTTGGCGCCATCGAGCCCGACATAGCCCGGCGAACCAGCGCCACCTCGTGCATCGACAAACAGTTCGTCGCCCTGCAGATGCTCGACACGCAACGTCAGGTTACGACCCGGCAAAGGCGGTTTTTCATAGGTACCCGGCGCACCGCGAGCAGTGATCTGGCTACCCGTGCCAAGCTGACCATGACCGACCACCAGATTAAGCGGCTGACTGCTCGGCACGATGGCGATACGTGCCTCGTGGCCCAGTACCAGTTGGTCGACTTTAACTTCGGTAAGGCCTGACGGGATGAGCAAAGTGCCGTAGTCAGCAACTTCCAGGCGCTCCAGTTGCAGCACACTGGCCTGACTTGGCAAGCGCATCAGCGAGTGCGACTCGACGTTGATGGTTTGGGCCATGGCCAGGGGACTGCACAAGGCAGCCAGCAGACAAAGCTTACGCATGAGCGGCCTCCGGGATTTTTTTCGGGAAAGACTGAAGGTGGAAGATACCGAACAACAGGATATGCAGACGGTCGCGCCAGGGACGTGGACGCCCGCGCAGGCTGCCATTGAACAGCAGCAATTCGGCGACATGAATCACCGCTAACAGGCTGCCTGCAAGTTTGATCAGAAGAGCGAACGGAGTCGGTAGCACCACTACCAGATTAAATAACACCACCAGCCAGAAAGCTGCAGTCAACAGTTTTCCCAATCCCCAAAACACCTTCATTGCCTGAGCCTGCCCCTATTGTTATGTCTGCAAACGCTTATCGTTGCGTAATTTTTCTGCGCGCACAGTAAACGCCTGCACTGTGAAATTTGCCAGCACCCGGTTGAAAATTAATCTGACGCGAAGAACAACCGCCGAACGGCTGAATCGGAATTGGCCCGGCAGGGTGCCGGGCCAACGGCTGGAGCAACCGCGTTAACGGTTGATAAGGATTTCTACGCGACGATTTAGCGAACGGCCGCTGGCGGTTGAGTTGTCAGCAACCGGACGGGCTTCACCATCACCTTCTACCGAAACGAATGCACTGCGCGGGATTCCGGAACTGACCAGGTAATCAGTGACCGAAACAGCACGTTTCTGAGACAGTTTCTGGTTGTAGGCATCGCTGCCAACGCTGTCGGTATGACCGCTGACGCGCAACTGCGCGCTCGGTGCTTCGCGTTTCAGGCGAGTCGCAATCAGGTCGAGCTTCGACTTGTCGGCTGCGGTCAGACGCGCAGAGTCAAACTCGAACAGCACGTCATTGATCACAATGACTTCCTCTTTGACCACCACCACTTCTTCAATGACAGCAGGCGGTGCCGGAGGGGTCAGTGGGCAACCTGTCGCATCGACTGCAACACCTTTAGGTGTATCAGGGCATTTGTCGACGCTGTTTTTCACCCCGTCGCCATCATCGTCGCCATCGCCGTGAACCCAGCAATACGCGCCAGCCATGACACCCACTGCACCGCCCAGACTGGCTGCGACCGCAGCGCTCTGGAACGCGCCTGCCGCAGCACCTGCCACACCCCCACCCAATGCACAGAGCGGCCAGTCAGTCTTCTGCAAACCCGCACAACCGGTCAAAACACTGGTGACTAAAATAAGAGGTAACGCTGTTCGAATTATTCTCATTAATTTTTCTCCCAAGGGTTCGGCCGAATCCGCCGCTCAAGAAGTAAAGACAGCAAAATGCCAGTTCGCCACTTTTCGCCTTGTTTTATTGGGGTTTACCGGTTTATCAGGCAAATAGAATCCCTGTAGGAGCTGCTGAAGGCTGCGATCCCATCTACCTGACACACCGATTTCGCAGCCTTCGGCAGTTCCTGCAGAAACGCCCGGGCTAGGCCCATACCTCGCCACGCGCTAGTCTTGCAGGTCATAGAGAGGATTTTTGATGAGCGAAGGCTTTTCCACGCGCACGCCGCAGCAAGCACTGGCCGCCCTGCTCGATTTGCAGGCCCCCAAGCGCCTGCTGTTGATCGGAGCCGAGGCGTTTCCTGCGTTACAGGCATTTCAGGAAGCCCACCCCGAAACGCTGCTGGCCCATGCCAAACCCGGTTTATTGTCGGCAGAGCTGGCCGCACAACGGTTCGACCTGGCGCTCGTAGTCGATTGCCTGGAGCACATCAACAAGCGCGAAGGCCTGGAGTTGCTTGGCGGCATCCGAAACCTCAACGCCAGTCGCATTGCGGTATTGGCCGATCTGCTGGCCTGCGGCTGGAGAGACACCGACTTCTACTCACTGGCCTTGCAGGCCAGCGAACGCTTTACCCGCGATGAGCAGGTGCTGACGCTGTACACCTACGATTTACGCGAATACAAACAAGTGCCCGACTGGCTCAACGCAAGGTTCTGGGCCAACCCGGAGAACTTCGGCAAATACTGGTGGTAAGTCATGAATAGCGCGATTTGCCCCTGCGGTAGCGGGGATCTGTTAGCAGCCTGTTGCGGTCCGTTTCACGCAGGCCAACCCGCGCCCTGCGCGGAGAAACTGATGCGTTCACGCTACAGCGCCTATGTCCTGGGGCTCATCGACTATTTGCTCGACACCACATTGCCGGTGCAGAAAGCAGGCCTGGACCGAGACTCGATCACGCAGTGGAGCCTGCAAAGCACATGGCTGGGGCTGGAAGTGGAAAGCTCGGAAGTATTTGGCGGCAAACCCGAGCACGCCTTCGTCACCTTCACCGCACGCTGGCATGACGGCAGCGGTGAACACAGCCACCGTGAGCGCTCGTCTTTCGTACAGAATAAGGACCGCTGGTACTTCATCGATCCAACTGCTGGCCTCAAGGCCGGACGCAATGACGCCTGCCCCTGCGGCAGTGAGCAGAAATACAAGAAATGCTGCGCCAGCTACATGAGCTGAAGCCGTGGCAGCTATTCCAGCGAAAGATGTGAAATATCCGGGACAGCTCCGGAGTGAACGCTTGGTAACTGCCCAAGTTCACTGCCTGCTGGTGCGAGGCTCAATCCGGACAGGTCCAGCGAAGGCGCAACCGGGGCGGGTTTAACGTCCTGCATATCGCTGCCCACTTCGCACACTTCAAGATCCGGAGCATCGACCGCCACGAAAGCCGCCATGTACACGTCGCGAGGAGTAATCTGTAGTCGGCCGGGCTGTGGAGCAGCAATGGAACCCGCTCCGGCATCTGGCTCAGGCCTGGACGACGGCATTTCCAGCACTTCGACCAGCGCTCCGGCGCGCTCCAGGGTCGAACGATATTTTTCTGCCGCCTCGCCGTCGAGATTGTTTTTCAGAACCAGTCGACGCCCGCTGAACAACAGCTCCAGCCGCTGCGCGTCGCTGTGGAACAGTTTGCCCAGATTGGCCTGAACCTTTTCCAGTTGGGCGCCGGGGACCAGTTGGCCACTGAATATAATTTCATACAGATTCATTGGTCATACTCTGGGGGCACGTGCGAGAAGTATGCCGCAGCTTTATCAAAAAGGAATGGGCAGTCGCTTTGTCAAACTATGGCTTCAAATGGAGCACGAAGATGTTTTCACAGGCGCACGTCATACGAATCCTGAGCCTGGGCCTGCTGCTGTCGATGCTGAATGGTTGCTCGTCGGTAAGCGTCAGCGACTATCAGGACCCTCAGGTGCACTTGCTCAAAGTCGAGGTGGTCAAGGCAAAGCTGCTGCAGCAAGACTTCAAGCTGCGCTTTCGGGTCGACAACCCCAACGACAGAAGCGTGCTGGTGCGCAGCCTCCGTTACAAGATCATGCTTAACGATCTGGTGCTGGCCGAAGGCGAGTCCACCGACTGGTTTGTGGTCGATGGCCAAAGCCGGAGGAATTTCGTCGTGCCGATCAGGACCAACCTCTGGAAGGATTTGAAGCAGATAGCGAAAATGCTGAAAAAAACCGATCAGCCAATCCAGTATCGGCTCGAAGGTAAGCTCAAAACCGGCTTTTTGTTTCGGCATAACGTGCGTATTGGACGCAACGGCGAGATAATGCCCGGCGATTTTATTCCGGAGTGACCCCGATGAACCAGCAAGCCCATGTGCATGGCCCAGATTGCAACCACGATCATGACGATCATGGCCATGCCCACCACGACCACCAGCATGGACATGTGCACGGTCCAAACTGCGGCCATGCTCATCAGGAGCCGGTACGCAACGCGCTGAAGGACGTTGGCCGCAACGATCCTTGCCCGTGCGGCAGCGACAAGAAATTCAAGAAGTGCCACGGCGCGTAAGCTGACCGTGGTACTCGAACGGCCTGCCTTGCAGGCCGTTTTCGTTTGTGTGGTCACTGCATGAGGGAGTAAAACAGGAATTCCGTGCCATCCGATGGAATTCCTGATGATCGATCTGCATTACTGGACCACACCCAACGGCCACAAAGTGTCTATGTTTCTTGAAGAGGCAGGTCTGCCTTACACGATCTTCCCGGTCAATATTGGCCAGAACGATCAATTCAAACCCGAATTCCTGAAAATCTCCCCGAACAACCGAATACCGGCCATCGTTGACCACGCGCCCGCCGATGGAGGTGAGCCGGTCAGCCTGTTTGAATCCGGGGCAATCCTGCTGTATCTGGCTGAAAAAACCGGCCAGTTCATCCCCATGGACCTGCGCGGTCGACAAGAAACGCTGCAATGGCTGTTCTGGCAAATGGGCGGGTTGGGGCCGATGGCGGGTCAGAACCACCACTTCAACCGCTTCGCCAGGGAAAAGATCCCTTACGCGATCAAGCGCTATGTTGATGAGACCGCGCGCCTCTATGGCGTGCTGGACAAGCGCCTGGCAGACCGTGAGTTCGTCGCGGGCAGTGAATACAGCATTGCGGACATGGCGATCTATCCGTGGATCGCGCGTCATACCTGGCAGGAACAGAATCTGAACGACTTCCCGCACCTCAAGCGCTGGTTCGAAGCAGTCAGTAATCGAGAGGCGACGAAGCGGGCGTATGCGCTGGTTGATCAGGTGAATCCACCGCTGGCTCAGGCCTGAAGGCTCGCGAACAAGTTCGCTCCTACCGAAAAGAGCCGTCACGCGGTCCAGGCAGGAGGCAACTTGTTGGCGAGCCGGTCAACCTGACACACTGCCTCGTCCCCCTCATACAGTCGCAAATAGCCTCACGACCTTTGAAAAATCCTGAAATAAACTCCGTCCCCCCGCTTGCGCAGTGCTTGCCCGCTCACTAACGTAGCGCCTTTTATACGTTAAGCCCCCGCAGGAGTTTTGCCATGGCCTCACCAGCCCGTTCCAAAGTCGTAAACCGGTTCGGTGCTGCCGCCGCGACGGTGGGTTTGTTGAGCCTTACAGGCTGCCAGTTGGGCGGTGGCGACAGCGAATCGCTGCTGCCCGCCTCCGGCACTGTTGCGGTCAAGGGTCTGGCCCAAAACGTTTCCCTGCGGCGCACCAACCTCGGCATGCCGCTGATAGAAAGCAGCACCTTCCACGATGCACTGTTTACTCTGGGTTATGTGCACGCCAGTGATCGCATCACACAGATGTTGACCATGCGCCTGCTGGCCCAGGGTCGACTGTCCGAAATGGCAGGCCCGGGCGCACTGGATATCGACCGATTGATGCGCGCCGCGAACCTGAAAAAAAGCGCCAGCGAGCTCTATAGCGCCTCAACCCCACGTTTGCAGCGTTTCTTTGAGGTGTACGCCCGCGGCGTCAACGCCTATCTGTTCCGCTACCGCGACAAGTTGCCAGCCGATCTGGCCAGCTCCGGCTATCGCCCGGACTACTGGAAACCTGAGGACTCGGCGCTGATCTTCAGCCTGCTGAATTTCAGTCAGTCGGCAAACCTGCAAGAAGAACTGTCCGCACTGGTATTGGCGCAAAAAGTCGGGGTGGACAAACTGGTCTGGCTGGTCCCGACCTATCCGGATGAGGAACTGCCCTTTTCCGAAGCCGACAAGCTCAAGGGTCTTAACCTTGGTGGGCAGGTGCCCGGCCTAAGCGGTCTGAACAATGTCGCCCGACAATTGACTGACCTGAACATGCTGGGTATCGCCGCCTCCAGCAACTGGGCGATCGCGCCGCAACGCAGCCGCACGGGCAAAAGCTTGCTGGCCAATGACGTGCAATTGCCTGCCGGATTGAACTCCGCGTGGAGCTTCGTACAAATCCGCGCCCCGAAATATCAGGCCGCGGGCGCTACGGTTGCCGGTCTGCCGCTGATCCTTAGCGGCTTCAACGGCAAGCTCGGCTGGTCAGTGGCCTCGGTCATGGGCGACAACCAGGATCTGTTTCTGGAAAAACTGAAACGCGAAAATAATCGCCTCATGTATCTGGCCGATGGCAAGTGGCTGCCCACTGCTGCCCACGAAGAAACCTTCTTCGTCAAAGGCGGCCGCCCCGTCCGCGAAACCGTTTACGAAACCCGACACGGCGCGCTGCTCAACAGCAACCCGAGCGAAGGTCAGTTGAATAACAGCCTGGGTCTGGCGCTGCAAACCCCTGACTTCAAAGACGACAAGAGTCTGGACGCGTTCTTCGATCTGTCCCGTGCGCCAAATGTCGACAAGGCGTTTGATGCCAGCCGTGAAATCCGCGCCATCGCACTGAACATGGTGTTCGCAGATGCCTCGAACGTCGCCTGGCAAGTCACCGGTCGCTATCCGAACCGCCGTGAAGGCTTGGGTCTACTGCCTTCGCCGGGCTGGGAAAGCCGTTACGACTGGGATGGCTTCGCCGATTCGATGCTGCACCCTTATGATCAAAACCCGCAGCAAGGCTGGATCGCTACTGCCAACCAGCGGACCTTCCCCAAGGGTTACGGCATGCAGTTGTCCAACTCGTGGAAAGCCCCCGAGCGCGCCGAGCGTATCGCCGAACTGGCCAACAGTGGCAAGCAGGACACCCGCAGCGTCATTGCCATGCAATACGACCAGAGCACGACTTTCGCCGCCAAGCTGAGAAAAATGTTCGAAGCACCGGGCATGGTCAAACCGCTGAAACAAGCCATTGACGCCTTGCCTGAAGCCGAACGCAGCAAGGCCAGGGAAGCGTTTACCCGGTTGATGGCGTTCGACGGCAAGCTCACCCCGACCTCTGCTGACGCCGCTCTTTATGAGCTGTTCCTGCAGGAAAGCGCCAAACAGATCTTTCTTGACGAGCTTGGCCCGGAAAGCAGCCCGGCGTGGAAAGCGCTGGTGCAGAACGCCAGCCTGTCGTACTCGGCCCAGGCCGATCACTTGTTGGGTCGCGAAGACAGTCCGTATTGGGATGACGCGAAAACTCCGCAGAAAGAAGACAAGCCCGCGATTCTGGCCCGCAGTCTGGCGGCAGCAATCACTGCCGGTGACAGCCTGATGGGCACTGATCGCAAAGCCTGGCAATGGGGCAAGCTGCATCGCTCGACTCTGCAGAGCAGCGACTTCGCGGCCAACAGTTTCAATCGTGGCCCAAGTGCAACAGGGGGCGACCACAACACGCTGAACATCGCGGCGTATCCATGGGGTCAGAACTTCGACAGCCAGGCGGTGCCGAGCATGCGCATGATCATCGACTTCGGCCAGGCTGAACCGATGCTGAGCCTGATCAACATCGGTCAGTCCGGCAACCCGGCCAGCCCGTATTACACCAACAGCATCGAGCCTTGGCTAAAAGGCCAGTACCAGACGATCCCGCTGCAAACCCAGAACTACGAGCGGGCTTATGGCAGCAAGCGGTTGACGCTGGTGCCTGGGAAGTAGAATCCCCCCCCTGTAGGAGCTGCCGAAGGCTGCGATTGCGATCTTCCTGACACACCGCGATCGCAGCCTTCGGCAGCTCCTACAGGGTTCCACCAGTCAGCTTCAGGTTCTTCGAACTTCCTCCCCTGCCCCACCCTCATAACTAACAAGCCCATCCAGTCGGTTACTTCATGGATCTTGTTATCGCGCGTCCCGAAGGTTTGTATTGCCCACCCGGCGATTTCTACATTGATCCCTGGCGTCCCGTTGAACGCTCAGTCATCACCCATGGCCATGGCGATCATGCGCGAACCGGTAATGAGCACTACCTGGCTGCCGCGCCCGGTGAGGGCATTCTGCGTTCGCGACTAGGGCAGGACATCAACCTGCAAACCCTGGCATATGGCGAAACCCTGCTGCACCACGGCGTAAAACTGAGCCTGCATCCAGCGGGACATGTGCTGGGTTCGGCGCAGGTCCGGCTGGAGTACAAAGGCGAAGTCTGGGTCGCGTCCGGCGATTACAAAGTCGAGCCGGATGGCACCTGTGCGCCGTTTGAGCCGGTGCGTTGCCATACGTTCATCACTGAATCGACATTTGGCCTGCCGATCTATCGCTGGCAACCTCAATCGCAAATCTTCGCAGGCATCAATGACTGGTGGAGGGCAAACGCCGCTGTCGGCAAGGCCAGCGTGTTATTCGCCTATTCCTTCGGCAAGGCGCAACGCATCCTGCACGGCATTGATCCTCAGATAGGCCCGATTCTGGTCCATGGTGCAGTCGAACCTTTGAACCGGGTTTACCGTGAGGCCGGGGTGCGAATACCCGAAACCCAATACGCTGGTGATTTTCAGAAAAACGACCCGGCCCTGCGCCAGGCCTTGATCCTTGCACCACCGTCAGCCGGTGGCAGTACCTGGATGAAACGCTTCGGTGACTTTAGCGATGCCTTCGCCAGCGGCTGGATGATGTTACGTGGGACTCGCAGACGACGCGGCGTGGATCGGGGTTTCGTGCTGTCCGATCACGCTGACTGGCCAGGATTGCTGTGGGCAATCGAGCAGACCGGCGCCGAGCGGGTCATGGTGACTCACGGTTCAGTGGCGGTGCTGGTGCGTTACCTGCGCGAGTCCGGACTCGATGCCCAGGGCTTCGTCACTGAATATGGCGACGAGGAAGATCCGGCAACTTCAGACGCAAAACCAAGCGAGGCTTCTGCATGAAAGCCTTCGCCGAACTGTATTCAAAGCTCGACGCGACCACGTCGAGCAACGCCAAACTCGCCGCTATGCGTGACTATTTCACCAGCGTCGCGCCGCAGGACGCTGCATGGGCCGTGTACTTTCTGTCGGGCGGGCGGCCGCGCCAACTGGTGCCCACCAAGCTGCTGCGGGAACAGGCCATGAGCCTTGGCGAGCTGCCGGAATGGCTATTCGAAGAGAGCTATCAGGCGGTGGGTGACCTGGCAGAAACCCTGGCATTGCTGCTGCCCGAAGCCGAGCACAGTTCCGATGATGGGCTCGCGGTGTGGATGGAGGAAAAGTTGTTACCGCTGCGCGGACTTCCGCCTGAAGAACTGATCGAGCGGCTACCGACGTTCTGGTCGCAGCTGGATCGGGTCAGCCTGATGGTCTGCATCAAACTGATCACAGGCAGTTTTCGGGTCGGGGTGTCGAAACTGCTGGTGACTCGCGCTCTCGCGGCCATGGCTGACATTGACAGCAAGCGGGTGGCGCAACGACTGGTGGGTTACACCGACCTGTCCCATAGCCCCAGTGCCGAGGGCTTTCTCAAGCTGATCGCGGCGGAGTCGGAGGACGAGCATGCGCAGCGCGGCGGCCAGCCTTATCCATTCTTTCTTGCCCATGCCCTGCAGCAGCCAGTGGATCAGTTTGAAACGCTGCTGGGGTCGGTGGATAACTGGCAGGTGGAATGGAAATGGGACGGCATTCGCGCGCAGTTGGTGAAACGCGAAGGTCGCTTGTGGATCTGGTCTCGTGGTGAAGAACTGGTAACCGACCGGTTTCCTGAATTGCACAGCCTGGCCCAGAGCGTGCCGGACGGCACCGTCATTGATGGCGAAATCGTGGTCTGGAAACCTGCGGAGCAATCTCAATCTCCCGACAAAGAGTTCGCCCTGAGCGCTGAATCCCTGCCCGCCTCCGCACCGGCGCAACCGTCTGTACAGCCATTCGCCCTGCTCCAGCAACGCATCGGTCGTAAAACACTGGGCAAGAAAATCCTCGAAGAAGTACCGGTAGTGGTGCTCGCTTACGACTTGCTTGAATGGCAAGGTCACGACTGGCGCAGCCGCCCGCAACATGAGCGGCGCGCTCAGCTTGAGGAGTTGGTCGCTGGCACCCAAAGCCCGGTACTGCTTGCCTCCCCTGTTGTCAGTGGCAGGGACTGGCAGGACCTGAGCATTCAGCGCGAAGCCTCCCGCAGTCTCGGCGTGGAAGGCATGATGCTCAAGGCACGTGACTCGCTGTATGGCGTCGGCCGAACCAAAGACATGGGCGTCTGGTGGAAGTGGAAGGTCGACCCGTTCAGCGTCGACGCCGTGCTGATCTACGCACAGCGCGGCCATGGCAGGCGCGCCAGCCTTTACAGCGATTACACTTTCGCGGTGTGGGACGGCCCGCCCGAACAAAGCGAGCGGACATTGGTGCCATTCGCTAAAGCCTATTCAGGGCTGACCGACGAAGAAATGCGCAAGGTGGACGCCATTGTGCGCAAGACCACAATCGAGAAGTTCGGCCCGGTCAGCAGTGTTACCCCAAGCCTCGTGTTTGAACTGGGCTTCGAGGGCATCGCACTTTCGAAGCGCCACAAGAGCGGCATCGCAGTACGTTTCCCGCGCATGCTGCGCTGGCGGCAGGATAAATCCGTGGCCGAAGCCGATAGCCTGTCGACGTTGCAGGACCTGTTGGGTTAGGATTCCGCCCTTTTTTGGATCATCAAAACAGCTGCGCACCTTGTTAGAGCAGGACACTACCTTCTGTAGGAGTGAGCTTGCTCGCGATTGGGGGGCCAGTTGAAGCTCAATGCTGCTGGCACGACGCTATCGCGAGCAGGACACTCCTACAGGGAGCGACCTCAAAGTCGTCAGTCAACATTGCGACAACTCCGTACATTTAAAACGCACGTTCGTATCTTTGGTTCGGAAATTGCTACTTTCAAGGGTCTGGCACCCGCCGGTAGCAAGCCTCGCGTGTTCCCAACGCTCAATTTGGTTTTAAGGACTGAACGATGAAAAAAGCATGGCTGACCCTCTCTGCATTGGCCGTTTGTCTGGCCGCTGGTAATGCAATGGCCAAGGAATATAAGGAACTGCGTTTTGGCGTGGATCCTTCTTATGCACCTTTCGAATCAAAAGCCGCTGACGGCAGCCTGGTAGGCTTCGACATCGACTTGGGCAACGCTATCTGCGCCGAGCTGAAAGTTAAATGCAAGTGGGTTGAAAGCGATTTCGACGGCATGATTCCTGGCCTGAAAGCCCGCAAATTCGACGGCGTTATCTCGTCGATGACCGTGACTCCGGCTCGTGAAAAAGTCATCGACTTCTCCAACGAGCTGTTCTCCGGCCCAACTTCGCTGGTGTTCAAAAAAGGTGCAGGCCTGACCGCCGACCCGGCTAGCCTGAAAGGCAAAACCGTTGGCTACGAGCAAGGCACCATTCAGGAAGCCTACGCCAAGGCTGTGCTTGACAAGGCTGGCGTGAAAACCCAGGCCTACCAGAACCAGGATCAGGTTTATGCCGACCTGACTTCCGGTCGTCTCGATGCTTCCATCCAAGACATGCTGCAGGCCGAACTGGGCTTCCTGAAGTCACCACAAGGTGCTGATTACGAAGTCAGCGAGCCTGTAGACAGCGAATTGTTGCCTTCGAAAACAGCGATCGGTATCGCGAAAGGTAACAAAGAGCTCAAGGCTCTGTTGGATAAAGGTATCAAAGCGTTACACGACGACGGCAAATATGCCGAGATCCAGAAGAAGCACTTCGGCGATCTGAATCTGTACAGCGGTAAATAACACCCCGACGCCCATGGTTTTCGGCGATGATCCCCCGCCGATTTCCATGGGCGTTTTGTTTTATTGACCGTCAAAGGCTTTACCCATGTTCGAAACACTGCTGCAAACCCTCGGACTCTCGTCTTTCAGCCTCAAAGGCTTCGGCCCTCTGCTGCTCGAAGGCACGTGGATGACCGTTAAATTATCGCTGCTGTCGCTGCTGGTGAGCATTGTGCTCGGCCTGATCGGCGCCAGTGCAAAACTGTCAGGCGCCGCTATCGTGCGGATGCCGGCGCAGCTCTACACCACCCTGATTCGTGGCGTGCCCGACCTTGTGTTGATGTTGCTGATTTTCTACAGCCTGCAAACCTGGCTGAGTCAGCTGACCGACGCGATGGAATGGGACTACATCGAAATCGACCCTTTCAGCGCGGGCGTCATCACGCTGGGCTTCATCTATGGCGCCTACTTCACTGAAACCTTCCGTGGCGCGATTCTTTCCGTCCCGCGCGGCCAGGTAGAAGCAGCCACCGCCTACGGCCTGAGTCGCGCACAACGTTTCCGCTATGTGGTATTCCCGCAAATGATGCGCTTCGCGTTGCCGGGTATCGGTAACAACTGGCAGGTGCTGCTCAAGGCCACCGCGCTGGTGTCGATCATAGGCCTGGCTGACCTAGTCAAGGCCGCGCAAGACGCAGGCAAAAGCACTTACCAACTGTTTTATTTCCTGGTCCTTGCTGCATTGATCTACCTGCTGATCACCAGCGCTTCAAACTTTGCCCTGCGTTGGGCGGAACGGCGGTATTCCGCAGGCAGCCGGGAGGCTAAACGATGATCGAACTGCTTCAGGAATACTGGCGCCCCTTCCTCTATAGCGATGGCGTACACATTACCGGGCTGGCCATGACCATGTGGCTGCTCAGCGCCTCGATCGCCATCGGCTTTCTGGTCTCGATTCCGCTGTCCATTGCCCGCGTCTCCAGCAATTGCTGGGTTCGTTGGCCGGTGCAGTTTTACACCTACCTGTTTCGCGGCACGCCTCTCTATATACAGTTGCTGATTTGCTATACCGGTATCTACAGCCTCGAAGCCGTGCGTGCGCAGCCGATTCTCGATTCGTTCTTCCGCGACGCAATGAATTGCACAATCCTGGCGTTCGCCCTTAATACTTGCGCGTACACCACTGAGATTTTCGCCGGTTCGATCCGCAGCATGAACCACGGTGAAGTCGAAGCCGCCAAAGCCTACGGGCTCACTGGCTGGAAGCTTTACGCGTATGTGATCATGCCGTCGGCCTTGCGTCGCTCGTTGCCGTTCTACAGCAACGAAGTGATTCTGATGCTGCACTCGACCACCGTGGCCTTCACCGCCACTGTGCCGGACATTCTCAAGGTCGCTCGGGATGCGAACTCGGCCACCTTCATGACGTTCCAGTCGTTCGGCATCGCCGCCCTGATTTACCTGTGCGTCACGTTCATTCTGGTCGGCCTGTTCCGTCTTGCCGAACGTCGCTGGCTGGCCTTTCTCGGCCCGTCTCACTAGGACCTGCCCATGCGTCATGACACCCACGACCTGCTCGCGCCGGTGCCGGGCACTGCGCGGCAAATCCATAGCTTTCATTACGGTCCGCAAGACGGCGTCTGCAAAATCTATATCCAGGCGTCGCTGCATGCCGATGAGCTGCCGGGCATGCTGGTCGCCTGGTACCTCAAGCAACGCTTGAGCGAACTGGAAAATGCTGGTCTGTTGCTCGGCGAAATTGTCGTCGTGCCGGTCGCCAACCCTATCGGCCTGGAACAGGTCCTGATGGACGTTCCGCTGGGCCGATATGAGCTGGAAAGCGGACAGAACTTCAACCGCTGGTTCGCCGACCTCAGCGCAGCCGTGGGCGACGACGTTGAAGCGCAACTCAATGATGACCCTCAGCACAACATCCAATTGATCCGCCGCAGCCTGAGCAAGGCGCTTCAAGCCCAGCCAGCCGCCACGCAGCTGCAATCGCAACGTCTCACGCTACAGCGTCTGGCTTGTGATGCCGACATGGTTCTGGACCTGCATTGCGACTTCGAGTCAGTCGAGCACCTGTACACAACGCCCGAAGCCTGGCCGCAGGTGGAAATGCTTTCGCGGTACCTCGGTGCTCAAGCCAGCCTGCTGGCGACAGACTCCGGCGGTCAGTCATTCGATGAATGCTTCACCCTCGTCTGGTGGCAATTGCAGCAGCGCTTTGGTGATCGCTTCGCTATCCCCATGGGCAGCTTTTCGGTCACTCTGGAATTGCGCGGTCAGGGCGACGTCAATCATGCGTTGGCCAGCCGCGACTGTCAGGCGCTGATCAACTACCTGATTCATTTCGGCGCCATTGGCGGTGACGTCTCTGCCGCCCCTGAATTGCTTTATCCGGCCACGCCACTGGCGGCGGTTGAACCGGTCGCTACGCCCGTTGGCGGGTTACTGGTGTTCTGCGCCCAACCCGGCGAATACGTCGAGGCGGGCCAGTTGATCGCGGAAATCATTGACCCGATCAGCGACGCCGTCACGCCGATCCACACGCTTAATCCCGGCCTTCTGTATGCGCGCTCACTACGACGCATGGCAACTGCCGGCATGGTCATCGCTCACGTCGCAGGCACAGAAGCCTACCGTAGCGGCTACCTACTTTCTCCTTGAGGACTTGCTTGTCATGTACAAACTGACCATCGATGGCCTGCATAAAAGCTACGGCGACAACAAAGTACTCAAAGGTGTTTCGCTCAAAGCCAGCAGCGGCGATGTCATCTGCCTGATCGGTGCCAGCGGCTCCGGCAAAAGCACCTTCCTGCGCTGCATCAACTTCCTTGAACAGCCAAACGACGGCGCCATGAGCCTGGACGGCAAGCAAGTACGCATGGTGAGCGACAGGGGCCACATGCGCGTCGCCGACCCGGATGAGCTGCAAAGCATCCGCACGCGTCTGGCCATGGTGTTCCAGCATTTCAACCTGTGGGCACACATGACTGTGATGGAGAACATCACCATGGCACCACGCCGGGTGCTGGGGGTTTCCAAAGAGGAAGCCGAAGCCCGTGCCCGCAAGTATCTGGACAAGGTTGGCTTGCCGGAGCGCGTCGCGGACCAATACCCGGCCTTCCTGTCCGGCGGTCAGCAGCAGCGTGTGGCGATTGCCCGTGCGCTGGCAATGGAGCCCGAAATCATGCTGTTCGACGAGCCGACCTCGGCACTCGATCCCGAGCTGGTCGGCGAAGTACTCAAAGTGATTCAGGGTCTGGCCGAAGAAGGTCGAACCATGATCATGGTGACCCACGAAATGAGCTTTGCCCGTAAAGTCGCCAATCAGATCGTATTCCTGCATCAGGGCCAGATCGAAGAGTCCGGGCATCCGGATGAAGTGCTGGGCAATCCGAAGAGCGAGCGCTTGCAGCAGTTTTTGAGCGGGAATTTGAAGTAACCGGCAACCTGTTGGAGCGAGGCTTGCCCGCGAACCAGACAATGCGGCGCATCAGGCGTGCCGTGTCATCGTTCTTCGCGGGCAAGCCTCGCTCCAACAAACAACAACCAACACAACTAATCCCCCATCTGCGCTGTCTCTGAAATACCCCCTTTCAGAGCACACAGCAGCGCATGAGCAGACCCACCGATTTCGCTCAGCGATGGTTTTCGGAACGCAGCTGGAAGCCCTTTCCTTTTCAGAAAGAGGTCTGGTCGGCCGTTAAGCAGGGGCACTCAGGCCTGCTGCACGCAAGCACCGGCTCTGGTAAAACCTACGCCGTATGGTTCGCCGCGCTCAATCGTTTCGCCCAAACCGTCAGGCCGCCAGCCGATGACAAACCCCGCAAGCGCAAACCACCTGCCACACCGCTCAGCGTGTTGTGGATAACGCCCATGCGCGCGCTGGCTGCCGACACTGCCAGAGCGCTGGAAGCGCCGTTGGCGGATCTGGACATCCCCTGGACCGTCGGCCTGCGTACCGGCGATACCAGCAGCAGTGAACGCGCACGACAAGGCAGACGCCTGCCGACTGCACTGATCACCACGCCCGAAAGCCTGACCCTGTTACAGACCCGCGCTGACGCTCAAAGCACGTTCTCGACCCTGAAAATGGTGGTCGTTGACGAGTGGCACGAACTGATCGGCAACAAGCGCGGCGTGCAGCTACAGCTCGCAATCGCCCGCTTGCGTCAATGGAATCCGGATCTGATCGTGTGGGGCGTTTCCGCGACGCTTGGCAATCAACAACATGCACAGGAAGTGCTGGTTGGCGAAGGCGGCGTCAGCGTACAAGGCAAGATCACCAAAGAACTTCGAGTGGACACCCTGTTGCCACCCTCCATCGAACGCTTCCCTTGGGCCGGGCATATGGGCTTGCGCATGCTGCCGCAAGTACTGGTGGAAGTGGACAGCAGCGCAAGCTGCCTGGTGTTCACCAACACCCGCGCACAGTCGGAAGTCTGGTATCAGGCTCTGCTGGAAGCTCGCCCGGACTGGGCAGGCTTGATTGCCCTGCACCACGGCTCACTGGCGCGGGAAGTCCGGGACTGGGTCGAGCGCGCCCTGAAGGAGGGCCAGCTAAAAGCGGTGGTGTGCACCTCCAGCCTCGATCTAGGGGTGGACTTCCTGCCCGTGGAGCGGGTCTTGCAAATCGGCTCGCCCAAAGGTGTTGCGCGGCTGATGCAGCGCGCCGGACGTTCTGGACACGCCCCCGGCCGCCCCTCACGTGTCACGCTGGTGCCGACTCACAGCCTGGAACTGGTGGAAGCCGCTGCGGCTCATGACGCTGTTGCAGCGCGCATGATCGAGCCGAGAGAATCACCCCATAAGCCCCTCGACGTGCTGGTGCAGCATTTGGTCAGCATGGCACTGGGCGGCGGTTTCGATCCTGACGCGCTGTTACTTGAAGTGCGCAGTGCCTGGGCTTACCGGGATCTGACCGATGCCGAATGGCGATGGGCCTTGGCCTTCGTGCTCCACGGTGGCAACTCGTTAACAGCCTATCCGGACTACCGCCGCGTAGAGCCGGATGAAAATGGCGTATGGCGAGTACCCGATGCGCGTCTCGCCCGGCGTCACCGAATGAGCATCGGCACCATCGTCAGCGAAGCCAGCATCAACGTGAAGTACTGGAAAAAAGGCGGCGGCGGAGGCTCTTTGGGCAGCGTCGAAGAAGGTTTCATTGCGCGCCTCAAACCTGGCGATGGCTTCCTGTTTGGTGGTCGCCTGCTGGAACTGGTTCGTGTGGAAAACATGACTGCTTATGTAAAAAAGGCAACCAGCAAGAAAGCCGCAGTCCCACGCTGGAATGGGGGACGAATGCCGCTTTCGAGCGAACTGGCCGATGCGGTGGTGACCCAACTCGACGCAGCCGCGCGCGGTATATTCATCAGTCCTGAGATGCAGGCTGTGAAGCCTTTGCTTGAAGTGCAGCGGCATTGGTCCGCCCTGCCCCGGGAAAAGACGCTGCTCGCCGAAGTCATGAAATCCCGCGAGGGCTGGCACTTGTTTCTCTATCCATTCGCCGGACGCCATGTACACCTGGGTTTGGCCAGCCTGCTGGCCTGGCGTCTGAGTCGTCATGCGCCACTGACATTCTCGATCGCCGTCAACGACTACGGCTTCGAGCTGCTCAGCGCCACCGAGGTGGATTGGCAGGCGCAGCTACACCCTGATCTGTTCAGTGAGGAGCATCTGCTCGCTGACATCATGTCCAGCCTTAACGCAGGCGAACTGGCTCTGAGAAGATTTCGCGAAATCGCCCGTATTGCCGGGCTGGTCTTCTCAGGCTATCCCGGCGCCCCCAAAAGCAATCGGCAGCTGCAGGCCTCAAGCGGGTTGTTCTTCGAAGTGTTCAAACAATACGACGCAAGCAATCTGTTGCTGACGCAGGCTCAAGAAGAGGTTTTGCGTCAGGAACTGGACGTTGCCAGACTGGAGCACACTTTGCAGCGTATCAACCAACGCACGCTGGATGTACACCTGATCAAGCGCGCCACGCCGATGGCCTTTCCTCTGTTGGTAGAACGGATGCGCGAAAGCCTGAGCTCGGAAAAACTCGCTGACCGAATAGCAAGGATGGTTCGCGATTTGGAGAAAGCAGCCGGACCTGATACCCCATGAGCCCCTACATCGCGGTACATCTGGACGGTGCTGAAATCTGGCTACTCGCTGAAAAAGCCGTTTATTACCCCGCCTACCGGGCATTGCTCATCGCCGATGTTCATTTCGGCAAAGCAGCAGCCTTTCGAGCACTTGGGCAACCCGTGCCCCAAGGCACAACCCAGGACAACTTGCAGCGCCTTGATCAGTTGCTGCGGCGCTATCCCTGCGATCAATTGATATTCCTCGGCGACTTCCTGCATGCCCGGCAGTCGCGCACCCCATCAACCCTGCAGGCGCTTGGCGAGTGGCGTTCGCGTCATCCTGAACTGACTATTACGCTTATCCGTGGCAATCACGATAAACACGCAGGCGATCCACCCTCGGATCTGATGATCGAAACAGTACCAGAACCCCTGCTGCTGGGACCTTTTGCGCTGCAACACGAGCCTCATCCACATCCCACCCATCATGTGCTGGCCGGGCATGTGCATCCGGTTTATCACCTGCAGGGGCGCGGCCGTCAAAGGTTAAGGCTGCCTTGCTTTTATCTGAACGAGCGCACGAGCCTGCTACCCGCTTTCGGCGCATTCACCGGCGGCTACAGCGTTGAACGCGAGCAGAACAGCAAGATTTTCGTGGTAGGTGACGGGGCGGTGTGGGCAACTGGCTGAAACGATTCATGCTGGCGCTTTCAGCCTGGATCAACACCCGATCGCAGCCGTTCAAAACATCCAGACAGCATCCTGCTGGCCAGTGAATGCGCCAGCAGAACAATCAATGAATTCAGGCGACTGGAGCCGGTGGCGGCTCATCCGGAAGCGTCGGCTCCCCCGGTTCGGTAGGCTGAGGATACTCGTTCGGAGTGTCCGGGCCTGGTTGCCCAGGTACTCCGCCAACCATATTGGCCTGCGGATAGGCGAGTAACGACAAGGCGAGCAGACCCACATGATTCTCTCGCGGGTCAGCCCCCTGGGCGCTGGCATTCGATTGTCTCTTCATAAGGCACTCCTGAGCGCTATCCCCCTGCCCACATGGCGCGAGGAGGAGCGATTCAGTCAATAGAGTGCCGAAATGAGGACTAATTCAATTTCCAGAGGCTAAACGGTAACAAATATCAGTCAGGCGCGAGGCAGTGTGACGCCGCGCTGCCCCTGATACTTGCCGCCACGATCCTTGTAAGACACTTCGCACTCTTCGTCGGACTCCAGAAAGAGCATCTGCGCCACGCCCTCATTGGCGTAGATTTTTGCCGGCAAGGTCGTGGTGTTGGAGAACTCCAGCGTTACGTGACCTTCCCACTCAGGTTCAAGCGGCGTCACATTGACGATGATTCCGCAGCGCGCATAGGTGCTTTTACCCAGGCAGATGGTCAGCACATTGCGCGGGATACGGAAATATTCGACGGTGCGAGCCAGCGCAAAGGAGTTGGGCGGAATGATGCAGACGTCACTCTTGATGTCCACGAAGCTCTTCTCGTCGAAGTTCTTCGGATCAACGGTCGCGGAATTGATATTGGTGAAAACCTTGAATTCATCCGCGCAACGCACATCGTAGCCATAGCTGGACACGCCATAGGAGATGAGTCGGTCTGCGCCTTCGCCACGCATCTGGCGCTCGACGAAAGGCTCGATCATGCCGTGCTCTTGCGCCATGCGGCGAATCCACTTGTCCGATTTGATGCTCATGGCGATGTCCTGATAGCTGGGTGGAAAAACATGTCCGGCATCTTACCGGGCCGAGGCGCAGGGTTCAAAGGCTGAAGAACGCCATCGACGGATGCTTTGCGCACTAATCGAAATAATCCTCAATTGGCTGTTGGCACGTTCAAAAAAAAGCGTTAAGGTGGCGTCACTGTGTTGCTTGTGTCACTGAGAATCTCTACACGATGTTGAATTTCGATCCAACCATCTCCAAGAATTTTTCCTGCTCTTTGCACTCAGTCTCGGCCAGGGCACTTCCTGAGTCGCAGTTAACTTTGTCCAAGGAGATACACCATGTCTAATCGCCAAACTGGTACCGTTAAGTGGTTCAACGATGAAAAAGGCTTCGGCTTCATCACTCCACAATCCGGTGACGACCTGTTCGTACACTTCAAAGCTATCCAATCCGACGGCTTCAAAAGCCTGAAAGAAGGCCAACAGGTTTCTTTCATCGCTACCCGCGGTCAGAAAGGCATGCAAGCTGAAGAAGTTCAAGTTATCTAACTTGTACTGAATCGCTTAAAAAACCCCGCTTCGGCGGGGTTTTTTTATGCCTGTAGAAAAGTCGAGGCCCTGTAGGCGCTGCCGAAGGCTGCGAAGGTGGCCTCCTGGCAAAGCGCGTTCGCAGCCTTCAGCAGCGCCTACAGAATCAGATTCAATCGTCGCTAACAGAAATACTCGGCATCGCCGGGCTGGCCGCTTCCTGCAATACGATCCGCGCACCGACGTGGCGGGCCAACTCCTGATAAACCATCGCAATCTGACTGTCCGGCTCGGCAATCACCGTAGGCTTGCCACCATCCGCCTGTTCGCGAATGAGCATCGACAGCGGCAATGAAGCCAGCAACTCGACGTCGTATTGCGAAGCAAGCTTCTCGCCGCCGCCCTCGCCAAACAAATGCTCCGCGTGACCGCAGTTCGAGCAAATGTGCACCGCCATGTTTTCCACCACACCCAACACCGGAATGTTGACCTTGCGGAACATCTCTACGCCTTTTTTTGCATCCAGCAAGGCCAGATCCTGAGGCGTGGTCACGATGACAGCTCCAGCAACAGGAACCTTCTGCGCCAGCGTGAGCTGGATATCGCCCGTGCCTGGTGGCATATCTATGATCAGGTAATCCAGATCATTCCACGCCGTCTGGGTGATCAACTGCAGCAATGCACCGGAAACCATCGGACCACGCCAGACCATCGGCGTGTTGTCATCGGTGAGAAAAGCCATAGACATCACTTCGACGCCATGCGCCTCGATAGGCACGAACCACTTCTGATCCTTGATTTTCGGGCGGGTACCCTCAGCAATACCGAACATCACGCCCTGACTCGGACCGTAGATGTCCGCGTCAAGAATCCCGACCCGCGCACCTTCACGAGCGAGTGCCAAAGCCAGGTTCGCGGCGGTGGTGGATTTACCCACACCGCCCTTGCCTGAGGCCACAGCAACAATATTCTTCACATTGGCAAGGCCAGGGATCTGCCCCTGAGCCTTGTGCGCTTCAATCACAGAGCTGATATCCACGCGGGCGGATGCCACACCCTCCAGGCCTTCAATGGCGATCTGCAGCATCTGCGCCCAGCCACTCTTGAACAACCCGGCGGCATAACCCAGCTCAAGCTGGACGCTGACGCGCTCGCCTTGAATCTCAATGGCGCGCACGCAGCCGGCACTGACCGGATCCTGATTCAAATAGGGGTCGATATATTGGCGAAGGACGGCTTCCACCGCTGCGCGGTTAACAGCGCTCATGGGCTACTCCCGAATAAAGACAGACTAAAACAGGCGGCTATCCTAACGCTTCTGCGTGCCACCGACATGGTTTCGCTGCCCCTGCGGCAACAACACCTATTAAACGTCCTACTGTAGGAGCTGCCGAAGGCTGCGAAAGCAGTATCACTGGCACCAAAGATTCGCAGCCTTCGGCAGCTCCTACAGAAACCCTTTGCACGCCTGCCAGACACCTCAGGGGAAATTCCTACAGTCAGCACGGGGTGAAAAAAATCCCTCAGACCTTTATAGTGGCCGATCTCCGTTTCACTTCAAGTAGCCGAGCCCCATGTCCGAGCCACGCAAGATCCTCGTTACCAGCGCCCTGCCCTATGCCAATGGTTCGATCCATCTTGGCCATATGCTTGAGTACATCCAGACCGATATGTGGGTGCGCTTCCAGAAGCACCGCGGCAATCAATGCATCTATGTCTGCGCGGACGACGCACACGGCTCGGCAATCATGCTGCGCGCCGAAAAAGAAGGCATCACCCCGGAACAACTGATCGATAACGTCAAGGCTGAACACAGCGCCGACTTCAGCGACTTCCTGGTGGACTTCGACAATTTCCACTCGACGCACTCGGATGAAAACCGTGAGCTGTCGAGCATGATTTACACCCGCCTGCGCGATGCGGGCCATATCGCTACGCGCTCGATCACCCAGTATTTCGACCCGGAAAAGAAAATGTTCCTGGCCGACCGCTTCATTAAGGGCACCTGCCCGAAATGCGGCACTGAGGATCAATACGGCGATAACTGCGAGAAGTGCGGCGCGACCTATGCGCCGACTGATCTCAAGGACCCGAAATCAGCGATTTCCGGCGCTACGCCGGTCCTGAAAGATTCGAAGCATTTCTTCTTCGACCTGCCCGCCTTTGACGCCATGCTCAAAAGCTGGACACGCAGCGGTACCCTGCAGGACGCCGTAGCGAACAAGATTGCCGAGTGGCTGGATGCCGGCCTTCAGCAGTGGGATATCTCCCGCGACGCGCCTTACTTCGGCTTTGAAATCCCGGATGAGCCAGGCAAGTACTTCTACGTGTGGCTCGACGCTCCTGTCGGCTACATGGCCAGCTTCAAGAACCTGTGCGCACGCCGCCCGGATCTGGATTTCGACGCATTCTGGGCCAAGGACTCGACCACCGAGCTGTACCACTTCATCGGCAAGGACATCGTCAACTTCCACGCCCTGTTCTGGCCAGCAATGCTCGACGGCGCAGGCCTGCGCAAGCCTACCGGTATCAATGTGCACGGCTACCTGACCGTCAACGGCCAGAAAATGTCGAAATCACGCGGTACGTTCATCAAGGCTCGCACCTACCTGGACCAGCTGTCGCCGGAATACCTGCGCTATTACTACGCGGCCAAGCTGGGCAAAGGTGTCGATGACCTCGACCTGAACCTCGACGACTTCGTCCAGAAGGTCAATTCGGACCTGATCGGCAAAGTAGTCAATATCGCCAGCCGCTGCGCCGGTTTCATCCATAAGGGCAATGCCGGTGTGCTGGTGGCTGAAAATGCCGCTCCAGAACTGACCGATGCATTCCTTGCCGCAGCCCCCGGGATCGCAGAAGCCTATGAAGCCCGCGATTTTGCCCGGGCAATGCGCGAAATCATGGGGCTGGCCGACCGTGCCAACGCCTATATCGCTGACAAGGCTCCGTGGTCGCTGGCCAAGCAGGAAGGCAAGCAGGATGAAGTCCAGGCGGTCTGCGCACTTGGCGTGAACCTGTTCCGGCAATTGGTGATTTTCCTCAAGCCGGTGCTGCCGCTGCTGGCTGCCGATGCAGAGAAGTTTCTTAATGTCGCGCCGCTGACCTGGGACGACCACAAAACATTGCTGAGCAATCATCAGCTCAACCCGTTCCAGGCCCTGATGAGCCGTATAGATCCGGTCAAGGTTGAAGCCATGACCGCTGCTTCGAAAGAAGACCTGACTGCCAGCGCTACCGACACCGGCGCCGCTCCCGAGGGTAACGGCGAGCTCACCAAAGACCCGCTCTCCCCGGAGATCGACTTCGATGCGTTTGCAGCGGTGGATCTGCGAGTGGCGTTGATTCTCAAAGCCGAGCACGTTGAAGGTGCAGACAAACTGCTGCGTCTGACACTGGACATCGGTGACGAACAGCGCAACGTGTTCTCGGGCATCAAAAGTGCCTACCCGAACCCGTCAGAGCTGGAAGGCCGACTGACCATGATGATTGCCAACCTCAAGCCACGGAAGATGCGCTTCGGCATATCAGAAGGCATGGTGATGGCCGCAGGTCCTGGCGGCGAAGAAATCTACTTGCTTAGCCCTGATAGCGGCGCCAAACCAGGCCAGCGCATCAAGTAAGATCCGAGACAAACCCGATAACAGCCTTAACCGCTGTTATCGGGTTTGTGCCGTTTGCGTAAACCGATTGCTCGCCAGACAGTGTCCCTGCCCACTTACCGTTTACTGCACGTTCGCCTCTTCGGCAAGATCATGAACCTCATTCAAAGCGTCGACGCTCTGCTCCCTCAGACCCAATGCGGCAAGTGCGGCCATCCAGGCTGCAAGCCTTATGCAGAAGGCATCGCTCAGGGCGAAGCAATCAACAAATGCCCTCCGGGCGGCGACGAGACCATTGCAGCATTGGCGCAACTGCTCAATGTCTCGGCAATGCCTGTGGACTCAGCCCGCGGCTCTGCCCCCGCGCAAATTGCATTTATTCGCGAGGCTGAATGCATAGGCTGTACAAAATGCATCCAGGCTTGCCCGGTCGATGCGATCGTCGGCGCGGCGAAATTCATGCATACCGTGATTGTTGATGAATGCACCGGCTGCGACCTGTGCGTGGCGCCCTGCCCGGTCGACTGCATCGATTTACTGCCACTGTCGCCAACGGTCATTCCGATTGTCGGTGGATATGCTGTCACCGTACAGGAGCAACAGGCCCGAAGCCGTAAGCGCAACCACGCCCGGCGTCGCTTCGAGTCCCGCAACGCACGATTGCGCAACGAAGAGGACCTGCGGCACGCAGAACGCGTGGCGCGCTTGCAAAAGCCCTCAGCGGCATCTGAAGGCTCACGACCGCCCACCCGAACAGCAATGGGGCAGGCTCGCGCGCAAGACAGTGCCATAGATGACGAAGCATTGAAAAAAGCCAGAATCACTGTGGCAATGAGCAGGGCACAACTCAATAAGTCGCTAAAGGCATTTGGTCACCCACCCATCGCCGAGCAAGCTGCACGCCTGGTTCAATTGCAGCAGGAATATGAGGTTGCGGAGAAAGCCCTGACCAGCCTTCAAGCCGCACAGGAAAAGACGACAACGACAACAACGCCGTTACCCAAAGTGGATAACAGCGGCGTCAAACGTGCAAAAATTCAGCTGGCCATGGCCCGCGCCGCCTTCAGCAAGGCTCAGACAGCTGAAGTCTCGCCCGAGCAGATAGCGAGCCTTGAAGTCGCCCTTCAGCAGGCAGAGCAAACACTGCAGGCCGCTGAGCAGGCACTTTTACTATCAACTAACCCGCACGCTATCACCCCCAAGGAAAGCCTCGGTCCATGAATGCCGCAAAACGCCTGGAAATCTTTCGTCGACTCCACGAGGACAATCCGGACCCGAAGACCGAGCTGGCGTATACCACGCCTTTTGAGTTGCTGATTGCTGTAATCCTTTCGGCACAGGCGACCGATGTCAGCGTCAACAAGGCGACCGCGCGACTGTACCCCGTCGCCAATACCCCCCAGGCTATTTACGAGCTCGGCGTTGAAGGCCTTTCCAAATACATAAAAACCATCGGTCTCTACAACAGCAAAGCAAAAAACGTCATAGAAACGTGCCGAATGCTGGTGCAATTGCATGACGGAGTAGTGCCGCAGACACGCGAGGCGCTTGAGGCCTTACCCGGTGTCGGGCGTAAAACTGCCAATGTGGTGCTCAATACCGCATTCCGCCAGGTGGCAATGGCGGTAGACACTCATATTTTCCGGGTCAGTAATCGCACAGGCCTGGCACCTGGCAAAAACGTGGTAGAGGTGGAAAATCAGCTCATGAAGTTTGTGCCCAAAAATTACTTACTGGACGCTCACCACTGGCTGATCCTCCATGGCCGCTATGTATGCCAGGCCCGCAAGCCACGCTGCGGCAGCTGCAGGATCGAAGATTTGTGTGATTACAAGCTCAAGACATCCGACGATTGAGCAATAGAGAATAAAGCGCTCAATCGATTGAAAAAATCTTTTTTACCCGCTCGCAGATACTCGCTATAAGGTGCGCCAACGACAGCCTAAGTCTGGAGTCACCTTTATGAGCACTGACAAAGAGCAATTGGACGTAGACGACGATTTCACTGCGGTTGAATCAGATGATACCGAGCCAGCGCCGGTTGAACCCGCCAAGACCAATCTCAGCAAACGGCGCACTATCGATAACCTCCTGGAAGAAAGACGCCTGCAGCGGCAACTGGCTGATTACGACTACGATCTCTGAACCGCCCGTCCGCGTCCATGCGCTGCCATTTAATAGAAAGCCTCTCATGCACGAGAGGCTTTAGTGATCAGCGCTAAAACTGTCGCCCCGCACACCAGAAAAAATTAGCACTCCCCTTCAGACCAGGCCATTGCGCTGAGCAAGCTCTATCAGGTCGACCAATGAATGAGCATTGAGTTTCAGCAACAGACGAGTCTTGTAGGTGCTGACTGTTTTGTTACTCAAAAACATTCCATCTGCAATTTCCTTATTGGTTTTCCCCCGAGCCAACTGTTGCAACACCATCATTTCACGTCCGGAAAGACGATCAACCATGTCAGCTTCGCTCGCATTACCCATGCTCGACCGCACCGTATGCAAAGCCTGATTAGGGAAATAACTGTAGCCAGATAACACGGCCTTGATTGCGCTCAACAGCTCAGTGAGGTCCTGCTGCTTGCAGACATAGCCAGCGGCCCCGGCCTGCATACAACGCATGGAAAAATGCCCGGGAGCCTGAGACGTAAGGATCAGTACCTTGAACGGCAGCGTCATGGCGGACAGCCGGGCAATGACTTCAAGACCGTCCAGCTTTGGAATGCCTATGTCGAGAATTACGATATCAGGCAAATGCTCACGAGCCAGTTGCAAGGCATCCACGCCATTATCCGTCTCCGCGATGACCTCGTAGCCATGGCGCTCCATCAGCATGCGTACGGCAAGGCGAATGACGGGATGATCGTCCACGATCAGCACTTTATTCATGGGCAGTCCAATTTTCGCTATTCGAAGTTTCAGAGTAAGCACAATAGCTTAGTCGTTTAGTGCTTTGCATGACGCCACCCCCTCAGGACTGGCAGCCAAAGACCGTTCTTACAGCCACAACAGAATGCTCCTACAAAAAGCAGTCTTGATGCCGCTACATTACAAGTCATCACAAGACCACCGTGTGGGAAGTGACGCGTTAATTGACCTGTGCAGAAGTGACCCAGAACAGCGCGAATGAACTAATAGAATTATTATGATTGGGTCAAGCATTTTTCAAATACCCCTTTGGACTAATAAATAGATACCACAGCGATTAAATTAACCCTCCTCCCTGACACCCTCGGCAATACGGGATAGCCTGTCCAGCTGGCTAGCATCTAGCCACCACCCAGCCTGAAATACGTGAATCTCTTCCTACCCGATCACCCGAGTCACGCGTACCCAAAAAACATCACCTGTTACATTTACGTTACACCGCCAGCAGAAAAACGGGCCATGGCTACCCCCAACATGTCAGCCCCTTTTTGATTAAGCACCAAGGTTGTGCCAACAGGATATTTCGGCCCACATAAGACGCCGTTTAAAAACTACACACTTTGCAGCCTCTCTTTTGTAAATATATATATTTTGCGAAAATTCCTACGCACTTTTCGGAACTCGCTGTACGCCTGCGATAACACAGTACGATGGCTAGATAATTTGGCGGTACTTATGCACCGCACATTCTTAAATTAAATACCCCACGAAAGACTGCTGAAAAATCTGCAGACAGCGAACGAAATTTCTGACACATCATGATTTAAAACGGCTAATCCCGCCGAAAGCAAATACTATATCCCGGTACAAATCCACCCTCCCATTATCGAACAGGAAATGTACTACAACACTAACGGACGACAAAAAATACCCATGTAAGAAAAGCCAACCCCTTGAAAGTCAATCCATGTAACAGCCATTTTTTTACTTGCAAATTTTATTACCAGTCGTTACTTTTTCAAGAAACACCCACATGCAGGCCCGCCTATGAAACCCACTTAACAAATGATGCCACTTTGACTGACTACAACACTGTTGCTTTATATGGACGCCCCTCCAATAGAGAGCCGAAGGGATTCGAACAATATGAACATGCCCCCCTCAGAATCAGCGTTTCGCTGAACGCGCCAGGCCTAGGCTCGACGATTCTTTTTGAATGGGTCATGTGAACAACCATGTTCAAAAAGGGATATATCATGAACACTAAAACCTCCAGCGCCTGCCTTAAAGACGCTGACTCTATGGACCTGGCAGCAGCGGTTGAACAATTCGTCGCGCTGGGCGGCGTTATTGACATCGTTTCAGGAGATGAACAGGGCGCCTTGGCAGGGAGTCAAGAAAGCGCGGCGCTGCACGATGAGAATAAGCCCCCTGAAAAACTCAGCAAGTTAGAACACCTCAAAATCCTGATCGCGAAAGGCGCTGGCATTAGCGCTCTGCAATATTCATTACGCATGAATAAAAAGGACATCAAGCAGCTGGCCATCGAGAACGGACTGAAAATTACGTTTAGCCGACCGGTGGGTGAAATCAGTAGAGCACACCGCGCTGAAACCTCTGATATCGATGACACGGTGGCAGGACACGCCATGCATTATTCCAGCTTGGGATACACCGCTCAGGAAATTGCCAGCATTCTTGATTTAAGCGTCCGTCAAGTATGGAACATCGGAAAAGCCTATCGTTTCGAATTCAAAACAGACGATCGGGATCCAGCCCTTTGAGGGATCGATACATCATGCAATCAAACTACTTAAGGGGGGTTTGCCGCCATCACGGCGTCAATCAGATGTACCACTGTTTAAGCATCTCCAACACCAGGCCCATTCTGAAGAACGCCATGAAGCTAAACACCCGATTTATCAACCCAATCAGTATCATCGCCCTGTTTGCCGCACTCTGTGAAGCGTCAGCCACCACCGTGCTTCCCCACCTCGATGAGGAGAACCGTCAAGTCTATATATGGTTTCTGATTGCATTCCCTTCGACGCTGGTCATCCTGTTTTTTTTGACCCTCAATTTCAACAGCAGGGTTCTGTATCCACCAGCGGACCGTGCCGCGGAACAGCAGAAGCCCCCTGACAAACAGCAGGACACTCAAGACCTGTAAGCGCACTGCCTATACAGGTTGCACAGATTCTTGAAGGGAGGACATCAGAGTAGCGGCCTAAACGTGATTTATAAAAATAAAGCAACGCCAGCCACGGTTAAACTGTATGACACGCTAAATAATAGTTATGGGCATCAACTAATGAGCAAATCGCTGATATCAAACTGAAGGCGCGGGGATATAACACGCTGACTTTTTGGCTCGCCAAGCGCAACGTATTTACCGCTCAGCATGAGCAAATCAAGGAAGTATAATTCCAACTAGAACTCATCCCGCTATTAAAACATCACGACAAGACACAGGAGGACTGTCGTTTTTACCGCAACACAGACTGTGCCCACCAGCGGGAGATGGACCTGCCAAGCTAAAAGCCATTATCTGGATTGTGGAAAACAAGCCTTACTCAGGTATCGCCTTACCGATCAGACGAAGGCTTACCCCTATTTCAGACGCAGCACCGTGAGGTGCTGCATCTTCATTTCAGGACCAGACGTTAAAACAGCTTCCGGCCTTTATTTGCAGCGATACGCATACGCAACGCATTGAGCTTGATGAAGCCCGCTGCGTCAGCCTGATTGTAGGCACCGCCATCTTCTTCGAAGGTTGCGATATTGGCATCGAACAACGACTCGTCAGACTTGCGACCGGTGACGATCACGTTGCCCTTGTAAAGCTTGAGGCGCACGACACCGTTCACGTGAGCCTGCGATGCGTCGATCATTTGTTGCAACATCTGACGCTCAGGGCTCCACCAGTAACCTGTGTAGATCAGGCTGGCGTACTTGGGCATCAACTCATCCTTGAGGTGAGCGACTTCGCGGTCCAGTGTGATCGACTCAATGGCACGGTGAGCGCGCAGCATGATGGTGCCACCAGGCGTCTCGTAGCAGCCGCGGGACTTCATGCCCACGTATCGGTTTTCAACGATGTCCAGACGACCAATGCCGTGCTCGCCGCCGATGCGGTTCAGCGTTGCCAGCACGGTGGCCGGAGTCATCTCAACGCCGTCCAGCGCGACGATGTCGCCGTTACGGTAAGTCAGTTCCAGATATTGTGGGGTGTCCGGAGCCTTCTCAGGGGACACGGTCCAACGCCACATGTCTTCTTCGTGCTCGGTCCAGGTGTCTTCCAGCACCCCGCCTTCATAGGAGATGTGCAGCAGGTTGGCATCCATGGAGTACGGGGATTTCTTCTTGCCGTGACGCTCGATCGGGATCGCGTGCTTCTCGGCGTAGTCCATCAGCTTCTCGCGGGACAACAGGTCCCACTCACGCCAAGGGGCAATCACTTTTACGCCAGGCTTCAGTGCGTAGGCACCCAGCTCGAAACGAACCTGGTCGTTACCTTTACCGGTAGCACCGTGGGAAATGGCATCAGCGCCGGTTTCGTTGGCAATCTCGATCAGACGCTTGGCAATCAGCGGGCGAGCGATGGAAGTACCCAGCAGGTACTCGCCTTCGTAAACGGTATTGGCGCGGAACATCGGGAATACGAAATCACGCACGAACTCTTCGCGCAGGTCGTCGATGTAGATCTCTTTGACGCCCATGGCTTTTGCCTTGGCGCGTGCTGGTTCAACTTCTTCGCCCTGACCCAGGTCAGCCGTAAAAGTCACCACTTCGCAGTTATACGTGTCCTGCAGCCACTTGAGGATTACCGAAGTATCCAGGCCACCGGAATACGCGAGAACTACCTTGTTTACGTCCGCCATGCCATCACTCCACCGGGTTGTACGGAAAACCGGTGATTCTACCGCTCAAATGACGTGATTTACAGTAGCGCGACAGCTTCTGACGATGAAGCGACAGATTATGTCGACCTGGCGACGAGTGGCGACCCGACGTCAGATCTTGGCAGGGGCGGAGTTTACGGCTACCGGAGCAGGTCTTTCATCGGGTGCGATACGCTCCAGATGGATGTTTACCCGGCGGTTGCGCGCACGATTGGCGTTGTTGGTATTGGGCACCAACGGGTAACGCTCGCCATGGAAGCGCAAGGTGATCTGCTCTTCGGGAATACCTTGAGCCTTCAGGAAATCCATGACGGCCAGGGCGCGACGTCGCGACAAGTCACGATTGGTCAGACGATTACCGCTGTTATCAGAGTGCCCGTCCAGTTCGATGTGATTGACCGTCGGATCGGCCTTGAGATAGGCCACGATCGTTTGCAAGCGAGCCTTGGCCTGCGCGTCCAGATCGATGCCACCGCCCGGGAAGCCCACTTCGCCTTGCTTGACCTGATCGTAATTCATTGGCAACAGCTTGGTGACGCACAATTGATAGTCGCTGAAGGCTTTGTTGAACTTGACCGGCAACAGACGCACTTCTGTAGTACCGCTCGCATCACGAGAATAATGACGGATAACCGGGCTGCGGCCTTCCATCAGACCACTGATCAGCCGACCGGCCTGTACCTGCGAGCTGCTGAACGGAAACTCACCGTTGTTGACCTTGACCGAACCCAGATTGATATCACCGCGCCCTGGCTGCCATGGCGCAGCGGCAGCCAGCAAAGTCGCCGAACCACCGCCCAACATGCCGCCAGCCGACTTGATCCGGAACGTCGCCTGCTCACCCGCACGGCGCACGAACTCACCCGCACCGAAATCGGTGATGGGCTGGCTGAGGCGACACTCGAACTGATCGCCTTCCACTTTCCATTCGATGCTCTCCAGACGTGTCTGGAAAGTCATGGCCATGGCGGGGAAGCTGGCGAACACGCTGAGCAGGGCTAGATATCGCTGGCGCACGGGAGGCTCCACTAAAAAATTACCGCATTACAAAAAAGACTTCCTACAACGGGCTATCGGTAACTTCCTACAAAACTTGATAGCGAGTGCCTGAGAGAGTCTTTTCCGGTAGCATTCCCAGCGAGTTTGACCCGCCTGGAATCCCCAATGTCCGACCTCCTGACCCTTTTGCGTCCCGACGACTGGCACATTCACCTCCGCGATGGAGCTGTTTTGCCCCACACCGTTGCTGACGTTGCGCGCACTTTTGGCCGCGCAATCATCATGCCTAACCTGGTACCGCCCGTTCGCAACGCTCAGGAAGCCGACGCTTATCGTCAGCGCATCCTGGCTGCACGTCCGGCAGGGAGCCACTTTGAGCCGCTGATGGTGCTCTACCTGACCGACCTGACACAGCCTGAGGATATCCGCACGGCAAAAGCCAGTGGTTTTGTCCACGCCGCCAAGTTGTACCCGGCCGGAGCGACCACCAACTCCGATTCTGGCGTAACCAGCATCGACAAGATCTTCCCGGTCCTGGAAGCCATGGCCGACGTTGGCATGCCGCTTCTGGTTCACGGCGAAGTGACCCGCAGTGAAATCGACGTGTTTGATCGCGAGAAGATGTTCATTGATGAGCACCTGACGCGTGTAGTGGAGCGTTTCCCGACGCTCAAAGTGGTGTTTGAACACATCACCACCGGCGAGGCCGTGCAGTTCGTCAATCAGGCATCGAGCAATGTCGGCGCGACGATCACTGCGCACCACTTGCTCTACAACCGCAACCACATGCTGGTGGGCGGGATTCGTCCGCACTTCTATTGCTTGCCGATCCTCAAGCGCAATACACACCAGACAGCACTGCTTGATGCTGCCACCAGCGGCAGCACCAAGTTTTTCCTCGGTACCGACTCGGCGCCGCATGCCCAGCACGCCAAGGAAAACGCCTGCGGATGTGCCGGCTGCTACACCGCCTATGCCGCCATCGAGTTGTACGCCGAAGCTTTCGAGCAACGTAACGCACTGGACAAACTGGAAGGCTTTGCCAGCGTCCACGGTCCAGCGTTCTACGGCCTGCCTGCACCTCAAGACACCATTACGCTGGTCCGTGAAGAATGGACCGCGCCCACCAGTCTGCCGTTTGGCGAGCTGTCCGTAATACCGCTACGCGCCGGTGAAAAACTGCGCTGGCGTCTGCTGGAGAAACACGCGTGAGTGAAGATCATTTCGACGACGAACAGGAAGGTCAAGGCGGCGGTTCGCGCCACCCGATGGCAGCCCGTTTTCGCGGCTACCTGCCTGTCGTCATCGATGTAGAAACCGGTGGCTTCAATAGTGCAACCGACGCCCTGCTGGAAATCGCCGCAGTGACGATTGGCATGGACGAAGACGGTTTTGTGTTCCCGGAACACACCCACTTCTTCCGTGTCGAGCCGTTCGAAGGTGCCAACATTGAAGCGGCTGCACTTGAGTTCACCGGGATCAAGCTTGATCACCCTTTGCGCATGGCTGTCAGTGAGGAAACTGCACTGAACGACATCTTCCGCGGTGTACGCAAAGCCCTGAAGGCCAATGGCTGCAAGCGTGCGGTGCTGGTTGGCCACAACGCAAGCTTTGACCTCGGATTTCTGAACGCCGCAGTTGCGCGACTGGACATGAAGCGCAACCCGTTCCACCCGTTCTCCAGCTTTGATACCGCCACGCTGGCCGGCCTTGCTTACGGCCAGACAGTGCTTGCCAAAGCCTGCCAGGCGGCCGGTATTGATTTCGACGGCCGTGAAGCGCACTCAGCGCGTTACGACACCGAGAAAACCGCTGAGCTGTTCTGCGGCATCGTCAACCGCTGGAAGCAGATGGGCGGCTGGGAAGACTTCGGCGATTGATTGGCGACACTGAAAATCCTGCGTTGATTTAACTGAGGCCATCGCGAGCAAGCTCACTCCTACAGAAGACCGCGGTCTTCTGTAGGAGTGAGCTTGCTCGCGATGGCCTCGTTACGTTCCAAGCATCGCTTAATGTATTTTTTGCCACTCGTCGGCACTGAGAGAAACCTTCTCAATGAGTTTTGACAAGCATTCTCATTAACATTAGTATCCCCGGCAACGAGAAATTACAGCGACGGTTCTCATATATGTATGTCTGCCTCTGCCAAGGTGTTACCGACGGTCAAATCCGAGATGCAATCTTCGAGGGTTGCTGCAGCTACAAAGACGTCCGTGAATCACTGGGTGTTGCCACCAAATGTGGAAAATGCGCCTGCCTCGCTAAAGAAGTTGTCCGCGATACGCTCACCGAGCTGCAGAGCAGCCAGGCAGCATTAGCCTATCCGGCAGAATTTTCAGCCGCCTGATTTAACCGAATTCAAAGAACCGGACCCGTGTCCGGTTTTTTTATGCCTGTAATTCAAATGCTTAGCACCAAGATGCGGAACACAAACATTCTTATTCCTATTTAATTTCACTTATTATTCAATAACTTAGGTTTGACAGACTAATAACCGGGGATCAAACTCGCCTTTTATATATACAAGCCATCGGCAGGACCTCAAAAATGAAAGGCGACATTACAGTCATCCAGCATCTCAACAGGATCCTCGGAAACGAGCTGGTCGCGATCAATCAATACTTCCTGCATGCCCGCATGTACGAGGATTGGGGCCTGAATAAACTGGGCAAACACGAATATCGCGAATCCATTGATGAGATGAAGCACGCTGACAAGCTCATCAAACGCATCCTGTTCCTCGAAGGTCTGCCTAACCTGCAAGATCTTGGCAAGATTTTGATCGGTGAGCACACCAAGGAAATGCTTGAGTGCGATCTGAAGATCGAGCAAAAAGGCCTGGCCGACCTCAAGGCTGCCATCGCTCACTGCGAAGTCATCGGTGACTTCGGTAGCCGCGAAATGCTGGAAGACATCCTTGAATCCGAGGAAGAGCACATCGACTGGCTGGAAACCCAACTGGGCCTGATCGAGAAAATCGGTATCGAAAACTACCTGCAATCGCAGATGGGCGAAGACTGATTCATCTGATCTGCCAGTAACGAAAAAGCCCCGCTCTCGAGAGAAAGCGGGGCTTTTCTTTATCGCTCCTACTGGCTACACGCAAACCGGCAGGAGCGAACTTGTTCGCGAAGCGTCAGGTCAGGCAATACGGCTGCCAACGGGCGAGCGGCCAAGGTGACGGTAACGAAAAAGCCCGCCTTCTCTCGTAGGCGGGCTTTTCTTTGTCGCTACGCTGATGCCGTATGCACACCAACCGGTAGGAGCGAACTTGTTCGCGAGGCGTCAGGTCAGGCAACACATCAGCAAACCGATCAATCGCCTCGCCAACAAGTTGGCTCCTACAGGTGAGCGACTCTTATCAGGCTTCAGTGTTACCCGCAGCAGCCTTGGCCGCTGCGCCTTTTACCAGCTCTTGCAGAGAGCCATCAGCCTGCATTTCGGTGATGATGTCGCTACCGCCGACCAGCTCACCGGCGACCCACAGTTGTGGGAACGTCGGCCAGTTGGCGTATTTCGGCAGGTTGGCGCGAATTTCCGGGTTCTGCAGAATGTCGACGTAAGCGAATTTTTCGCCACAGGCCATCAATGCCTGGGAAGCCTTCGCCGAAAAGCCGCACTGCGGGGCATTCGGAGCACCTTTCATGTAGAGCAGAATGGTGTTGTTGGCAATCTGGTCTTTGATCGTTTCGATGATATCCATGGAGCACCTCGGCTTAACTTTTCCGACTCAGTTGTCGACACGGTGGCGCATTGTAACGGAAACCCGAGCATGACGCTCTGCCTTCCCCATACACTCCAATCATGCCGCTGCGACCTGAACGCTGACGCCATTGAGCACCGCATTACCGGAAAGGCTATCAAGTTCTCGCTCGTCGGTCAGGTCATTGGCGCTCTCCCCCGGTTGATGAGCGGCAATGTCCATCTGCACGCCAGGTTTCGCATGCCCCCAGCCATGAGGCAGGCTGACCACCCCCGGCATCATGTCCAGACTTGCCAGCACCTGAACCTCAATCACGCCAACCCTGGAGCTGACTCGCACTTGCTGGCCATCATTCAAACCGCGGCTGGCCAGATCATCCGGGTGCATCAGGAGTTGGTGGCGCGGCTTGCCCTTAACCAGCCGGTGATAGTTGTGCATCCACGAATTATTGCTGCGCACATGGCGGCGGCCGATCAACAGCAGCTCACCCGCAGCGGGCGCATTAACAAGCGCGAATCGCGCCAGGTCGGCCATGACCACATCGGGCGCGGCCTGGATGCGCCCACTCGTCGTTTTCAGACGCGAAGCAAGATTAGGCTTCAACGCCCCCAGGTCCAGTCCGTGAGGGTGATCCAGTAATGTGTCCAGCGAAAGCTTGTAGTCTGAGGCTTCGCCATAACGGCCACTGCGCAAGCCCCGATCAATCATTTGCGCCGGAGCCATTGTCGGCTTCAACTCGCGTCCGGCTCTCTCGGCAAAGGCCTTTGCCAGGCCGACGAAAATCTCCCAGTCATGCAATGCCCCTTCTGGTTTCGCCAGAATGGCTCGATTGAACCGCGTGACATTACGGACGGCAAAGGTGTTGAACGTGGTGTCGTAGTGATCATTTTCCAGCGCAGAGGTAGAAGGCAGAATCAAATCGGCATGTCGTGTGGTTTCGTTGATGTAGAGGTCGATGCTGAGCATGAAATCCAGACCTTCCAGTGCCTGGTCCAGCTGACGCCCATTGGGAGTAGAGGACACCGGGTTACCCGCCACCGTCACCAACGCTTTGATCTGCCCTTCCCCTGCGCTGAGCATTTCTTCGGCTAACGCGGCGACCGGCAACTCGCCTGCGTACTCTGGCAAACCGGAGACCCGGCTTTGCCATTGATTGAAATGGCCGCCGGATGTTGACCCCACCAAATCAACGGCGGGCTCGGTGCACAGCACACCACCTACCCGGTCCAGATTACCGGTCACCAGATTGATCAACTGCACCAACCAATGACACAGCGTGCCGAACACCTGCGTAGAGATGCCCATGCGCCCATAGCACGCAGCCTTATCGGCGCCGGCGAAGTCTCGGGCCAATTGACGAATCTGCTCGGCAGGCACCCCGCAACGCGGGCTCATGGCTTCGGCAGTGAACGCCGCGATGGCCGAACGCACCTGGTCGAGACCGTCCACCGGTAAATGGCTTTCCCGGGTCAGCCCCTCCTCGAAGAGCGTATTCAGCAGCCCAAACAGTAATGCAGCGTCGCCTCCCGGACGAACGAAGATGTGCTGATCGGCAATCGCTGCCGTTTCGGTGCGCCGTGGATCGACCACCACTACTTTGCCACCCCTCGCCTGAATAGCCTTGAGCCGTTTTTCAACATCCGGGACCGTCATGATGCTGCCATTGGAGGCAAGAGGGTTGCCGCCCAGGATCAGCATGAAATCGGTGTGATCGATATCGACGATGGGCAGCAGCAGACCGTGGCCGTACATCAGGAAACTGGTCAAATGATGTGGCAGTTGATCCACTGACGTCGCCGAGTAGCGATTGCGGGTTTTCAGCAAGCCAAGAAAGTAGTTGCTGTGGGTCATCAAGCCGTAATTGTGAACGCTGGGGTTGCCCTGATACACCGCCACCGCGTTTTGCCCATGACGCTGCTGAATGTCCAGCAAACGCTCGGCGACCAGATCAAATGCGGCCTGCCATTCAATAGGCTGCCATTGGTTACCCACGCGCTGCATAGGCTGGCGCAAGCGGTCGGGGTCGTTCTGGATGTCCTGCAGCGCCACGGCCTTGGGGCAAATGTGTCCGCGACTGAAGGAATCCAGCGGATCACCCTTGATCGAAGTAATCGTCACCTCATCGTCTGCGCTGACGGTGGTCTCGATGCTCAGTCCGCAAATGGCTTCGCAAAGATGGCAGGCACGGTGATGGAGGGTCTTGGTCATGGCCAGCCTCATATTTTTGTCAGGGCGACCTGAAGCGATCGCTCAAACGAAACTATGGGGCGTGGCTGCCGACTGCGCCAGAGACGTTCGTCTCATGAATCGACAGGCATCAAGCGGGCCGATGGCGGAAGGGATTAGCCGCCGATAGGGGTGATTTTGCGCTGCAACTGGATTTCGTGGACCGTCTCGATCTGTTCCTGCGCCAGGTGCACACCGGTCAATTCGCCAATCAGACGCCAGTGCTCATCCAGACCGGAACTGATTGTAGCCATGCGATCAATCATGTGCCGCCCGGCAGCCCGGGTGACTTCGTCATTACTGCGCAACAGCTCGAAGGACATGGATGTCATTGAAGCAGTGAGGTGCGTCAAGGTGCGAGCCGTAAGCCCGAGCAGTTCCGTCAGCTGTTTTTCTTTCGATTCCATTCCCCAGACCCCTTGATACACGATGAGCAGTTATAACCTGCGCCGATTATTTATGGAACGGGCCACTAGCTCTCCGCGTGAAGCAGATCGCATAAGGGCAACGTTAATGACCACTCAACAGCTCAACTGTTGCAGGATCGGCAGTAATTGCAATGTCACACGAGGGCAGTGTACAAATAGCCCCCTCGGAAAATCCTCGAATGGCCAGTTGCCGCCACCTAGAGCATTGCTCAGCTTGAGATGTCAGGCAAGCTCCGAATGTAGAAAACAGCCTCTGTTGCGAATAAAAAACGTTCGGACATGAGCATCCTATTGGTAAGAGGCGACATTTTTTTATACCATCGCGCCTTCCCTATTCGTCGCCCCGTGCGGCTTCCGCCGCAGGTCTCGCCCGTTTTCCCGATAAAACCCGGCTTTGAGCATCTGCGGTCTGTTGCAAAAAAGGTAGTTAATAATGAACGCCAGGCACTTTCTCTCGATGATGGATTACAAGCCAGAAGAGCTCCTGCGCTTGATCCGTCGAGGCGTAGAGCTCAAAGACCTGCGAAACCGAAGCGTGCTGTTTGAACCGTTGAAAAGCCGGGTTCTGGGCATGATCTTCGAGAAATCTTCGACACGTACCCGTGTTTCGTTCGAAGCCGGCATGATCCAGCTGGGCGGTCAGGCGATCTTTTTGTCGCCTCGTGACACCCAATTAGGTCGTGGGGAGCCTATTGCCGACTGCGCAAAAGTTCTGTCGAGCATGCTTGATGCCGTGATGATCCGTACTTTCGCTCACAGCAACCTGACCGAGTTCGCTGCCAACTCCCGAGTGCCTGTGATCAACGGCCTGTCTGATGACCTGCACCCGTGCCAGTTGCTGGCCGACATGCAAACCTTCCTTGAGCACCGTGGCTCGATCAAAGGCAAAACCGTTGCCTGGATCGGCGATGGCAACAACATGTGCAACAGCTATATAGAAGCGGCGATTCAGTTCGACTTCAAATTGCGTGTGGCCTGCCCTGAAGGTTATGAGCCAAATCCTGAATTCCTGGCACTGGCCGGAGATCGCGTTACCGTACTGCGTGATCCCCGCGCGGCAGTGGCAGGCGCACATCTGGTGAGTACCGACGTCTGGACCTCCATGGGCCAGGAAGAAGAAACCGCCAAGCGCATCGCCTTGTTCACGCCTTTCCAGGTGACCCGCGCGTTGCTCGATCTGGCTGACAAGGACGTGCTGTTCATGCATTGTCTGCCAGCGCATCGCGGCGAAGAAATCAGCGTCGACCTGCTTGATGACCCGCGCTCGGTCGCGTGGGACCAGGCTGAAAACCGTTTGCATGCTCAGAAGGCGTTGCTGGAATTCCTCGTCGCGCCTTCCTGCCAACCGGCATGAGTTCGCCACTGCTGCTGAACCTGCGCAACCTGGCCTGCGGTTATCAGGATCAACGCGTGGTGCAGGATCTCAATCTGCACCTCAACGCGGGTGATATCGGTTGCTTGCTGGGTTCATCCGGCTGTGGCAAAACCACCACCTTGCGGGCCATTGCGGGATTCGAGCCGGTTCACGCCGGAGAAATCACGCTGGCAGGCGAAGTCATCTCAAAGCCTGGATTCACCCTGCCACCGGAAAAACGCCGGATCGGCATGGTGTTTCAGGACTACGCGCTTTTCCCGCACTTGAGCGTCGCTGAAAACATCGCTTTTGGCATTCGCAAGCACCCACGCCTCAAGCAAGTCACAGAGGAGCTGCTGGAGCTGGTCAACCTGGGTGCCTTGGGCAAACGCCTGCCCCATGAATTGTCCGGCGGCCAACAGCAACGAGTTGCGCTGGTACGAGCCCTGGCACCCGAGCCGCAACTGTTGCTGCTTGACGAACCGTTTTCAAACCTGGATGGCGAACTGCGTCGGCGCCTCAGCCATGAAGTGCGCGACATCCTCAAAGCACGTGGTACCAGCGCGATACTGGTCACTCACGATCAGGAGGAAGCCTTTGCCGTCAGTGACCATGTGGGCGTATTCAAAGAAGGCCGCCTCGAACAGTGGGACACCCCTTACAACCTCTATCACGAACCGCTGACACCTTACGTCGCGAGCTTTATAGGTCAGGGGTATTTCATTCGTGGCGTGATGAACGATCCACAATCGGTGCAGACCGAACTGGGGGTACTGCTGGGCAATCGCGCTTATCCCGGCATCAAGGGCAGCGCGGTGGACGTGCTGTTGCGCCCGGATGACATCGTCTTTGACCCAAACAGCGAACTCAAAGCCCGTGTCACCAGCAGAACCTTCCAAGGCGCAGCAACGCTGTATCGCCTTCAATTGCCTACCGGTAGCCAGTTGGAAGCGATCTTCCCCAGCCATGCGGATTATCAGCCAGGCGAACAAGTGAGCATCCGCGTGGCCGCCGAGCATCTGGTACTTTTCCCGACCTCCGGCAGCGTTGCGGTGCAGCAGGCGGTTTAGCCAAATGCATTCCAGCTATCGGCCGCGTGACTCAGCCAAGACTCACCATCAATTTCCCGCTCGCCACCAGCGTTGCGTGACCACCGATTTTCACCCGCTCCCCTTCCAGACGACAGAACAACGCCCCGCCGCGGTCCGAACACTGGTAAGCATCCAGCGCGTCCTTGCCCAGACGGCTGGCCCAGTACGGGATCAGCACACAATGCGTCGAACCGGTCACAGGGTCTTCAGGAATACCAATAGCCGGTGCGAAATAGCGCGAGACGAAATCATGCTGCTCGCCCCGGGCGGTGACTATCACGCCTGGCCAAGGCAAACGCGCCAGAGCCGACATGTCTGGCTTGCATTCACGTACCGCCTGCTCTGACTCAAGCACCACCATTAATTCCGCCGAACCCAACGCGTCAACAATACTGGTGCCCAAAGCACGCTCTAGCTCAACGGTCACGCCAACCTCGTGCGGGATCATCGCAGGGAAATCCAGCCACAATAATCCCTCCTCCCGAGTGACACTAAGAGCACCTGATTTACTGAGAAAATCGAGTTGCTGGGCTGGCTCGGCAAAAACAGTGAACAGCACATGGGCGGCGGCCAGGGTCGCATGCCCGCACAACGGGACTTCAGTCTTGGGCGTGAACCAGCGAATGTGCCAACCGTGCGTTTCACGTACCACGAAGGCCGTTTCCGCCAGATTGTGCTCAGCCGCTATACGCTGCATAAGCTCGTCGGCCAGCCACGTATCGAGGCGATAAACCATCGCCGGATTGCCGCTGAACGGACGATCACTGAAAGCGTCGACCTGATGAAATTCGAGATACATAAGTAACGCTCCAGTGCGATTGATACGTTGCACGATGCCTGCCTACAGCCGTGTACACCAGAGACAGATGGGTCGATTACCGAGCATACATCCACGGCGCGAGGCGATAGGCCAGGTCACTCCCTTCAAGCAAAATGCAATCTTCTGATATGACCCAAATCCTGTAGGAGTGACCGGGGTGGCGCTCCACCTTGCTCGCGATTTGATTTTCTGGTCGACGAATTTATCGCCTGAACTGACGCGATCGCGAGCAAGCTCACTCCTACAGATCCGCTGTTTGCAGCTACAAACCTGAGAGCCCCCTTCAGCCTCGCCCCACCGGCGCAAACAGCGCGCCGGTGTGTTCAGCAAGTACCGATGGCGCCAACTCCACCTCAAGACCGCGACGCCCGGCACTGACGTAAATCGTCGCGAACTGCTCGGCGCTTTGATCAATAAAAGTACGCAGTCTCTTCTTCTGGCCTAGCGGACTGATACCGCCCAACAGATAACCCGTCGACCGCTGAGCCGCAGCCGGGTCAGCCATTTCGGCTTTCTTCGCCTTTGCAGCCGTTGCCAGAGCCTTGAGGTCCAACGTGCCAACGACCGGCACCACCGCAACCAAAAGTTCGCCCTTTTCCGTGCTTGCCAACAACGTCTTGAACACTTGCGCGGGTTCCAGCCCCAGCTTTTCGGCGGCCTCCAGCCCATAGGAAGCGGCTTTAGGGTCATGTTCGTAACTGTGTATACGATGTTCAGCGCGATGTTTTTTCAACAGATCCAATGCAGGTGTCATGCAGCGCTCCAAAAGGCCAGGGCGACCGGTTCAAGCGAATTATTCTAGGCCATTGAGCGGCTGTATACCCCGTAAATAAAGGGCAGGTGAAGAAATTTCCGGACAGTACCAAACACCTTTTCTTAACCCCGATCAATGCGAGCAATAGCGCTGGCCCGCAAAATCCCTTCAGCGGTTAGATCCCCCCACAACATTCGTTCCTGTTTATTTTTTTTCGTTTGCGAAGATTCACTGGAACTTTAGTTCCATTTAAGGTCGAATTCAGAGGTCGAGGATGGGGTTTCCTCGAGCTCTTAAAAAGCCGCGCACTGGTGATTTCACACAGGGCCGCACAAGAACAAAAAATGAGGTTTTCATGACTAACGCACTGCAAGAACCAACGCTGAAAGGTCAATGTGTGGCCGAGTTTCTGGGCACTGCCTTGATGATTTTCTTCGGTACTGGGTGTGTCGCAGCGCTCAAGGTCGCGGGTGCCACATTCGGCTTATGGGAAATCAGCATCATTTGGGGCCTGGCAGTCGCCATGGCAATCTACTTGAGCGCAGGTGTATCAGGGGCCCATCTCAATCCGGCAGTCAGCATCGCGCTGAGTCTTTTCGCCGGTTTCGAAAAGCGTAAATTACCGTTCTACATTGCCGCGCAAATGGCTGGAGCCTTTTGCGGTGCTGGCCTTGTGTACCTGCTGTATATCAGCCTGTTCTTCGAATTCGAACAAACTCACCAGATGATTCGTGGTTCGGTTGCCAGCCTTGAACTGGCTTCTGCGTTCTCCACGTATCCCAACCCTGCCATTTCGGTCGGTCAGGCGGCACTCGTAGAGTGCGTGATCACTGCCATTCTGATGTGCGTCATCATGTCCCTCACGGATGACAACAATGGCCTGCCGCGCGGCGCCCTGGCACCGCTGCTGATCGGTTTGCTGGTTGCGCTCATCGGTGCCTCGACCGCCCCGCTGACCGGCTTCGCAATGAATCCCGCACGTGACTTCGGACCTAAACTGATGACATTCCTGGCGGGCTGGGATGAGATCGCGTTTACCGGTGGACGTGACATACCGTATTTTCTGATCCCGATTTTCGCGCCGATTCTCGGTGCGTGCCTCGGTGCCGCAGGCTATCGTGCGCTGATTGCGCGATATCTGCCGCGCGCCGTTCCTGTTGTAGAAAAGAAGGCTGACGCTGTTCCAGGCAAGGCCCAGATCTCATCTTGAACCTGCTCGCCTGTTTTTCACTTCACCCATTTAGCACAAGGCAATCGACATGACTGACTCCCAGAACAAGAATTACATCATTGCCCTCGATCAGGGTACGACCAGCTCTCGTGCAATCATCTTTGATCGCGACGCCAATGTGGTCAGCACCGCGCAAAGCGAATTCGTTCAGCATTACCCGCAAGCAGGCTGGGTTGAACACGATCCAATGGAGATCTTCGCCACTCAGACTGCATGCATGACCAAAGCATTGGCTCAGGCTGATCTGCATCACAATCAGATTGCCGCCATCGGCATCACCAACCAGCGTGAAACCACGGTAATCTGGGAAAAGGAAACCGGTCGGCCGATCTACAACGCCATCGTCTGGCAGTGCCGCCGCAGTACCGAAATCTGCCAGCAGCTCAAACGCGACGGCATGGAAGAGTACATCAAGGACACCACCGGCCTGGTCATCGACCCGTACTTCTCGGGCACCAAGGTCAAGTGGATCCTCGACCACGTTGAAGGCAGCCGCGAACGCGCCCGCAAAGGCGAGCTGATGTTCGGCACCATCGATAGCTGGCTGATCTGGAAATTCACCGGCGGTAAGGTTCACGTCACCGACTACACCAACGCATCGCGCACCATGCTGTTCAACATCCACACCCTGGAATGGGATCAGCGCATGCTCGACGTGCTGGATATTCCACGCGAGATGCTGCCGGAAGTGAAAAGCTCGTCCGAGGTCTACGGCCAGAGCAAAAGCGGCATTCCGATTGCGGGTATCGCAGGTGACCAACAGGCCGCGCTGTTCGGCCAGATGTGCGTTGAACCAGGCCAGGCCAAGAACACCTACGGCACCGGTTGCTTCCTGCTGATGAACACCGGCAAAAAAGCGGTTAAGTCGGCCCACGGCATGCTCACTACTATTGGCTGTGGCCCACGCGGCGAAGTGGCCTACGCCTTGGAAGGCGCTGTTTTCAATGGTGGCTCGACCGTGCAATGGTTGCGCGACGAACTGAAAATCATCACCGATGCCGTCGACACCGAATACTTCGCAGGCAAGGTGAAAGACAGCAACGGTGTCTACCTGGTCCCGGCGTTTACCGGTCTGGGTGCTCCGTACTGGGACCCGTATGCCCGAGGCGCGCTGTTCGGCCTGACCCGCGGTGTGAAAGTCGATCACATCATTCGTGCGGCGCTGGAATCCATCGCCTATCAAACCCGTGACGTGCTCGACGCCATGCAGCAGGATTCCGGCGAACGCCTGAAATCGCTGCGGGTTGACGGCGGCGCAGTGGCCAACAACTTCCTCATGCAATTCCAGGCCGACATCCTTGGTACCACGGTGGAGCGCCCGAAAATGCGTGAAACCACTGCACTGGGCGCCGCCTACCTGGCTGGCCTGGCGATTGGTTTCTGGAGCAGCCTGGACGAGCTGAAGAACAAAGCGGTCATCGAGCGCGAGTTCGAACCGCAATGTGCTGAAGAAGAGAAGGAAAAGCTCTATGCCGGCTGGCAGAAGGCAGTAGCCCGCACTCGTGACTGGGAACCCCACGAAAACAACGAGTAACCGTCACGCTTGCGACGGGGCGCAGGATCATCGGGATTGAGTTTCCGGCTGACAGGCAGTACACGCCTACGGCATCATGGACGCCATTTGGCAGCCTGAAGGACACTCAACAAAAATGAACCTGCCTCCCCGTCAACAGCAGATCCTCGAACTGGTCCGTGAACGCGGCTATGTCAGCATCGAGGAAATGGCCACGCTGTTCGTCGTAACCCCTCAGACTATCCGCCGCGATATCAATCAGCTTGCGGAATCGAACCTGTTGCGCCGTTACCACGGCGGCGCAGCCTATGACTCCAGCATCGAAAACACCGCCTACGCCATGCGTGCGGATCAGATGCGCGATGAGAAACAGCGCATTGGCGAAGCCATTGCTGCACAAATCCCCGATCACGCCTCGATATTCATCAACATCGGTACAACGACCGAGTCGATCGCCCGCGCCCTGCTCAACCACAACAACCTGAAGATCATCACCAACAACCTGCATGTCGCCTCGATGCTTAGCGCCAAAGAGGACTTCGACGTCCTGCTGGCGGGTGGCAACGTGCGTCGCGACGGCGGTGTGATGGGTCAGGCCAGTGTTGATTTCATCAACCAGTTCAAAGTCGACTTCGCGCTGGTGGGCATCAGCGGAATTGATGAGGACGGCAGCCTGCTGGATTTCGATTATCAGGAAGTGCGGGTCTCTCAGGCGATCATCGCCAACGCTCGCCAGGTAATCCTGGCCGCCGACTCCAGCAAGTTCGGCCGCAACGCCATGGTTCGCCTGGGGCCGATCACCCTGATCGACTGCCTGGTAACCGATCAGGCACCGGCTCCGGCGCTGGTACAGCTGCTGGCGCAGAACAAGATTCGGCTGGAAGTGGTTTAGAGCTCATCGCGCTCCGAAAGCCTCATCCGTAGCACCGGATTTAGCCGGGAGGGCGGTATTTCAGGCGATCAAATTCAGCGCCTGTACCGGCCTCTTCCCGACTAAAGCCGAACGCCACACGACCGGTCCCGGGACATCGTGCGGAACCTGTGGGGGCCGAGCTTGCTCGCGATAGAGACGTCGCAGATATCAGGTCAATCCGGTCCAGCCTTATCGCGAGCAAGCTCGGCTCCCACAGGAATAGCATCCTGCCTTCATGTTCACTTTTGTTCTTTTCCCCCTTCCCAATCAGTATTTTCAATGACAACTGACTGGAAGCCCCTGCGTTATTGAGCTATGATTTTCGGAAATGAACATTAATGTTCGAATTCGTTATCCGAACAATAAACTCAGGAGGCCACCGATGCCCCATTCCAACCTGTCTACACCGCCACTTTCCGAGGTCTACGACATCGCCGTTATCGGTGGTGGGATCAATGGTGTCGGGATCGCAGCGGATGCCTCCGGTCGCGGCCTGTCGGTTTTTCTGTGTGAAAAAGACGACCTTGCCAGCCACACCTCTTCTGCCAGCAGCAAATTGATCCACGGTGGCCTGCGCTATCTGGAGCACTACGAATTCCGTCTGGTACGTGAAGCGTTGGCCGAACGCGAAGTGTTGCTGGCCAAAGCGCCGCACATCGTCAAACCCATGCGTTTTGTCTTGCCGCACCGCCCGCATCTGCGCCCGGCGTGGATGATTCGTGCAGGTCTTTTTCTTTATGACCACCTGGGCAAGCGCGAAAAACTGCCAGGTTCGCGCAATCTGCGTTTCGGTAGCGAAAGCCCGCTGAAATCGAACATCACCCGTGGGTTCGAATACTCTGATTGCTGGGTCGATGACGCCCGCCTCGTCGTGCTCAATGCCATGGCCGCCCGCGAACACGGCGCCCACATTCATACCCAGACGCGCTGCCTGAATGCTCGTCGCAGCAACGGTTTGTGGCACCTGCACATGGAGCGCGCCGACGGCACGCTGTTCTCGATCCGCGCCAAGGCACTGGTCAACGCAGCCGGTCCATGGGTTGCCAAGTTCATTCGTGACGACCTGAAGCTGGATTCGCCATATGGCATCCGCCTGATTCAGGGCAGCCACTTGATCGTGCCGAAACTGTATGAGGGCGAAAACGCTTTCATCCTGCAGAACGAAGACCAGCGCATCGTATTCGCGATTCCCTACCTGGAACGCTTCACCATCATCGGCACCACTGACCGCGAGTATCAAGGCGATCCGAGCAAGGTCGAGATCACCGATGGCGAAATGGACTACATGCTAAAAGTGGCCAATGACCACTTCAAGAAGCAGTTGAGCCGTGACGACGTAATCAACACCTATTCCGGCGTGCGCCCGTTGTGCAACGACGAATCGGACAACCCGTCGGCCATTACCCGCGACTACACCCTGTCGCTGTCCGGTGGCGCTGATGAAGCACCGATTCTGTCGGTATTCGGCGGCAAGCTGACCACCTATCGCAAGCTGGCAGAGTCAGCAATGGCGCAACTCGCACCGTTCTTCAAACAGATGAAGCCGAGCTGGACCGCCACAGCTACCCTGCCAGGCGGCGAAGACATGAACACCCCGGCCGAGTTGGCCAGTGCGTTGAGCAGCCGTTTCGTCTGGCTGCCAAGCGACATCGCACAACGCTGGGCACGCACATACGGCAGCCGCAGCTGGCGCTTGCTGGAAGGCGTACAGAGCGTCGCAGACCTGGGTGATCACTTGGGTGCTGGCCTGTACACCCGTGAAGTCGATTACCTGTGCAGCACCGAATGGGCAACGGCCGCCGATGACATTCTGTGGCGCCGCAGCAAGCTGGGCCTGTTCATGACCGCAGAAGAACGCGAAGGCGTTCAGCAGTATCTGGACACCGTAGCGCGTAACAAAGGTGCTTTCGCAGCGGCTTGATAGTCTGGCCCTTGTAGGAGCTGCCGAAGGCTGCGATGCGATTTTCCTGATACACCGCTTCGCAGCCTTCGGCAGCTCCTACAACACCTGGTCCCTGCTCCATACGCGGTGTGTCTGAACCAGATGTTTTTATGGGTTGCCCGCTTCGCGAATGAATTGGCTCTCACGTTTTTTTGTATTTCTGAGGTCATTGCATCATTCGGATTTCCGAACACCCCTCCCCGATTAGTTCGGCATCCCGGACGCCGCTCACCCCGCCTTGATGCTCGCCAGCAATTTATACCCATAAAAATCAGCAAGTTAGCCACTTACCACCCGCTTGGCACGCCTCCTGCTCTACACATATCAGTCGATTGCTTCGACTGCAGCCTGTCTCCTGTCGGCCGCGGTTGAAACATGGGCCGAAGAGCGGGCCGACTCAGTGCAGGCCCCATAAAAAAAACAATCCGAGGTATACCCGATGCGCATCGTTCCCCATCTTCTGGGCGCAGCAATTGCTGCTGCTCTGATCAGCTCTCCAGTTTCTGCCGCCGAACTGACCGGCACACTGAAGAAAATCAAAGAGTCCGGCACCATCACCCTCGGTCACCGCGACGCTTCGATCCCGTTCTCTTATATCGCTGACGCCTCTGGCGTACCGGTTGGCTACTCACACGATATCCAGCTGAAAATCGTTGAAGCCATCAAGAAAGACCTGGACATGCCAGACCTGAAGGTCAAGTACAACCTGGTCACTTCGCAAACCCGTATTCCACTGGTGCAGAACGGCACCGTTGACGTTGAATGCGGCTCGACCACCAACAACGTAGAACGTCAGCAACAAGTAGACTTCTCGGTCGGCATCTTCGAAATCGGTACACGCCTGCTGTCCAAAGCGACCTCCGAATACAAAGATTTCGACAACCTGAAAGGCAAAAACGTGGTGACTACTGCGGGCACCACGTCCGAGCGCATCCTCAAGGCCATGAACGCTGACAAGCAAATGGGCATGAACGTGATCTCGGCCAAAGACCACGGTGAATCCTTCCAGATGCTGGAATCGGGTCGCGCAGTGGCTTTCATGATGGACGACGCACTGTTGGCCGGTGAAATGGCTAAAGCCAAGAAGCCAACTGACTGGGCCGTAACCGGCACACCGCAGTCCTACGAAATCTATGGCTGCATGGTGCGTAAAGGCGACGAGCCGTTCAAGAAAGCCGTCGATGACGCCATCGTTGCGACGTACAAATCGGGCGAGATCAACAAGATCTACGACAAGTGGTTCCAGGCTCCAATCCCGCCAAAAGGCTTGAACCTGAACTTCCCGATGAGCGACGAGCTGAAAAAACTGATCGCTGAACCGACTGACAAAGCGGCTGACGACAAAAAGGCTTGATAGCCAAACACCTTGCTCGTCAATAAGACAGCCTGAGACCGCCCCGCGCGGTTTCAGGATGCCGTGCATGCATCTGGATCGATCAGAGGGGAGACCCTGATGAATTACAACTGGGACTGGAGCGTTTTCTTCAAGTCCACTGGCGTTGGCAGCGAAACCTATCTGGACTGGTATATCTCAGGTCTGGGCTGGACTATCGCTATTGCTGTCGTTGCCTGGATCATCGCCTTGCTGCTGGGCTCCGTGCTTGGTGTCATGCGCACCGTGCCGAACCGTCTGGTTGCAGGCATCGCCACGGTTTACGTGGAAATCTTCCGTAATGTGCCGCTGCTGGTGCAGCTGTTCATCTGGTACTTCCTGGTACCGGACCTGCTGCCTGAAGGCTTGCAGGAGTGGTACAAGCAAGACCTGAATCCAACCACATCCGCGTTCCTCAGCGTGATCGTCTGCCTTGGTCTGTTCACCGCTGCCCGGGTTTGCGAGCAGGTGCGTACCGGTATTCAAGCATTGCCTCGCGGCCAGGAATCTGCGGCGCGCGCCATGGGTTTCAGTCTGTCGCAGATCTACTGGAACGTACTGCTGCCACAGGCATACCGGATCATCATTCCGCCGCTCACCTCCGAATTCCTCAACGTGTTCAAGAACTCGTCGGTGGCGTCGTTGATCGGCCTGATGGAGTTGCTCGCGCAGACCAAACAGACCGCCGAGTTTTCCGCCAACCTGTTTGAAGCTTTCACTTTGGCGACGCTGATTTACTTCACCCTGAACATGAGCCTGATGTTGCTGATGCGCTTGGTCGAGAAGAAAGTCGCTGTGCCCGGACTGATTTCCCTGGGGGGCAAATAATGGATATGGACTTCTCTGGAGTCGTTCAGGCCATTCCCGGCATGTGGAACGGCATGGTCATGACCCTGCAACTGATGGTCATGGGCATCATCGGCGGTCTGGTGCTGGGTACCATTCTGGCCCTTATGCGCTTGTCGTCGAGCAAGCTGCTGGCCAACGTGGCCGGCGCTTACGTCAACTACTTCCGCTCCATTCCGCTGCTGCTGGTCATCACCTGGTTCTATCTGGCGGTGCCGTTCGTGCTGCGCTGGATCACCGGCGAAGACACGCCCATCGGTGCGTTCACCTCCTGCGTCATTGCATTCATGATGTTCGAGGCGGCCTACTTCTGCGAAATCGTGCGCGCCGGTGTGCAGTCGATTTCCAAGGGCCAGATGGGCGCAGCCCAGGCACTGGGCATGACCTATGGGCAAATGATGCGCCTGATCATCCTGCCTCAGGCCTTTCGCAAGATGACCCCTCTGCTGCTGCAACAAAGCATCATTCTGTTTCAGGACACCTCGCTGGTTTACACCGTAGGCCTGGTGGACTTCCTCAACGCCTCGCGGGCCAGTGGCGACATCATTGGCCGCGCCAATGAGTTCCTGATCATCGCCGGTCTGGTGTATTTCACGATCAGCTTTGCCGCCTCGTTGCTGGTGAAGCGTCTGCAAAAAAGGTTCGCCGTATGATTTCCATAAAAAACGTTAACAAGTGGTATGGCGACTTCCAGGTGCTGACTGATTGCAGCACCGAGGTCAAAAAAGGCGAAGTGGTCGTGGTCTGCGGCCCGTCGGGCTCCGGCAAATCGACCCTGATCAAATGCGTGAACGCCCTGGAACCGTTCCAGAAAGGCGACATCACCGTAGACGGCACTTCGATCGCCAATCCGAAAACCAACCTGCCGCAATTGCGCTCCCGGGTTGGCATGGTGTTCCAGCATTTCGAGCTGTTCCCGCACCTGAGCATCGTTGAAAACCTGACCATCGCGCAGATCAAAGTACTGGGCCGTAGCAAGGAAGAAGCCACCAAAAAAGGCTTGGCCTTGCTGGATCGCGTTGGTCTCTCCGCTCACGCCAACAAGCATCCGGGCCAACTGTCCGGTGGTCAGCAACAGCGTGTGGCGATTGCCCGTGCGCTGGCCATGGACCCGATCGTCATGCTGTTCGACGAACCGACCTCGGCGCTTGATCCGGAGATGGTCAACGAAGTGCTCGACGTGATGGTGCAACTGGCTCACGAGGGCATGACCATGATGTGCGTGACCCACGAAATGGGCTTCGCCCGCAAAGTGGCCAATCGCGTGATCTTCATGGATCAGGGTCAGATCGTTGAAGACTGTGAAAAAGAAGAGTTCTTCGGTGACGTCAGTGCGCGCTCAGAACGTGCGCAGCAGTTCCTCGCCAAAATTCTTCAGCATTAAGTGAGACTCGACAGCGGCCCGGCTCTTTTAAGAGTCGGCCGCTGTTCGGCTCAGGACGACTGTGATGAAATGCGACCCCAACCTTTATCGCGCCGCGCCGCCATCACTTGCCGTGAAACCCCGTCTGATCCGCCACCTGTTTCTGCCGCCACTGATTATCGTGCTGATGTTCGGCCTGGGTTACGTCGCCTACCTGATCAGTGAGCATTACGGCATCCGGACCCTGAGCGAGAGCGGCGAACGCCAGCTTGAGCTGCACGCCCGCACCCTCGAAAGTGAAATCAACAAGTACACTTATTTGCCCAGCGTGCTGGAGCTGGAGTCCAGCGTCTCAGCCCTGCTCAACGACCCTACGCCCGAGCTGCGCAGCGAGGTCAACGATTACCTTGAAGGCCTGAATCGCCGCAGCCGTAGCCGCGCTATCTATGTGCTCGATACCTCTGGCCGGGTACTGGCTACCAGTAACTGGCGCGATGCCGACAGTTATCTGGGTGAAGACCTGTCATTCAGGGCTTATTTTCAGGATGCGGTGCGGGGTTTGCCGGGACGCTTCTACGGTATCGGCAGTACCACCGGTGAGCCCGGTTATTACCTGGCGCACGGCCTGGAAGAGAAAGGCAAGATCGTCGGCGTCGCGGTGATCAAAGTTCAGCTGGAAGCGTTGGAGCAACGTTGGCAACGTGCACGACTGGAAGCCTTCGTCAGCGATGAGAACGGCATCATCATTCTCTCCAGCGATCCGGCCCGCCGCCTGAAATCGGTACGCCCGCTCACGCCGGAAATCAAAGAACGTCTGGCCCGCAGCCTGCAATATTACTGGTGGCCGCTCAACGAGTTGGTGCCGCTGGAACGCGAGTTGCTCTCGGAGGGAGTGGAGAAGCTGACCTTCCCGGCTAACGTCAGCGTCGATCTTGAGCACAAACAGGTCAGCTATCTGGCGCAGACCCGCCAGCTCAGCGATACACCCTGGCACCTGACGCTGTTGACGCCACTCGAAGACCTGCGCCGTGAGGCAGGCAGCCAAGGCATGCTGGTAGCCGTAGCCTGCGCACTGGTGGCGTTTCTGCTGATCGCCTGGAATGAGCGCCGCAAAGTGCTTTCAACCCGCCTCGCGGCGCGGGAAGCCCTGCAAGCTGCCAATGACGAACTGGAGCGCAAGATCGCCGAGCGCACTGAACACTTGCGCGCCAGCAACGAACGTCTCAAAGGGCAGATTCGCGAACGTCGGCAGGCTGAAGACACCTTGCGCAAGGCTCAGGACGAACTGGTTCAAGCGGGCAAGCTGGCGGCTATCGGGCAGATGTCGACCAGCATTGCCCATGAACTGAACCAGCCACTGGCGGCCTTGCGAACATTGTCCGGCAACACCGTACGCTTTCTTGAGCGCGGTGCACTGGATACCGCCAGCACCAACTTGCGCACCATCAACGATCTGGTCGACCGCATGGGCCGCATCACCGCCAGCCTGCGCGCTTTCGCCCGTCGTGGCGATGACAAGGGCCAAGCAAGACTCAGCAAAGCCGTCGATGCTGCGCTGCAGTTACTGACCCCTCGCCTGGAGAACTTTTCCCTTGAACTGCATCAGCAGTATGCCGACGCTGAACTGATGATCGACCAGACTCGCCTTGAGCAGATTCTGGTGAATCTGATTGGCAACGCGCTAGACGCTATGCACGCGCAGCCCTTGCCGGAAATCTGGCTTGAAGGTTCGGTGATCGAAGGCCGTTATTGCTTGCGGGTTCGGGACAACGGGCACGGCATTGATGACGAGACACGCAAGCATCTGTTCGAACCGTTCTTCACCACCAAACCCGGCGAACAAGGTCTGGGGCTGGGTCTAACCCTCTCCGCCAGCCTCGCAGCCGCAACCGGTGGTAGCCTGAGCGCTGAACAGCCCGAGAGTGGCGGTACCGAGTTTGTGTTGTGGTTGCCGGTGGTGAAAGAAGTATGAGGAAACGACTTGTGGGAGCAGAGCTTGCTCGCGATAAGGCTGGATGCAATGGACGTGACATATGCAGTGTCCTTATCGCGAGCAAGCTCTGCTCCCACAGGGGCGTATTTCAATTCAAAAACTGATGGCGTGCGATGAGACCTTCAAATGACCACTGACCTGACCGTACTCATCGTCGAAGACGACCCTCACGTCTTGCTTGGCTGCCAGCAGGCGCTGACGCTGGAGGACATTCCCAGCGAAGGCGTGGGCAGTGCCGAAGAAGCATTGGCACGGATCGGCGATAACTTTGCCGGAATTGTGATCAGTGATATTCGTCTGCCGGGCATCGACGGCCTGGAGTTGCTCAGCCGCCTCAAGGCCCGTGACCGCAGCCTGCCGGTGGTGCTGATCACCGGTCACGGCGATATCTCCATGGCGGTCAACGCTATGCGCGACGGTGCTTACGATTTCATGGAGAAACCCTTCTCCCCTGAACGTCTGGTCGAAGTCACCCGTCGAGCCCTTGAGCAGCGAGGTCTGGCGCGAGAAGTCTGGTCATTGCGCAAGCAACTGGCCGAGCGCGATTCACTTGAAGGCAAGATCATTGGCCGCTCGCCCGCCATGCAAAACCTGCGCGCCCTGATCGCCAACGTCGCCGACACGTCGGCCAACGTATTGATCGAAGGTGAAACCGGCACCGGTAAAGAACTGGTCGCCCGTTGCCTGCACGACTTCAGTCGCCGTCATCAGCAACAGTTCGTCGCGCTCAACTGCGGCGGCCTGCCGGAAACCCTGTTCGAAACCGAAATCTTCGGCCACGAATCCAACGCTTTTACCGGCGCAGGCAAGCGGCGGATCGGCAAGATCGAACACGCGCACAATGGCACGCTGTTTCTCGATGAAGTGGAAAGCATGCCGATCAGCCTGCAGATCAAGCTGCTGCGGGTTTTACAGGAGCGCACGCTGGAGCGCCTGGGCTCCAATCAGAGTGTCGAAGTGGATTGCCGGGTGATTGCCGCAACCAAGTCAGACCTCGATGAGCAAAGCAAAGCCGGACAGTTTCGCAGCGACCTGTATTACCGACTGAACGTGGTCACGCTGGAACTGCCACCGTTGCGAGAGCGTCGTGAAGACATCCTGCAACTGTTCGAACACTTCCTTCAGCTGTCTGCGTTGCGTTTTGATCGCGAGCCACCGGTACTGGATCCGCAAACCTTATCCAGCCTGATGAGCCACGACTGGCCGGGCAACGTACGTGAACTGCGTAACGTCGCCGAGCGCTATGCCCTGGGTTTGCCCGCCTTCAAAAAAACCAACGCCATCACTGAAGAAAGCCAGAGCCTGGGCTTTGCTGAGGCCGTGGAAGCCTTCGAAAAAAACCTGCTGACCGAGGCTCTGCAACGCAGCGGTGGCAACCTCAGCCAGGCCAGTCAAGAGCTGGGCATGGCCAAGACCACGCTGTTTGATAAGGTCAAAAAGTATGGCCTTGGTTGAGTGTTTACGTTTGTTAGCCTACGCAACTGTAGGAGTGAGCTTGCTCGCGATTACGTAGGGCCAGCCAACAATATCATCGCCTGTCACACCGCGATCGCGAGCAAGCTCACTCCTACAGAGCATGCATAAGCCTGGGAAGATATTCCGTGGACCTGTTTTTCAAAGCCCTGATCGGCGCCGCCGTCGTGGTCATCCTTGCCGCGCTGGCCAAGACCAAAAACTACTACATCGCAGGCCTGGTGCCACTGTTCCCGACCTTTGCCCTGATTGCCCACTACATCGTTGGCAAGGGCCGCGCCCTGGACGACCTCAAGACCACCATCCTGTTTGGCATGTGGTCGATCATCCCCTACTTCGTTTATCTGGCGGCGCTTTACCTGTTGGTTGATCGCTGGCGGCTTGAGGTTTCCCTCGCATTGGCCGCCGTTGCGTGGCTGGTGGCGGCGACATTGCTGGTGACATTGTGGGTAAGATTTCATGGCTAGCAGCTCCTGCAGGTTCCGTTTGCAGTGAGGCAGCGCGGTGTTCACCAGGGCCGCTTCTACCGGGATAACGCAACCAACTCCTCCACTTCCCGTGCATCCGGCGATGTCGCCGGGCCCCAGCGAGTCACTGCAATGGCTGCCGCAGCATTAGCCCGCAAAGCCGCCTGACCCCATGAAAGCCCTGCCGCCAGGTTAGCCAGCAGCACGCCCGCGTGAGCATCACCCGCACCATTGGTATCGATGGCCTTGACCGGAAAACCGCTCACATTCTGCGTTTGTTGACGATGCCGAACCCAGCACCCTTTCGGTCCGTCGCGCACCACAATCAAGGCGTCATCCGGCAGTAATTCAGCCAGCCGGTCGAGCGCCTGAGCGATGTCCTCGCATTGAGTAAAACGCAGCGCTTCTTCGCAATTACTGCTCCACAGATCAAGCCGCGGCAGCAACGCCCTGACCTGCGGCGCATCGGGCGAATGCACCAGCGGCCCCGGGTCGAACGCCACGGTCACACTCGCCGGCAACGACCCCAGCCAATCCAGCAGACTTTGCACCTTGCCTTCGTGCAGCAAGCTGTAGCCACTGACGTAAACGTAGTCATCGGCTTGCACCGTCACGCTGTTCAAATCCTGCGCCGACAAACCGCCTTCGGCCCCCACGTAAGAAATGAACGAGCGCTCTGCCGACGGTTCGATCAGCGCCACCGACAGCCCCGTGTCCTGTTTCTCGTTGCAGACTGCGCTGAACTGAATACCTTCATCAGTCATGGCCTGACGCGCCAGGTCACCGAACTGACCTTTGCCATGGCGCCCCAGATAAACCACCGGCATGCCGTTGCGCCGGGCGGCAGCCATGACATTGAAACCGCCACCCGCTTCAAACCGGGCAGAACTGGCCAGCACGTCACCGCCAGAGGCTGGCAGCTTATCCAGCGCCATGACCAAATCGATAACGACCTGGCCGGTGTGCAGTAATCTAGCGGGCATGTTGGGCCTCTTCGGAAAACGCTCGGCGATCACGAGCACCGCCCAGAATCGCATAAACACCACCCGCCACCAGGAAGGTCACGATCCAGCCCAGGCCGTTATGACCCAGCCAGGAGTCGGACAGGAAACCAGTGAACAACACGTTGTCAGCGGTAGTAGCGACAGTGGTAAAGCTGAAGCCCAGCACGATTGCCAACGCCCACGCCCCCAGCGCACGCCACTCCACCCCGCCGCTGTACCAATAAGCACTGCTCGACGAAACGTCCATCAGGTCTTTGCCCGAGTAAACGTGACGGTGGATCAAGTCGACAATGAAGATCCCGACCCACGCCGTAATCGGCACGGCCAGTAGCGAGATGAACGTAATGAACGGGCCGTAGAAACTCTCGGCGATCAGCATGAAGTAGATCGAACCAATGAAGATCGCAACGATATCGACGATGACGGCGTGAACTCGTTTGACCTTCAAACCCAGGGTCAAGGTGGTCAACCCGGCCGAATAAACGGAGAGGTTATTCGACAGCAGCAAGCCACCAAACGCAGTGATCAGGTACGGCACGGCCATCCAGTTCGGCAGGAGTTGGCGGATCGCGATGATCGGATCGGTGGCCGAAGCCAGGTGATCGTTACCCACCGACAGCAATCCGCCAAGGGTGATCAGCAAGACCAGTGGAATACCTGCACCAAACGCCGCCGAGGCCACCAGTCGCGTGGCTTTGACGCTGCGGTGCTGATAGCGGGACATGTCCGCACCGGCGTTGGCCCAACCAATGCCGGTACCTGCTGCCATGATGCCCACGCCAATGATCATCGCGCTCAGCGGTGCAGGCGCCGCGCTGAACACAGCGCTCCAGTCGATATGGGCAATCAGGAAGCCGCCAACCACCACGTTCAGCGCGCCAAAGATGTAGGTCGCCCACTTCTGGATAACCAGCAACGTCGCGTGGCCAAGGCCGGAAACGCACAGCGTCATCAGCACGAAAATAGCGATGAACACCAAGGTCAGGGCTGGTGTGTTTTTCGCTTCAACCGGGGTGCCGAACAGAATCGCGGACAATGACAACAAGACAAATGCTGCGGTGGTGGTGTTGACTGTTTCCCAACCCAGGCGCGACATCAGCGACACAATGGTCGGACCAATATTGCCGCGCACACCGAAGATGGCACGGGATAACGTCAGGCTTGGCGCACGTCCACGGCGACCGGCGATGGAGATCACCCCAACCACGGCAAACGAACCCGCCGCGCCAAGAATGGCCACGATGATTGCCTGCCAGATCGACAGCCCCCGGAAGGCCACCAACGTCGCCCCCAATGGTAAGCCGAGGATGCTGATGTTGGCGGCAAACCACACCCAGAACAGCTGCAATGGATGGCCATTGCACTCGTTTTCCGGGACCGGCTCGATGCCGCGTGTTTCCAGTTGTCCTGCGCTTTGCGTCGTGTTTGATGAGCTCATGAGCCAGGCTCCAATGCCGTTTATTTTGGTTGTGGGCAATGCAGAATCGATAACACATCTGTCCGATGTGGATCATCGGAACAGCTGAACACGCCTGCGCCACGGCGGTTAGCCACCGCGGCATCAGCGTTTGTCCCTGATTCAGTTTTTAAGCAGACAGCCTCAGGCTGAACGCAGGGCCAGTAATTCCTCGACCAGCGCGGTCAGCTCCAGCGTGTTGACCTGTTTAACCTGCTCGATCAGCACCGGCGGCCAGGCGTGCAGCCCTTGGCTGGCACCCAGAATTGCGCCAAGAATCGCCGCAATGGTGTCGGTGTCACCGCCCAGGCTCGCCGCCATGCACAGCGCTTCAAACGCCGACAGACGATCCGCCGCGACGTGTTGAGCCAGAGCGAAGGCTGCGACCACCGATTCCTGCGATGCCACTGACGTGCCGATCACGTCATAGAGCAAATCCGGCAGTGCCTCGGTTTCGCAATCAGCGCACAACTGCTGCGCCCATTCGATACGTGCACCAATACGCCCGCCGGCCACCCAATGGCCGTGCTGTTCGCCCAGTCTGGCGGCGACCACACCGAGCTTGAGTGCCTCGCTCAGGCTTGCACCGTTGATACCGGCTGAAACCGCACCGGCGACTGCGGCAGCACTGGCGATGCCCAATGTCGTGTTGTGAGTCACCTGGCAGGCCTGCACGACCGATGCGATAAAACGCTGCGGATCGGCGATATCAGCCGCAATGCCAACCGGGGTAATGCGCATCGCTGCGCCATTGGTGGTACCGAAACGGCCAGCCTCTTCCGGACTGTGCCCGGCGAGGATCATTTCAATGGCTCGTTTGGTTGAAGGGCCCAACAAATCCTGGGAGCCCTTGGCCTGCATCACCGCCTCCCAATCGATCAGACGTTGAGCCAGGTCGGACGGGTCGATGCGCCCTGATCCGGCTACCAGCAGTTCGGCGACCAATACGGCTTGCTCGGTGTCATCGGTAATCGACCCGGCAGGCATGTTCGGCGCAATCGGCTGATCCGCACCGGCGGCCATAAACGTCAGGATTCGACCGAAACGCGCCTGAATCTGATCGCGGCTCAACGACTGGGTCGGCATGCCCAGAGCATCGCCCAACGCCAGCCCATAAAAAGCGCCCAAGGCGCGGTCGCGGCGGCCTAGAAGACTCATGACAGACCTCCAAACGCCAGGTGCATGCGGAAATGCAGCGGGTCGAGCAAGCTTTCCACATGCTCCATAAAGCGCTCGCGTCGGTCGTAGGTGGTGCGAATGGCCTTGAGAAATACGCTGCCGGGTTCACGCATCATCAACAATGCATCATCAGCAGTCAGCGGCTCGGCACCGATCCATTGATCACCGCGATCCCCGACGAAGCCATGCGCCGCCAGGGTAAGCGTCAAGGAATCCTCGATAAGCCCCGTTGCAGGCAGGTTTTCCAGGCCTTCAACGGCAGGAACCAGGGCTCGCTCAAGGGAAACCACGCTGCCATCGGCAGCCGTGCGGCGACGGTCGATGGCGATGAAGTGGACAGTACCGAAACGGCTTTGCAGGTCAGTGCGCTCAACCTCCATTACGCGCAGGATTTCGGTAGTTACCCTCGCCCCGGTATCAGCCAGCGCCTGCGCCCAGCCACTGCGCTGGTCGAGGCTGATGCCGTCGTAGGTCACAATCGAACCGACACCCGACTGAGTGGCGATGTAATTGCGCCGCTTGAGCTCGGACAAGGCTTCACGCAGGGTGCCCCGGCTGACATCGAATTCCTGCGCCAGCAAATGCTCGCCCGGCAACAGATTGCCCGACTCCAGCTGGCCACTTTCGATGCGTCGTGCAAGCTCATCCACCACGCGTTGTTTTTTATCAAATCGAACATGTCTAATCATGTACAAATTGATAACCGATAGTGGCCTGGGTCAGCAACACATATTTCACTGAAGGAGCTGGATCAATTGTGGGAGCAGAGCTTGCTCGCGATAAGGTCCTTGCGATTCCAAGGCGAATCGCTGCTGCCCAGAACAAGCTCTGCTCCCCACTGGAGGTCAGCCCAGGGACGGGCGGGTTATCTCCCCTCCGCCACTATCTGACGAATGGCCCCTACAAACACCTCAACCGGCTGCCCGCCCGAGACTGCATATTGGTCGTTGAAGACAATGGTCGGCACCGAGCTGATGCCCCTTGAAACCCACAATTGCTCCTGCTCGCGGACTTCGGCGGCAAATTGATCGCTGCTCAGAATCGCCTCTGCCCGCACACGATCAAGGCCGACTTTCTGCGCAACATCGGCCAACACGCGGTGGCTGGACGGATCGGCAAGGTCTGTGAAATAAGCCGCGAACAAGGCTTCCTTCAAGGCTTTTTGCTTGCCTTCAAGCTCGGCCCAATGCAGCAACCGATGGGCGTCAAAGGTGTTGTAGATACGTCGATCGCCCTGAGTGAAGGTAAACCCCAGCTCAGCGCCCCGCTGGCGGATATTTTCCCGGTTGGCGGCGGATTGCTCGGGCGTCGAGCCGTATTTCTCGAAAATGTGTTCGTTCAGGTCCTGCCCTTCGGCAGGCATATTCGGGTTCAGTTCGAACGGCTGGAAGTGAATCTGCGCCTGAACTTCACCGCCCAGCTCAGCCAGCGCTTCATTCAGCGCCCGCAGGCCGACCACGCACCAGGGGCAGGACACATCGGAGACGAAATCAATTTTCAACGGAGTGCTCATGGCAGGCTCACTCTAAATAAAGAAAGCCACCACGATACGCCTAAGTCCGGTGCTGTTTCAAAGCTGCGCCATGCTCCGGCCATCGTCATGCTGCGCACGCAGGTAAGGCAACACCGCCGCAAGCAGCGGAGCCTTGAACGCCTCCTGAAAGCGGTGAGCCAGGCCCGGTATCAGCCGCAACTGGCTACCACGGATGTGCGCCGCTACATGCACGCCATGCATCACAGGCAATAGCGGATCAGCTGTTCCGTGGACGACCAGCACCGGCAGACGCAGACGATCAAGCAATTGCACCCGGCTCGGCTCAGCCAGAATCGCGAGAATCTGACGCTTCACCCCTTCCGGATTAAACGCACGGTCGTAGGACGCCGCCGCCTGCTGCAAGAGCATGGCCCGATCGTCTTTCACTTCAGGACTGCCCAGTGCTGCGAGCAGATCGGCCTGCTGCTCCAGCGCGGCTGCTCTGTTCGGGGCGCCACGCTTGGCCAGCAATTGCAGCAAAGCGGCGTTAGGCATGGGTAAGCCCCCAGCACCGGAACTGGTCATGATCAGGGTCAGGCTTTCGATACGCTGAGGGGCCAGATCCGCCAGATGCTGCGCAATCATGCCGCCCATGCTCGCACCTAACACGTGAAACTGCTGGACGTGCAGAACGTCCATCAATCCCAGCGCATCGTCTGCCATATCGGTCAGTGAATACGGAGCGGAAACCGGCAGGCCGAGTTTGTAGCGCAGCACTTCATAGGTGAGATTGGCATTGGCCGGTGGAGCGTTCCAGGTGGACAGGCCAACGTCTCGGTTGTCGTAGCGAATGACCCGATACCCCTGCTGACACAGCGCCGCCACGACCTCGTCAGGCCAGTGAATCAACTGCCCGCCCAACCCCATGACCAGCAGCAAAGCAGGATCGGATTCGTTGCCGATACTCTGATAAGCCAGTCGCACTTCTTTGAGCTCGGCTATCTGAACAGGAACATTGACATCACATTTGGAGGCCGCAAAAGACGGCAAGCCGCACAAGAGTGCGGCCAGAAAAAGAAGAACGCGCATTAAGAAACACCGACAAACAGATCCCCAGTAGGCAACGAGTGTGATGAAGTTTTCTCAAGCGCGCTGCCACAGTTGCGTGACAGTTTGATGAAGGTGGCTGAGCGGTCGTGTAAATGTTGTGATGAGTTCCAGTGGGAGCGGTGCATGCCCGCTCCCACTGGAACTCATATCAGGCTAACTGAGCTCTCAACTGCCGTGCCGCCGCCACCATGTTCACCAGCGCCGCCTCGGTCTCCGGCCAGGCGCGGGTTTTCAGGCCGCAATCCGGGTTGACCCACAAGCGCTCAGCAGGCACATGTTGCACCGCTTTGCGCATCAGTTTCACCATTTCCTCAGTGCCCGGTACACGTGGTGAATGAATGTCATATACCCCGGGACCAATATCGTTCGGGTAATCGAAAGCCTTGAAAGCCTCCAGCAGTTCCATGTCCGAACGCGACGTCTCAATGGTGATCACATCGGCATCCATCGCCGCGATGGAGTCGATCACATCATTGAATTCGCTGTAGCACATGTGAGTATGAATCTGCGTTTCGTCCCGCACACCACTCGCGCACAGGCGGAACGCTTCCACGGCCCAGTCCAGATATTCCTGCCATTGCGCCCGGCGCAGCGGCAAGCCTTCGCGGAACGCGGCCTCATCAATCTGCACAATCTTGATGCCAGCTGCCTCCAGGTCCACCACCTCATCGCGAATCGCCAGTGCCAGCTGCTGCGCCTGGATCTTGCGGGACACGTCCTCTCGCGGGAACGACCACATCAACATGGTCACCGGGCCGGTCAGCATGCCCTTCATCAGCTTGTCGGTCAGACTTTGCGCATAGCTGATCCAGTCCACTGTCATCGCTTGAGGGCGACTTAGATCACCAAATATCACTGCTGGCTTCACGCAACGCGAACCGTAACTCTGCACCCAGCCAAAACGGGTGAATGCGTAACCGTCCAGTTGCTCGGCGAAGTACTCGACCATGTCATTACGCTCCGCCTCGCCGTGCACCAGAACGTCCAGCCCGAGGCGTTCCTGGATTTGTACCGCATGGCGAATCTCATGGCGCATGGCGTCGTGATAGTCATTGGCCGACAACTTGCCCAACTTGAACGCCTGACGTGCCAGCCGGATCGACGCAGTCTGCGGGAACGAGCCAATAGTCGTGGTCGGAAACGCTGGCAAATTCAACCGGTCACGCTGTTGCCCGATACGCTCGGCAAAGGCCGATTGGCGCTGGCTGTCCTGCGTGGTGATCGCCGCCAGCCGCGCCTGCACCTGCGGTTTGTGGATACGCGGTGACTGCAAACGGCTGGCCTGAATCGCGCGGCTTTCGCCCAGCGCACGCTGGACGTGAGCAGCCTGGGGATCGTTCAGGGCAGTGGAAAGCAGCGAGATTTCACCGCACTTCTGTACAGCAAAAGCGAGCCAGCTCTTCAGTTCAGCGTCGAGCTTGTCTTCACGCCCCAGATCAACCGGACTGTGCAACAAGGAGCATGAACCGGCGACCCAGAGATTGTCGCCAAAGCGCTGCCGCGCTTCCTGCAACTGGCCCAATGCCTGTTCGAGATCGCAACGCCAGACGTTGCGCCCGTTAACCACGCCCAGCGACAACACCTTATAGCTCGGCAGACGATCCAGCACGGCAGCCAGTTGATCCGGCGCACGCACAAGGTCTATGTGCAGACCGTCTACCGGCAGAGAAACCGCCAAGCCAAGGTTGTCTTCAAGACCACTGAAATAAGTCGCGATCAGTTTTTTCAGCGGGGAATACTGCAGGCTGTGATAGGTGCGCTCGAATGCGTTTTTCCAGTCTTGAGGCAAATCAAGCGTGAGGATTGGCTCATCAATCTGCACCCACTCCACACCTTGCCCGGCCAGACGACCAAGGATTTCGCCGTACACCGGCAACAAACGGTCCAACAGCTCCAGCTTATCGAAATGATGCCCCTTGGCCTTACCCAGCCACAGATACGTCAAAGGACCGATCAGTACCGGTTTGACCTTGTGCCCCAGAGCGCGGGCTTCATCCACCTCTTCGAATAACTGCTCCCAGCTCAACTGAAAACGTTGATCCTGAGAAAACTCAGGGACCAGATAGTGGTAGTTGGTGTCGAACCACTTGGTCAGTTCCTGAGCGTACTGCTGCTGACCCGACGCCTGAGCATGCGCACCGCCGCAGCAGCTTTCAGCGCCCCTTGCCATCGCGAAAAGGGTGTCCAGAGTTGGCAGGCCCTGAGCGTCACGGGTACCGGCGAAACGCTCGGGGACTACGCCGAAAGCAAGCGAGTGGCTCAACACCTGGTCATACCAGACGAAGTCACCCACGGGCAGCAGCTCGATACCAGCGTCTTTCTGTAGCTGCCAATGAACCGCGCGCAGTTCCCGACCAACATCGCGCAGGCCTTGCTGATCAAGCTCGCCCCTCCAGAACGCTTCCAGCGCTTTTTTTAGTTCACGATCAGCGCCGATGCGCGGGAATCCAAGATTGTGGGCCAAGGCCATGATGAAAAGCTCCTGTCGAAATATGACGCTATTGTCGACAGCCGACCCAACGTGAGACAAACTCATTGTTTTCGTGTTGTTCACAAAATTCATTCATGAAGCACTGACAGGTCTGCGAGACGAGATGCTTGAGATACGCCACCTGAAAACCCTGCACGCTTTGCGTGAAGCCGACAGCCTCGTGGAAGCTGCCGAGCGCCTGCATCTGACCCAGTCGGCCCTGTCTCATCAGTTCAAGGAACTGGAAGAACGCATGGGCATGCCGTTGTTCGTGCGCAAAACCAAACCGGTGCGTTTTACCAGCGCCGGGCTGCGCCTGCTGCAACTGGCGGACGCCGTGCTGCCGCAACTGCGGGGTGCCGAGCGTGATATCGCACGGCTCGCCGGGGGTACAGCAGGTCGTCTGCACATGGCGATCGAATGCCACAGCTGCTTTCAGTGGCTGATGCCAACCATAGACCAGTTCCGCGACGCCTGGCCGGAAGTCGAACTGGACCTGGCCTCGGGGTTTGCTTTCGCGCCTCTGCCTGCTCTGGCCCGTGGCGATCTTGATCTGGTGGTGACGTCTGATCCGCTCGAACTGGTCGGGATCACATATGTGCCACTGTTCACTTACGAAGCCATGCTCGCTGTCGCCAACCAGCATCCATTGGCCAGCAAGCCGTACATCGTGCCGGAAGACCTGATCAAGGAAACCCTGATTACTTATCCCGTGGAGCGGGACCGGCTGGACATTTTCACCCGTTTCCTTGAACCGGCAGACATTGAGCCTGCGCAGGTGCGCACGTCGGAACTTACCGTGATGATGATGCAACTGGTCGCCAGCGGCCGTGGCGTGTGCGGCATGCCCCATTGGGCACTGCATGAATACAGCTCGCGTGGCTACGTGAAAGGCAAGCGACTGGGCGAAAAAGGATTGTTCGCTACACTCTATGCCGGAGTGCGAACCGACATGCTGGATGCGCCCTACATGCGCGACTTCCTGCTCACCGCCAAGGACACTTCGTTCTCGACCCTGGATGGGGTGAGTGCCGTGCGGTGATGGTGTGATTGACGCAATACATCGTGGGAGCTGGGCTTGCCCGCGATAAGGCTGGATGCGATGGGCCTTAGACCTGTGGTGTTTACATCGCGAGCAAGCTCGGCTCCCACAGGATCGCCTAATCCGTTAGAGCGAGGCTTGCCCGCGAATCAGTCGCTGCGGTGTGTCATCCATGCCGCGTTATCGTTCTTCGCGGGCAAGCCTCGCTCCAACGGGTGAATTAAAACTGGCGCGCACCCGTATCGATATCGATACACCGTAACGATTTCAATACGACATTGGCATGCCCGCCGCCGCCAAGGCTCTGATCCGCCGAAAGTTTGTAACCGGATACAGACTGTATCGATTTCGCTACACGGCAAATCAATGCTAGATACTCAATGCCATCTAACTAGTTGATTTATATAACAAAAATAAAACTGGCCGCATATTTGCTAAGTGATTGTCATCAATGTTCGCGCGTCCCGCGAGCGCTAAGTCACCTTAGGAGTATCTATGAGCGAGTTGCGATTCACTGTCGATCACGAATGGCTGCGTGCAGAAGCCGATGGCAGTGTCACGGTAGGCATCACGCCTTACGCGCAAGAATCTCTCGGTGATGTGGTTTACGTGCAACTTCCTGAGCTGCAGACCTACACCAAGGACGCCGAAGCTTCGGTAGTGGAGTCGGTAAAAGCAGCCAGCAGCATCAACATGCCGCTCGATGGCGAAGTGGTTGAAGTCAACCAGGCCCTCGACGCCACTCCAGAACTGGTCAATGAGGACGCCCTTGGCGCTGGCTGGTTCTTTCGCTTCATTCCCCAAGACGCCAGCGCTATCGATAGCCTGCTTAATCAGGACGCCTACGACCGTCTGATCAAAGCCAACGCCGAAGCCTGAGGAGCAGACCATGACTGACCGTATTCAATTGAGCACCGCCAACGAATTCATTGCCCGTCACATCGGCCCGCGCGCCGCTGACGAGCAAGCCATGCTGCAAACCCTGGGCTTTGATTCGCTGGAAGCGTTGAGCGCCAGCGTCATCCCGGAAAGCATCAAAGGCACCAGCGTTCTGGGCATGGAGCCCGGTCTGAGCGAAGCCGACGCCCTGGCGTCAATCAAAGCCATTGCCAGCAAGAACCAACTGTTCAAGACCTACATCGGTCAGGGTTACTACAACACCCATACGCCTGCGCCGATCTTGCGCAACCTGCTGGAAAACCCGGCCTGGTACACCGCCTACACGCCTTATCAGCCAGAAATTTCCCAAGGCCGCCTGGAATCACTGCTTAACTTCCAGACCCTGATCAGCGACCTCACCGGCCTGCCGATCGCCAACGCTTCGCTGCTCGACGAAGCCACTGCCGCTGCCGAAGCCATGACCTTCTGCAAACGCCTGAGCAAGAACAAAAGCAGCCACCAGTTCTTCGCCTCCAGCCATTGCCACCCGCAAACCCTCGATGTGCTGCGCACTCGCGCCGAGCCACTGGGCATCACTGTAGTCGTCGCTGACGAAGCAGAGCTGAGCGACGTCAGCCCGTTTTTCGGCGCCCTGTTGCAATACCCTGCCAGCAACGGCGACCTGTTCGACTACCGCGAACTGGTTGAACGCTTCCATGCTGCCAACGCTCTGGTGGCCGTCGCGGCCGACCTGCTGGCCCTGACCTTGCTGACCCCACCCGGTGAATTCGGCGCAGACGTCGCCATCGGCAGCGCCCAGCGCTTTGGCGTACCACTGGGTTTCGGCGGCCCGCACGCGGCTTACTTTTCCACTAAAGATGCATTCAAGCGCGACATGCCAGGCCGTCTGGTTGGCGTCTCCGTAGACCGCCATGGCAAGCAGGCCCTGCGCTTGGCCATGCAGACCCGCGAGCAACATATCCGTCGCGAGAAAGCCACCAGCAACATCTGCACCGCCCAAGTGCTGCTGGCCAATATCGCCAGCATGTACGCCGTTTACCACGGTCCACGTGGCCTGACGCAAATCGCCAACCGCGTGCACCACCTGACTGCAATCTTCGCCAAAGGCTTGAGCCAGTTGGGCCTGAACGTCGAGCAGGAATTCTACTTCGACAGTCTGTCGTTGAAGACCGGCGCAGACACCGCAGCGCTGCACGCCAAGGCTCGTGCCCAGCAGATCAACCTGCGGGAGATCGACGGCGAGCGTCTGGGTCTGTCCTTTGACGAAACCACCTCGCAAGCGTCGGTTGAAACCCTGTGGGCAATCTTCGCAGGCGAAGGCCAGCAACTACCTGACTTCGCCGCACTGGAGCAAAGCGTTGAATCGCGCCTGCCGCAAGCATTGCTGCGTGAATCAGCGATCCTCAGCCACCCGGTGTTCAACCGTTATCACTCAGAAACCGAGCTGATGCGCTACCTGCGCAAACTGGCCGACAAGGATCTGGCGCTGGATCGCACCATGATCCCGCTGGGCTCTTGCACCATGAAGCTCAACGCAGCCAGCGAAATGATCCCGGTCACCTGGGCTGAATTTGGCAACCTGCATCCGTTTGCACCTGCCGAACAAAGCGCGGGTTATCAACAACTGACCGACGAGCTGGAAGCGATGCTCTGCGCCGCCACCGGCTACGACTCGATCTCGCTGCAGCCTAACGCCGGTTCCCAAGGCGAGTACGCCGGCCTGTTGGCTATCCGTGCCTATCACCAGAGCCGTGGCGATGAGCGCCGCGACATCTGCCTGATTCCACAATCGGCCCACGGCACCAACCCGGCCACCGCCAACATGGCTGGCATGCGCGTAGTCGTGACTGCGTGCGATGCGCGTGGCAACGTCGACATCGAAGACCTACGCGCCAAGGCCATCGAGCACCGCGACCATCTGGCCGCGATCATGATCACCTACCCGTCGACCCACGGCGTGTTTGAAGAAGGCATCCGCGAGATCTGCGCCATCGTTCACGACAACGGCGGCCAGGTTTACATCGACGGCGCCAACATGAACGCCATGGTCGGCCTCTGCGCACCGGGCAAATTCGGCGGCGATGTTTCCCACCTGAACCTGCACAAAACCTTCTGCATCCCGCACGGCGGTGGTGGCCCGGGCGTGGGTCCGATTGGCGTCAAGTCGCACCTGACCCCATTCCTGCCGGGGCACGCCACCATGGCACGCAAGGAAGGCGCGGTCTGCGCAGCGCCATTCGGCAGCGCGAGCATCCTGCCAATCACCTGGATGTACATCAGCATGATGGGTGGTGAAGGCCTCAAACGCGCTTCGCAACTGGCCATTCTCAACGCCAACTACATCTCTCGCCGCCTCGAAGAACACTACCCAGTTCTCTACACCGGCAGCAGCGGTCTGGTGGCGCACGAATGCATCCTCGACCTGCGCCCGCTGAAAGAAACCAGCGGCATCAGCGTTGATGACGTCGCCAAGCGCCTGATCGACTTCGGCTTCCACGCCCCAACCATGTCGTTCCCGGTAGCAGGCACGTTGATGATCGAGCCGACCGAAAGCGAATCCAAAGAAGAGCTGGACCGCTTCTGCGACGCGATGATCAAGATCCGCGAAGAAATCCGCGCGGTCGAAAACGGCGTACTGGACAAAGAAGACAATCCGCTGAAAAACGCACCGCACACTGCGGCGGAAATCGTCGGCGAATGGACCCACCCTTACAGCCGCGAGCAAGCGGTGTATCCGGTCGAATCCCTGATCGACGGCAAGTACTGGCCACCGGTAGGTCGCGTCGACAACGTGTTTGGCGACCGCAACCTGATCTGTGCCTGCCCGTCCATCGAGAGCTATCAAGAGGCGTGATTCGTTGCGCAACTCCTTGGTAGGAGCTGCCGAAAGCTGCGAAAAGACCGGAACGGTCTTCGACCCATTGGCACCTGCTCCGCAGGTCATCGCAGCCTGCGGCAGCTCCTACAAGGATTTCATTAGCCTCTTCAAAAGGATTGAACCATGACCACCGAACAACTGCTCACCACCCCGCTCCACGCTCTGCACCGCGAACTCGGCGCAAAAATGGTGCCTTTCGCGGGCTACGACATGCCTGTGCAATACCCGGCTGGCGTGATGAAAGAACACCTGCACACCCGGGAAAAAGCCGGGCTGTTTGATGTGTCGCACATGGGCCAGATTCGCCTGACGGGTGCCGATGCGGCCAAAGCGCTGGAAGCACTGGTGCCGGTGGACATCATCGACCTGCCCGTCGGCATGCAGCGTTATGCAATGTTCACCAACGAGAACGGGGGCATCCTCGATGACCTGATGGTCGCCAACCTGGGCAACGATCAACTGATGCTGGTGGTCAATGCCGCCTGCAAGAACGAAGACCTGGCTCACCTGCAAAAACACCTGGGCAACCATTGCGCAATCCAGTCACTGTTTGAAGAGCGGGCATTGCTCGCCTTGCAAGGTCCACAAGCCGTAACCGTGCTGGCGCGCCTTGCTCCTGAAGTCGCCAAAATGACATTCATGCAGTTCGCCAGCGTCCAGCTACTGGGCGTCGACTGCTACGTCAGCCGCTCGGGCTACACCGGCGAAGACGGTTACGAAATCTCCGTCCCGGCTGATCAGGCTGAAGCCCTCGCACGGCGTCTGCTGGCCGAACCGGAAGTCGCTCCGATTGGTCTCGGCGCGCGAGATTCACTGCGCCTGGAAGCGGGTCTGTGCCTTTACGGCCACGACATGAATACCGAGACAACCCCCATCGAAGCCAGCCTGCTGTGGGCAATATCCAAGGTTCGCCGCGCAGATGGCGCACGTGCTGGCGGTTTCCCGGGAGCCGAGCAGATCTTCGCTCAGCAACAAACAGCCCCTGCACGCAAGCGGGTTGGCTTGCTACCACAAGAACGAACGCCGGTACGTGAAGGCACCGATATCGTCGACGCCGCCGGTAACGCTGTCGGTACTGTTTGCAGCGGTGGTTTCGGACCGACATTGGGCGGTCCGTTGGCGATGGGCTATGTAGACAGTTCATTGACTGCACTCGACACAGAAGTCTGGGCGGTAGTGCGAGGCAAGCAAGTACCTATGCGCGTTAGTAAAATGCCTTTCGTTGCACAACGTTACTTCCGCGGTTGAATAACGGCGTCAAAAAAAATGCGGCGGCAGAGTTCATCAGCTCGCCGCATCTCTTATCGCACTAAACAGCGGCGAAAGTGCCAAAACAGCGCACTCGAAGAGTGCGCTCAACAGTAAAAAACTATCGATTCTGCGCAACTGGTAAATATTTTAAAACAGCCCCAAACCTCGTGAATACGGGCACTGGACAGGGGCTTGTGTTTGTAACAAGAGTTAGCGTAGAGTTTCTCAACTGTGTTTGCATGGGTCGCTGAATCGGGACCTGGGCAGTAGCGCTAAGCTTTGCTACAACCCGCTCTACGCTTCTTACTTCCTGCAACCAGCCCAGTACTCTTTCAGGTGAGGGAGGCTGTCATTAATTCAAGTTCCAAGGAAATAAGAAAATGTCTACACGTCAGAGCGGTACCGTCAAGTGGTTTAACGACGAGAAAGGGTTTGGTTTTATCACTCCAGAAAGCGGTCCGGATCTGTTTGTGCACTTCCGCGCTATTCAGGGCAATGGCTTCAAAAGCCTGAAAGAAGGTCAGAAAGTGACCTTCGTTGCAGTGCAAGGCCAGAAAGGCCTGCAGGCCGACGAAGTACAAGCCGAAGCGTAAGCCTTGGAACAAAAAGCCCCCTGGTATTGATATCAGGGGGCTTTTTTATGCCTGCGAGTTAGTAAAATGTGTTCTTTCGATCGATGAGCGAGAACCACCACCATGTCCCGACACATGCTTCGCCCGCAAGGTGAGTTCCCTCCCGCAAGCCTCGGCCGCCGTTTCGCTGCGATCTGCTACGACGCACTGCTGTGCTTTGCCCTGCTGCTAGTCACCGCTTTTATTTACAAGTTGGTGCTGATGGCCTTTATGGGTGAGGCGCGCTTAAAGGCGTTGTCGGAATCAGGCTCGCTGGACGGCGACCCCTTCCTGTCCACGATTTTGCTGCTGGTGGTATTTGGTTTCTTCGCCAAATTCTGGACTCACTCCGGGCAAACGTTGGGCATGCAGGTCTGGGGCATCCGGGTACAAAATGCCGACGGCAGTGGCATCAGTCTGCTACAGGCACTGCTGCGGTTCATGGTGTCCATAGCATCGTGGCTGTGTGTAGGCCTGGGGTTCATCTGGGCGCTGTTTGATAAGCAGAATCGCAGCTGGCACGACAGGTATTCCAACAGCCAGTTGGTGCGAGTGCCGAAGCAGAGGTAGAGCAACTCATCTTTGCGGCTGGGTGATCGTGTCATTAGATCCTACAGTTGGATCTCGATCCGGTAGGAGGCAACTTGTTGGCGAGAGGGCCTGAAGCGGCGACTCAGGTCTGCCGCCTGGCGAACAAGTTCGCTCCTACCGGACCGCTACCTTATGTAGGAGCGCGCTTGCCCGCGATAGCTGTAGTACGTTCCCAACAGTACTTAACAGCGCATACAAAAAAGCCGACACGAAGTCGGCTTTTTCACAGCAGCAAAACCTTACCCGGCCCTGCGCAACAACAGCACCCCAGCCAATGCGCAGACAGCGGCAGGCACCAACACGGCAAACAGGGGCGAGAAGCCGAACACGAGGCTTGATGGGCCTAGCAGGTCTTGCACGATGCGGAAGGTGAACCCTACCAGCACACCGGTAAATACCCGCTGCCCCAACGTCACAGAGCGCAGCGGACCGAAGATAAACGAGATCGCCATCAACACCAGCGCCACCGTTACCAGCGGCTGCAGAACCTTGGTCCAGAATGCCAGCCAGTAGCGGCCATTGCTCAGGCCCTGATCAGCCAGATAATGCGCGTATTGCCACAACCCGGTAATCGACAAAGAGTCAGGCGGCATGATGACCGTACTAAGCAGCTGTGGACTCAGTGCTACGTCCCAACGCTCGTCCGCCGTCTTGATAACTTCAGTGCTGCCATCACGGAAGAAGGTGGTGGTGATGTCTTTCAGCGCCCAGGAGTCGGTGTTGAACGTTGCCTGTTTGGCGAAGCTGGCACTGAGCATGTGTCGCTCGTTATCGAAACGATAGCGGGTTACACCATACAAAATACCGTTAGGCTGCACCGAGTTGATGTGGATGAACTCATCACCTTGGCGGTGCCACATACCATGACGGGCACTTTGTGCATCACCACTGCCCTGCGCCAGTGAGCGGTTGGCCTGCGCCTGATTCTCGGCAGCCGGAGCCACGTATTCGCCGATCAGTACACCGGCGATCATCAGCACCAGCATCGGCTTCATGACCGCCCAGACGATGCGGCCGATGGAGACACCGGCGGCCCGCATGATTGTCAGTTCGCTGCTGCTGGCCAGGCTGCCCAGGCCTATCAGGCAGCCAATCAGCGCCGCCATTGGCAGCATTTCATACACACGCCGTGGCGCAGTCATCAATACGAAGCTGCTGGCATCGAGCAAGGTGTAGCTGTCGCTGACGTCACCCATTTCATCGATAAAGGCGAACAACGATGCCAGACCGAGAATGATCCCGAGAACAGCGAGAATGGCGACAAAAACGCTTTTGCCAATGTAACGATCGAGCTTAACCATGAGCCACCTCCGACGCGCTGCGGCGACTCGCCATCTTCAAGCGCAACGGCTCCCAATACAAAAGCCCGAGGCCGATCAACAGAAACAATACATGCACCCACCAGATACCCAGCGCCATTGGCAGCTTGCCTTTCTCAAGTGCGCCACGCACCGCGATCAGCATGGTCAGGTAAGCCATGTAAAGAAGGATGGCTGGCAGCAATTTCAGATAACGACCCTGGCGTGGATTGACCCGCGACAGTGGCACTGCCATCAAGGTCACGATAAAGACCAGGATCGGCAGCGAGATACGCCACTGCAGCTCAGCCTGATTGCGGCGCACATCACTGCCGAACAGGTCGGATGTCGGAATGGCTTCGCGGTCGGTGATTTCGTCACTGATGTCCGGCTTGGGCAGCATCGCACCATAAGTGTCGTACTTGATTGCACGGTAGTTGGCTTCGCCCGGGTTGCCGTCATAGCGATAACCGTTTTCCAGAATCAGGAAGCGGTTGCCGTCAGGTTTGATCTCCTGGTGGCCTTTTTCTGCAACCAGAACCGTAATCCCGCGATCCTTGCTCTTGTCGGAGGACACGCGTTTTTCCGAAATGAAGACACCGCCCAGATTAGAACGGTCATCGGAAAGCTCTTGGGTGTACGTGACGCGAGTACCGTCGCGCAGGGCCTGGAAACGACCTGGCACCAAAGTGTCGAACTCGGTCATTGCATCCTGCTTGTTGATCAGCAGGGAAAACTGCGTCGCCCCCTGAGGCGCGAGGCTGAAGCTCAACCAGGCAACCAGCAGCGCAACCAGGGTCGCCGGGGCCATGGTCATCCACAACAAACGCTGCTGGCTCATGCCTGTAGCGGCTAGAACCGTCATTTCGCTTTCAAGATAAAGCCGACCGTAAGCCAGCAGAATCCCCAGAAACAGCCCCAGTGGCAGGATCAGTTGCAGGAAGCCGGGCATACGAAAACCCATGATCATGAACAGCACGCCAGGATCCAGTGCCCCGGACGCGGCCTGCGCGAGGTACTTGATGAAGCGTCCGCTCATGATGATTACCAACAACACGGCGCTCACAGCGCTCAAGGTAACCAGCACTTCTCGGGACAGATAACGAAAGACGATCAAACCAGACACTCCAGGGTCGCCAGGCTCAGGCAGCCAGACAAGAAAAGGTACTAGCAGTGGCGGCAGACTCAACACGGCTCTGCCAAAAAATATGCGGCATTATCCTGTGAATGATGCCCTCTGTCACTGCGTGCTCCGGATAGTTCTCACGGAAAGGTCCTGCACAGAGCCGCATTCGCATGTTTTCCGGGGTTGTCAGCGGTCCCGTGGCGGGGTCAAACTGCGGGCCTTGTCGTTGGCATGTTGATGCGAAACACCCGCTCCCTGCCGCGCACGTCATTCATTTCGCGAAAGCTCATCGTTTATTCGGGGACCCCGACATGGAATTGGTTGTTAAAAGCGTAAGCCCAGAAACCTTGAAGACCGCGACCCTTGTGGTCGCCGTGGGCGAAGGTCGCGCGCTCAGCGATGCCGCAAAAGCCGTAGATGCGCTCAGCGGTGGCGCCATCAGTGCAGTGCTCAAACGGGGCGATCTGACCGGCAAAGTGGCTCAAAGTCTGCTCCTTCACAATCTGCCGAACTTGAAAGCCGAGCGTGTTCTGCTGGTCGGCACGGGTAAAGAAGCGGAATTGTCTGACCGTCAATTCAAGAAAATCGTCAGTGCCGTGCTGTCAATTCTTAAAGGCCTGGGCGGCAGTGATGCTGCCATCGCCCTGGATCAGGTAGCCGTTAAAAACCGTGACACCTACGGTAAAGCGCGTTTGCTGGTCGAAACCCTGGCCGATGGCGAATACGTCTTCGACCGTTTCAAGACTCAGAAAGCCGAAGCACGGGCGCTGAAGAAAATCACCCTGCTGACCGACAAGATCAGCGTTGCCGACGTAGAGCGTGCAGCCTCTCACGCCAAGGCCATCGCTACCGGTATGGCCTTGACCCGCGATCTGGGCAACATGCCACCGAACATCTGCCACCCGACTTACCTGGGCGAGCAGGCCAAGGCACTGGGCAAAGCGCACAAAAACCTCAAGGTTGAAGTTCACGACGAGAAAAAACTCGCGGAGCTGGGCATGGGTTCGTTCCTTGCTGTGGCACAGGGCAGCGCCCAACCGCCACGCCTGATCGTCATGAACTACTCCGGCGGCAAGAAAAGCGAGAAGCCTTTCGTGCTGGTCGGTAAAGGCATCACGTTCGATACCGGCGGTATCAGCATCAAGCCTGCCGCTGGCATGGACGAGATGAAGTTCGACATGTGCGGCGCTGCCAGCGTATTTGGCACCCTCCGCGCCGTGCTGGAACTGCAACTGCCGATCAACCTGGTGTGCGTCATCGCCGCCGCCGAGAACATGCCAAGCGGCACCGCGACACGCCCTGGCGACATCGTCACCACCATGAGCGGCCAGACCGTAGAAATCCTCAATACTGACGCCGAAGGCCGTCTGGTGCTGTGTGACGCCCTGACCTACGCCGAGCGCTTCAAGCCTCAGGCCGTGATCGACATCGCCACCCTGACCGGCGCTTGCGTCGTGGCATTGGGCGGTCACACATCCGGCCTGCTGGGCAACAACGATGCGCTGATCAATCAGTTGCTGGACGCTGGCAAATTTGCCGACGACCGTGCATGGCAGTTGCCGTTGTTCGACGAATATCAGGAACAACTGGACAGCCCGTTCGCCGACATCGCCAACATTGGCGGCCCGAAAGGCGGCACGATCACCGCAGCCTGCTTCCTGTCACGCTTTACCAAAGCCTACGAGTGGGCACACCTGGACATCGCTGGCACAGCATGGCTGAGCGGCGGCAAGGACAAGGGCGCCACTGGCCGTCCGGTTCCGTTGCTGACCCAATACCTGCTCGACCGCGCTGGTGCGTAAGGAACACGGGGGCGTTTGCATCACGCAGCCCCGGTAGGAGCGAACTTGTTCGCGAGGCGATAGACCTGCAGACGCGGTCATTACGCCTCGCGAACAAGTTCGCTCCTACCGGAAGCTGCGTTTCATGTGATGTTTGACAAGCACCCCGCGACCTGGAACCCACATGACACAAGTCGACTTCTACATTCTCCCAAGCACCGATCCCTCAGCTCGCCTGGACTTCGCCTGCAAGCTCACGGAAAAAGCCTGGCGCATGGGTCACCGTATTTACCTGCACTGCAGCGATGCCGCGCAGCGTGAAGATCTGGATGCCCGGCTATGGCGGTTTAAAGGCGAAACCTTCATACCCCATGGTGACGCGGAAGACGATCAGGTCGCGCCCGTGGTGCTGGGCCTGGGTGAAGACCCGGGGCAACATCAGGATCTGCTGGTCAATCTTGACCTGCGCATCCCCGTTTTTTTCAAACGTTTCGCCCGCGTGGCGGAAATAGTGGTGGAAGACCCCGCCATACGACTGGCCGCACGAGAGAGTTTTCGTTTCTATCGTGAACAGGGCTATCCTCTGCAAGATCACCGACTACAGCGGCTTTGAGCACACGATGGATAATTCAAACCCTCTGAAAAACTCCGCCCACTTGCTGGACGACCTCGAGTCGATCCGCCAACTGCTCGGCGATGACTCCCAGCAACCACCGGCTCATGGCGAGGGGCAAATCCCTCTGCTGTTCGATGTGGTGGGTGCAAAACCGGCATTGAGCCAGGAACTGGATTTCGGCGATGAAGATGATGCCGACATTCCGACCCTGACACCCGAGCCTGCACAGCCTGTCGAGGCTCCCGTGGCAGCAGCCCCGGCGCAAGCCAAATCAAAAGAAGACGCGCTGCTTTATCTCGACTCCGAGCTGCGCGCCGCAGCCCAGTTGATCATGCAAGACGTCATCGACGACTTCGCGCCGCACATCGAGACCGAAATCAAACGCCGTCTTGAAGCGCGGATGGAAAGGCTGCTGAGCCAGTATCAGAATTAACGCCCCTGTGGAGTCGCGCTAGCCGATGACTTGCGTGATCTCCTGTGGGAGCCTAGCTTGCTCGCGATGAACGATGACGCGGTGTATCTGAGCCCTCGCTGCGCCTGCATCGCGAGCAAGCTCGGCTCCCACAGGTATCTACACAAGGCTTGCAGGTCAACATCGAATCCCCACAGTTTTTGGCAGTCCGATAGATTTTGCGCGAGCCTGTCCCACAGGGATATGCCTACCTCCTACAGCTAATCATCGCCCCGCTCTACGCCCAGCCGTTCATCCCCGCTATACTTGTCGGCTTTCCTGAATTACAGCAATAGGTTCCCGCCGCGCATGGACAAGACCTACCAGCCGCACGCTATTGAAACTTCCTGGTATCAAACCTGGGAATCCGAGAATTACTTCGCCCCGCAAGGCGCTGGTGACTCGTACACCATCATGATCCCGCCGCCGAACGTCACCGGCAGCCTGCACATGGGCCATGGTTTCAATAACGCGATCATGGACGCCTTGATCCGCTTCCGTCGCATGCAGGGTCGCAACACCCTGTGGCAGCCGGGCACCGACCATGCAGGTATCGCGACGCAGATGCTGGTAGAGCGTCAGATCGAAGCGCAGGGCCTGAACCGTCACGATCTGGGCCGCGATAAATTCCTCGAGAAAATCTGGGAATGGAAAGATCAGTCCGGCGGCAACATCAGCCGTCAGATCCGTCGCCTGGGCTCGTCTGTAGACTGGAGCCGTGAGCGCTTCACCATGGACGACGGCCTGTCGGACGCGGTTAAAGAAGCTTTCGTGCGCCTGCATGAAGATGGCCTGATCTATCGCGGCAAGCGTCTGGTCAACTGGGACACCAAACTGCACACCGCGATTTCCGACCTGGAAGTGGAAAACCACGACGAGAAAGGCTTCCTGTGGAACCTGCGTTATCCACTGGCTGACGGCGCGAAAACCGCTGACGGTCTGGATTACCTGATCGTTGCCACGACGCGCCCGGAAACCATGCTCGGTGATGCCGCCGTGGCCGTTAACCCGGAAGACGAGCGTTACAAGGCACTGATCGGCAAGTTCGTTGAGCTGCCACTGGTTGGCCGCCGCATACCGATCATTGCAGATGAATACTGCGACCCTGAATTCGGCACCGGCTGCGTGAAAATCACCCCGGCCCACGATTTCAACGACTACGAAGTCGGCAAGCGCCACAACCTGCCGCTGCTGAACATTTTCGACAAGAACGCCAACGTGCTGGCCGCCGCTCAGGTGTTCAACCTCGACGGCACCCTGAATGAAACCGTGGACGGCACCCTGCCCGCCGAATACGCAGGTCTTGACCGTTTCGAAGCGCGCAAGCAGATCGTTACTGCGTTCGACGCCGCCGGCCTGCTGGTCAGCGTCGACGATCACGCCCTGAAAGTCCCGAAAGGCGACCGCTCCGGCACCATCATCGAGCCGTGGCTGACTGACCAGTGGTACGTGTCTACCAAGCCTCTGGCTGAACCGGCCATTGCTGCTGTCGAAGACGGCCGCATCGCCTTCGTGCCCAAGCAATACGAAAACATGTACTTCTCATGGATGCGTGACATCCAGGACTGGTGCATCAGCCGTCAGCTCTGGTGGGGCCACCGCATTCCGGCCTGGTACGACGAGTCCGGCAAGGTTTATGTGGGTCGCGACGAAGCCGAAGTCCGCGCCAAGAACAACCTGGGCCCCGACGTTGCGCTGCAACAGGACAACGACGTACTCGACACCTGGTTCAGTTCGGGCCTGTGGACCTTCTCCACCCTCGGCTGGCCGGAAAAGACCAAGGCGCTGGAAACCTTCCACTCCACCGACGTACTGGTCACCGGCTTCGACATCATTTTCTTCTGGGTTGCCCGGATGATCATGCTCACCATGCACCTGGTGAAAGACGAAGACGGCACGCCGCAGGTTCCGTTCAAAACCGTGTACGTGCATGGTCTGGTCCGCGATGGCCAGGGCCAGAAGATGTCCAAGTCCAAGGGCAATGTCCTGGACCCCCTGGATATCATCGACGGCATTGAGCTGGAAGATCTGGTGCAGAAACGCACCTCCGGCATGATGCAGCCGAAACTGGCGAAGAAGATTGAAAAGCAGACCCGCGACGAATTCGCTGACGGCATCGCCAGCTACGGCACCGACGCCCTGCGCTTCACCTTCTGCTCGCTGGCGTCCACCGGTCGCGACATCAAGTTCGACATGGGCCGCGTCGAAGGCTATCGCAACTTCTGCAACAAGATCTGGAACGCGGCGCGTTACGTGCTTGATAAAGGCGACGACTGCGGCCAGAACGGCGAAGAAGTCGAGCTGTCGCTGGCTGATCGCTGGATCATCTCGCAACTGCAGCGCACCGAAGCCGAAGTGACCCGTCAACTGGATCAATTCCGTTTCGACCTCGCGGCTCAGGCGCTGTACGAATTCATCTGGAATCAGTATTGCGACTGGTATCTGGAACTGTCCAAGCCTGTGCTGTGGGACGAGAATGCCCCGGTTGAACGTCAGCGCGGCACCCGTCGTACGCTGGTTCGCGTGCTGGAAGTTGCGCTGCGTCTGGCGCATCCGTTCATGCCGTTCATCACCGAAGAAATCTGGCAACGCCTTGCGCCGCTGGCCGGTGCGGAAGGCAAAACCATCATGCTGCAACCTTGGCCAGTGGCCAACGAAGCACGCATCGATCAAGCCGCCGAAGACGACATCGAATGGCTCAAGGGCCTGATGCTCGCCACGCGTAACATTCGTGGCGAAATGAACATCGGGCCGGGCAAGCCGCTGCAACTGTTCCTCAAGAACGTCAACGCCGAAGACTTGCGTCGCCTGCAGGAAAACGATTACCTGCTGAAGAAACTGGCCAAGCTGGAATCCATCACCGTACTGGAAGCAGGCGCAGAAGCACCGCTGTCGGCCACTGGTCTGGTGGGTGAAATGGAAGTGTTGGTGCCGATGGCTGGCTTGATCGACAAAGATGCCGAACTGGCGCGTCTGGACAAGGAAATCCTGCGTCTGCAAGGCGAAGTGCAACGAGTGGGCGGCAAGCTGTCCAACGCTGCCTTCGTCGACAAGGCCCCGCCTGAAGTCATCGCCAAGGAACGCGCGAAGATGGCCGAAGCTGAACAGGCTCTGGGCAAGCTGGCTGAGCAGCATGCGCGGATTGCGAGTTTGTAAATAAACCAGTCAGCCAGCCTTCCACAAGGCTGGCTGATTTATTCAAACCCTGTAGGAGTGAGCTTGCTCGCGATAGCGGTCTGTCATTCACATGATTAGTGCCTGACAAACCGCTATCGCGAGCAAGCTCACTCCTACAGGGTTTTGCGTTTCAACGAGACCTCATCGGCATGACCATCCCGAACACACCAAAACCACCCCGCAAAAAGCCCAAACCGGCGCAGCCAGGCAAACCAGCCGAGCCCCGTGAAAAAGCCACTTTGCACCCACGCAATCGCCATCAAGGCCATTACGACTTCCCCAAGCTGATTAAAAGCAGCCCGGAACTGGGTCAGTTTCTGATCACCAACCCGTATGGCAAGGAAAGCATCGACTTCGCCAACCCGGCCGCCGTACGCGTGTTCAACCGGGCGCTGCTCAAGTCGTTTTATGGCATTGCCCACTGGGATATCCCGGCAGACTATCTATGCCCGCCGATTCCTGGCCGTGCAGACTATCTGCACTTCCTCGCCGACCTGCTGGCTGAGCGCAACGAAGGCGTAATTCCTCGCGGCGCTTTGATCAAGGCGCTGGACGTCGGCACCGGTGCAAACTGCGTGTACCCACTGATCGGGCACGGCGACTATGGCTGGCAGTTCCTCGGCTCTGACATTGACCCAACAGCCATTTCTGCCGCCACTGCAATCATCAAGTCCAACAACCTGAGCAAGGCCATCAGCCTGCGTCAGCAAAGTAATCGCAAACAGATCCTGCTGGACCTGCTCAGCAGCGATGAGCGTTTCGACGTAAGCCTTTGCAACCCGCCCTTCCACTCGTCTCTGGAAGAAGCACAGCGCGGCAGTCAGCGTAAATGGCGGGCGTTGGGCAAGGCAGACCCGAAACGCAAACTGCCGGTGCTGAACTTCGGCGGGCAATCTCAGGAGTTGTGGTGTGAAGGCGGCGAAATCGGCTTCGTCACTCAACTGATCAAAGAAAGCACCCAAGCAGCGAAACAGGTGTTGTGGTTCAGCACGCTGGTTTCAAAGGCGTCGAACCTGCCGATGATTCAAAGCACGCTGAAGAAAGTCGGCGTGTTTGAAAGCCAGGTGGTCGAGATGGGCCAGGGCCAGAAGCAAAGCCGCTTCGTGGCGTGGACCTTTCATGACAAGGCCAGACAAGAGGCGTGGCGTCAGGAGCGCTGGGCGTTGAAATAAACAACCGCCACTCACCTGTGGGAGCGAATTTATTCGCGAAGACGGCGTTACTCACGATAGATATGCATTGAATGTACCGACCTCTTCGCGAATAAATTCGCTCCCACAGGCCCCGTATTTTCAATAGACAGACACAAAAAAGCCGTGCCCGGTTAACCGGTGCACGGCTTTTTCAACAGCAAGCGTGTGCTTACTTGTTGATCGAGTCGTTCAGCACTTTAGCTGGTACGAACTTGATGACTTTCTTGGCAGCGATTTCGATGGCAGCGCCAGTCGAAGGGTTACGGCCAGTGCGAGCTGGACGCTCGGCAACTTTCAGCTTGCCGATGCCCGGCAGAGTGATTTCAGCGCCGTTTTCCAGTTGGTCGGCAACAATCTGGCCCAATTGCTCAAGAGCATTACGCGCGGTGGTTTTTGGCGCGTCGATAGCTTCTGCGATATCGGCGATCAATTGGTCTTTAGTCAGAGCCATGGTGGTGTTCCTTCCCTATCAAATTCATTTGGATTGCAGAGTGCAGCATCGGCCTGGGGTCAGATCATGAACCCGACCCTCCAGTAGCAGCCACGATTAATCGCGAAATGTAGATACTGAAACCGGGCATTGGTTCGGCCCGAACGCACACAAACTGCGGTGCTTGGCGCGCTATGCTGCGCAAGACGGGGCAAAACTAGCACAGAGCCGAGCAAATATCCGCACTAACCTACCCGTTTGGACAGGATTCTGCCGAATCAGCCAAAAAAAACCGTTCAAACACCACCATGAGAGCTAAAACCAAGGGGTGCAGCCGCGTTTCGCGTCCGGGTGCGTTACACTGGCCGCCGTTAACCGAGCAGCGCCGCTCGTCAGTATCCCGCTCACAACCAGCCGAGAAATCCATGCCGATCCGTCATTGCATCGTCCACCTGATCGACAAGAAACCCGACGGTACGCCCGCAGTTCTCCACGCACGCGACTCCGAACTCGCTGAGTCCCAAGCCATCGAGAACATGCTGGCCGACCTCAACGAAAGCTATAACGCCAAACAAGGCAAGGCGTGGGGTTTTTTCCACGCTGAGTCAGGCGCGCATCCATTCAGCGGCTGGCTGAAGGAATACATGGACGGCGGCAAAGACTTCACCGCGTTCAGCCGGGTCGCAGTCGAACACCTGCAAAAGCTGATGGAAGAATCCAACCTGTCCGTGGGCGGCCACGTATTGTTTGCCCACTACCAACAAGGCATGACGGATTATCTGGTCATCGCCCTGCTGCACCACAGCGAAGGCGTCGCCGTGAGTGAAACCCTGGACGTTACACCGTCTCGCCATCTGGACCTGGGCCAACTGCACCTGGCAGCGCGGATCAACGTGTCAGAGTGGCAGAACAACAAAACGTCCAAGCAGTACATCTCGTTCATCAAGGGCAAGAACGGCAAGAAAGTCTCGGAATACTTCCGTGACTTCATTGGCTGCCAGGAAGGCGTTGACGGCCCTGGTGAAACCCGCACCTTGCTCAAAGCGTTCAGCGACTTCGTCGAGAGCGAAGACCTGCCCGAAGACTCTGCCCGCGAGAAAACCAAGACCCTGGTCGACTACGCCAGCAGCCAGAGCAAAATGGGTGAGCCCATGGGCCTGGAAGAACTCTCCGGCCTGATCGACGAAGAGCGCCCACGTGCGTTTTACGACCACATCCGTAACAAGGATTACGGCCTGTCACCAGAGATCCCGGCCGATAAGCGCACTCTTAACCAGTTCCGTCGCTTCACCGGCCGCGCGGAAGGCCTGTCGATCAGCTTTGAAGCGCACTTGTTGGGTGACAAGATCGAATACGACGAAGCCGCTGGCACCCTGATCATCAAAGGCCTGCCAACGCAGCTCACTGATCAGCTCAAGCGTCGCTGAGGACACTCGATCATGCTGATAGGTATCCTGAAGAAGTTCGCCCTGATCATGCTCGTCGTCGTGGTTTATCAGAACTGGGGCAAGATCGAGCACTTCTTCAATCCTTCGGACGCCGTTACCGCGCAAACCCAGGCGCAAGCCCGGGTGGTGATGTACGCGACCGAGTGGTGCGGCTACTGCAAACAGACGCGGCGCTTCCTCGACAGCAAAGGTATCCCGTTCAAGGAGTACGACATCGAGAAGTCAGATGAGGGACGCAAGGCCTACGAAGCGCTGGGTGGCCGCGGCATTCCGTTGATTGATGTGAATGGCACGATTATTCGGGGGTTTAGTGAAGAGGCGATATTGGCGGCTTTGAAATAAACTCGACCGGTAGGAGCTGCCGCAAGCTGCGAATCGCGGTATGTCAGACAGACCGCTTTCGCAGCCTTCGGCAGCTTCTACAGATAACGAACTTCAGTGCTTCTCGATCCGAAAACCAACCCGCGGGAAATGCACATGCACCACACCCGCCCGCTCGTCTTCACGACGCAGAATCAGCTCTTCGCGGCCACTGAACACCAACTCGCCTTCAACCGGATCAACCCCGTAATCAATCGCTGAAACGGTCACGTGATCTCCCGACTTGAAGCCATTGGGATCAGTGAACTGCTCATCCGGCAATGTGGCAGGCGTCGCGTTCAAGGCAATCTCAACCGCATCAGCCGAACTCAACTCGCTCGGTGCGCCATGGCCAAAACCCAACACGCGCCCTAACCACGCCGCCACTTCAGGGTAATCATCGACAAACGGCGCAGTCACAGGAGTTTGTTTGAGGAACCACAGGGTATGGGCAACCGAAAAGTCAGCAATCGACGGCACGCCAAACAGGAAGTCGCCATTGCGCTCCAACTGCAACTCCAGGCGCGTCATCAGCGTTGGCCATTGATGCTTGGCCTGCTCAACGGGCAGACGGGTTGCATTGCCACCCTGGAACAACGCAGCGCGATCAGCGACGAAGGCTTTCACCCCTTCAGGTGGCACCTTGGCAAAGCGCACGGCCAACGACTCAGGCTGGAAGACCAGACTCACCGCGTGCATGAACATGACCGAGTCCGCCCACGCCGCAAAGCTGGCAACCGTAAATTCCTGCCCGTCCGGAAAGAACGCAGGCGAGGCTTTCTCCTGTTCCAGACGGCGGGCCATCAGCGCTGTGTCGCAATAGATATCCGCGCCGATCTGCAGCACCGGAGTTTTGCGGTAGCCGCCAGTCAACGCGGTCAGGTCGGGTTTTGGCATGATCGAAGGGATACTGACGGAGCGCCAGGACAGGCCTTTGAACCCCAGCATCAAACGGGCTTTTTCGGCGAAAAGCGAAGTGGGGTAATGGTGCAGGATGATGTCGGTCATGGCTGGCTTTCCAACAGAAGGTAAGCCAGCAGCTTACCCGGCCAGAAGCACCGAGCCTACCCGACAACCCTGATGGCAGATCATCACAGCGAGTGATCGAAAACGCAGGCTCTTGTAGGAGCTGCCGCAGGCTGCGAACAACCATGTGTCAGACAACCGCTGTCGTAACATCCAACTGAAGTGCCTGAAAAGATATAAATCTGTAGGAGTGAGCTTGCTCGCGATAGCAGTGGGTCAGACACCCATTATTTATCTGATGCACTGCTATCGCGAGCAAGCTCACTCCTACAGATTACGTACGTCCGGAGAATTATGGTCAAGGCGCAGAGCAATACCCTGCCGCCAGACACTCCTTCGCACTCTTCCTCAGCTTCTTGATCAAGCGCTCCTGACGCAACGCCTCGCCCTTGCTCACACACCGCTCAACATAAACAAGCGCCACTGCCGGGCTGGAGTAAAAATAGCGTGCACCTTTGCCACTCTGATGGGCTGCGAAACGGCGCTGCGGATCGTCGCTGATGCCGCAGTACAAAGAACCATTTTCAGCGCGCACCAGGTACACGAACCAGGGTTTGCTGACCGCTGGTTCGGGTGTCTCGTTGACGGATGAGGACAAGGCTTCAGGCATGGCAACAGATCAAATAACGCGAAAGACGCGATTCTATCAGAGGCTCAACGCCCGGCCTGAAACGCTTTGAGGCCCTTCTGGGCCTGGGCGCGGATGGCGTTCTGCACAATCGGCGTCCAGCCGAGCAACAGGCCTTTGATGCCCAAAGCCTGTCGAGACCAGCGCCACAGGTCGAATTGATCGTGATGCTCCGCGATCTTGCCGTCGCGAAAGACGAAGCGCGCCTGGATATCGTTAACCACGGTGTTGCCCGTCTGACTGAACAGATAAGTAGCAACCCAATGTGCAGCGCCACTGCGCTCGTCAGCGCGCACGCAATCAAACGTCAGGGAGAAATCCTTGGCCCGTGACGTGAGCATGCGCCACATGTCGCTGGCCTGCTGGCCGCGCAGTTCGCCAAAGACAGGATCGCTGAACAGCACGTCATCTGTGTAGCAGGCGGCCATGGCTTCTGCGTCAAGGCGGTTGAAGGCCTCGTAGAAGCGGGTAATCAGCGCGTTATTGATCAGGCGTTTATCTTCGTCGCTCATGCATACAGGTCCATTGGAGCAAAAGGTGCCTGCACGATAAGCGGCATTTGGCCGCTTTACTACAGACATTCACCGGGCAAATTCTGCTACTCAACTTTTTCGCTGGTCACATCGACAAACAAGGCGCGCCCCGCGCCCATCCCCGCGATGACTGCACCCAGGCCCAGCACAGCGAATATCCAGCCGACGGCGTCCCAACTGCCGGTCATGTCATGCACGACACCTACGGCGAACGGCCCCATGGCCGCAATCGTGTAGCCGATGCCCTGAGCCATGCTCGACAGGTTGGAGGCCACATGCGAGTCACGCGAGCGCAGAACAATCAAGGCCAACGCGAGGCTGAACGTGCCGCCCTGCCCCACTCCCAGCAGAATGCCCCACGCCCACAAACCTTCCAGCGGCGCATAAAGACAGCCGAAAAGACCGGTCAAGGTCAGGATCATCACCAACAGAATTGGCAAACGCTGATCCTTGCCGCGCGTGGCGAGCCATGGGACGCTCAACGCACTGATGACCTGCACAATGATCGAACCTGACAGCAGCAGCCCCGCGTGTGTCGGCGACAGCCCGCGACCGATCAGGATCGAGGGCAGCCAGCCAAAAACAATGTACGACAGCGACGACTGCAACCCCATGTACAGCGTGACCTGCCACGCGAGGCGATCACGCAGCAGGCCTTTGACGCGATAGACCGCACGATTGCTGTCGTGCGCTTCGCGAGCCTGGGGAAACCAGACAATGGCGGCGATGACTGCAGGCACTAACCAGATACCAAGACCGATCGCCCAACTGTCATTGAAATACTGGCTGAGCGGCACCGTTGAGCCCGCCGCAATCGCCGCGCCCAGACACAACGCCATGGTGTAGACCCCCATCAGAGCGCCAGCTTGCCGAGGGAAGTCGCGCTTGACGATACCGGGCAACAAGACGCCGATAATGCCGATACTGGCACCAGCCAAGAGGCTACCGATGAACAGGCCGGGTTCGCCAAACAAGCTACGCAACGCCAGCCCGCCAGCGAGCGTCAGCAGAATCACCAGCACCACCCGCTCCGCACCAAAACGGCGCGCAAGCAATGGCGCAAGTGGCGCGAACAGCCCCAGACACAACACTGGCAACGTGGTCAGCAACCCGGCCTCGGCGGCGGACATGCCCAGGCTGTCAGACACATCATTGAGTAACGGCGCGATGCTTGAAAGCGCCGGGCGCAGGTTAAGCGCTACCAGCACCAGACCGAGCAAGAGCAGCCAGCGACTTTTAAGCAGTGAGGGTTGATCTTGCAGGGTCGTGCTCGCCGATGGCGCCTTGGTCGTCATTTCATTCTCGTGGGGGCAGGTGATGAAGCAGCGCAGAGCGCCAAAAAGGTGCATCGTGTTGGAGAATGCAGATGAATACAAGTTTCGCGGGGATTGAATACAGATCAAGCCTGTTGGAGCGAGGCTTGCTCGCGAACCACTTAATGAGGTCATTCAGGGATACCGGGTCTTCGTTCTTCGCGGGCAAGCCTCGCTCCAACAGGTCTACGCTTGACCGAACATCTGCGCAGCTCTGATTCTGCTTTACATGCATCTGCCGCAACACATTGCCAGACCTGATCCCTTCCCCCTGCCAGACCTTTCCGAGAAACTTGTCCCTCACTTGCGCCTGTAAATCCGGCTCACTAGGCTGCGTCGGTCGCTGCACATCAGCGATCGGGTTTAGTCGCCCGGACCAATAGGCGCACAGGTGCTCACCATTATGGTGGCTGTGCGCAGGGCATCTTCGGGTGCGCCGGTTTCTCCTATTGTCCGGTCGACTAACCTGCTGCACAGCCGCCACCCTTCGTTTAGTCGCGAAGCGTGCTGGCTCCGTATCCAATAGGAGTTGTACATGCTTAACACCAACACCGATTCAGCCGCCAAAACCATGGCCCATGCCGCCGACCTGCTGCGTTGCGCAGCGGCCACTGCCTATGAGTCCGCCGATCACTTGAGCGGCAGCAAACGCGACCTGGCGTTTTCGGTGGTGCACTTGATTGATATGGCGCGCGGGGCGGTTGAGAAATCCCTGCTCAGCACCGAGAAACCTTCGGCAACTCCTATCAAACAAAATATAACTACCTGATTTGGAATACTTTTTACTGTAGGAGTGAGCTTGCTCGCGATTGCGTAAGGTCGGGCAACAATTTATCGAAACAAAAATCGAATCGCGAGCAAGCTCACTCCTACAAGGTTCATGCTTGCTTCGCGGCAGCGTGGTATCAGAAACACCGGGCCGACGCTTACGCGCAACGTCCTTCAACAATCACAGAAACGCCCTACATAACCCTTGAACCCTCCTCCCTAAACTGATCGGCCATTTATTTCAGGACGATCAATCATGGCTCATCCCATTTACATGACCATCAAGGGCAAAGAACAGGGCGATATTTCCGCCGGCTGTTCAACCCCAGAGTCCATGGGTAACAAATGCCAGGAAGCACACCTGAACGAAATCATGGTGCTGTCCTATACGCACCAGATGGCCAACGTCGCCAACATCGACCGCGCCACGCACATGCCCGTCGTCATTACCAAGAACATCGACAAGTCATCACCTTTATTGGCACAGGCCTTGGCGCAACGGGAATCCGTCACCTGCAAGATCGATTTCTATCGCACCACGCCCAATGGCAGTCAGGAGAAGTTCTACAGCGTCGAGATCAAGGAAGCGGTCATCGAAAACCTGATTGTCCAGACACCTCACGTCACCCTCGATAACGACGCCGAACCCGTCGAACAACTGGCCATTCGTTATGGCGACATTAGCTGGACTCACCACGCAGCAGGTACTAGCGGTTACAGCTACTGGGGCGAGTCCTGATGGCAGAGCCTAAGTCGAATACGTCCGAGACCAAGCAGCTTAAACAGGCCGCTGTTGCGCTGACGAATCACGCTTGTACGTTGAGCATGCAGAATATTCAGGATGGGATGTTGCGGCTGCAATTTAATCGGGAAGTTGCGTATTACGCGCAGGGGATTGTTCGGGATGTTGAAGGTGGCAAAAAAAGTATTCTGGAGGGTTTAAAGGCATTCAGAGATAAACATACATTACTGACAAGCCACCAATGGACAGTCCTCTCTCAATCTGTAGGCCTAGTCGCAGGAGGGTTTCAGTTCGCAGGTGGAGTCGCAATATGTACTGCATCAGGTGGAGCCGCATGCGTGGGAGGTGCGTTCATGATTGCGCACGGCATGAACAACATCCACGAAAACACAGTTAACTTATGGCAGGGCAGGTCCGACACAGTGGGCGCAACTAGAATGATATACCGCAAGGCATCTGAATTTCAGGGTTACGGAAAAGCAGGAGGTGACGTTGCTTATGGAGTGATTGACATAGGCACCTCATTGTTAGGCGCATTCAGAAATACACTAAAACCAGACGCCTGGAGGTTATTTAATTATATGGACACTGACTACGCGAGAGCTTACAAATTCACATCAAAGTGGGTTCTTGGGTTTGATGCTGCGAGCGGGATCTTCACGTCTAGAGGCATTCACGACAGCCTAGAGCAAAACAATTGATTGAACTCACCTTATACATTATTTTCTTCGTTATCAGCACCCTCCTCTTCCTACCTTCAATTTGGGCGAAGCGCGCCTCATCTCGCATCGACTTCACTATTACTTCATATCGTATGTTTTTCACCTACAACATAGCGTTTATGATCATACATATCGGCATTTCCAGAACAGGAAACATACCACTAACCAACATCGAAGACGCTCCTTTCGTCGACTTATTCTCATTCATCATCGCGCTAGCATACGGGTACATGATGGCAAGCTTACGCAAGCCAGATAAACACCCAAAAAATACGCATGTATTCCATAAAGCGTTAGACGGAACCAAAATACCTCTAACCATAAATATAGATCGAATATTGTATTTTTTAAGGCTATCAATTTTCGTCTTATGCGGCGCAGGTTTTTACACAGCGGTTTTTAATTACATCCTTTCAGAGCTCATAACACTGGAGCCCCAGCAGTGGAGGATGGTTGGGTACGTCACCTACCCTATCTGCGTCGCACTAGGTATTTGGTGCGTACGTATTCACCATAGAAAACACGGACGCACGTTGTAGATAGAGAGCCATTCATATGAAACAACAGTGAGAAGAAGGTAACTTCATGATGCTATCGACGTAGAAGCCTCCGCCCGACTACATAAAAGCTCCAAAATACAGGTAACCTATTACATGAGCGAGACCATACACCCCGCAGCATTCATTACTCTGACTTTATTGCTTTACATACCGGCCCTTTGGGCAAGATTCTTATTAGACCTTGAGAGATTTTTCTTACTGAAGCTAGCTATTCTTGTCCTATACAACATTTTTATAATGATCACACTTAGAGATTTCATCAACGAAGGGGACATCCCTCTTCTTGGCGCAAACGACAGCGAAACATTAAAATCCTGGGCATCATTCATGGTCGTCGCACATGCTTTCACATTTATCCTTCCAAAAAAATTCAACCGCTGGCTAATGAAAGACAAGCCCCCTACTACGCTTTTTGTAGATATCGTACCCAAGCAAAATACCAAACCAACGAGAAGACAAAGGTTCTATGCCTTTGGAGTGTATTTGCAAATAATGTTTTTTTCGATTTTTTACACCCTCAAAATTCTGACGATGATTCTGTATTTTGCCCCACTCAACCCACTACCTCTTCTCATCACCGGAGTGCTGTTTTTTATATGCGTGAGAATAGGTTTCCAGGAAGATCGGAACAAAAAATTCACTCCCTATTTTTAATAATGAATGTGCTTTTTAACACCCATAAAAAAACCCGAACACACGTCCGGGTTTTTCAGTCCATCACTCAACCGATCAATGCAGGATCTGGCTCAGGAACAGACGCGTACGGTCACTTTGTGGATTGTCGAAGAAGTCGTTCGGCGCAGCCTGTTCGACGATTTCGCCTTTGTCCATGAAGATCACGCGGTTGGCCACGGTGCGGGCGAAGCCCATTTCGTGGGTTACGCAGAGCATGGTCATGCCTTCTTCTGCCAGACCAACCATGGTGTCCAGCACCTCTTTCACCATTTCCGGGTCGAGTGCCGAGGTCGGCTCGTCGAACAGCATGATTTTCGGCTTCATACACAGCGCACGGGCAATCGCCACACGCTGTTGCTGACCGCCGGAAAGCTGGCCCGGGAATTTATGCGCCTGCTCTGGAATGCGTACGCGCTCCAGGTAGTGCATGGCGATTTCTTCAGCCTTTTTCTTCGGCATCTTGCGCACCCACATCGGGGCCAGTGTGCAGTTCTGCAGAATGGTCAGGTGCGGGAACAGGTTGAAGTGCTGGAACACCATGCCGACTTCGCGGCGGATGGTTTCGATCTGCTTCAGGTCCGAAGTCAGCTCGGTGCCATCAACGATGATCTTGCCTTGCTGGTGCTCTTCCAGACGGTTCAGGCAACGAATGGTCGTGGATTTGCCCGAGCCCGACGGGCCGCACAAGACGATACGCTCGCCCTGACGCACGTTCAGGTTGATGTCCTTGAGCACGTGGAACTGGCCGTACCATTTATGGACGCCTTCCATCCGGATCATGCCTTCGGCGCCCAGAGGCTTGGTGATAACTTCACTCATGTCAAAACTCCTAACGCTTGTGGCCTGTGTCCAGCTTACGTTCCAAGTGCATGGAATAGCGGGACATACCGAAACAGAAGATCCAGAACACCAGGGCTGCGAAGACATAGCCCTCGGTGGCCATACCCAACCACGACGGGTCGGCGGTGGCTTGCTTGACGCTGTTGAGCAGGTCGAACAGGCCGATAATGATCACCAGACTGGTGTCTTTGAACAGGGCAATGAAGGTGTTGACGATGCCGGGGATAACCATCTTCAACGCCTGCGGCAGAATCACCAGGCCCATGCTGCGCCAGTAACCGAGGCCCATGGCCGCGGCAGCTTCGTACTGACCTTTAGGGATTGCCTGCATACCGCCCCGAACCACTTCAGCGATGTACGCCGACTGGAACAGGATCACGCCGATCAAGGCCCGCAGCAGTTTGTCGAAGTTCATCCCTTCCGGCATGAACAGCGGCAACATCACCGAGGACATGAACAGCACGGTGATCAACGGCACGCCGCGCCAGAACTCGATGAACGTTACACACACCACGCGCACTGCAGGCATGTTGGAACGACGACCCAGCGCCAGCAAAATACCCAATGGCAAAGCACCGGCAATACCAACGGTGGCGATCACCAGCGTCAGCATCAGACCGCCCCACTGGCTGGTGGCCACGTGGGTCAGACCGAACGCTCCGCCGCTCAGCAGATAGAACGCAACAATCGGGTAAATGATCAGGAAGCCAATCGCGTAAATCGCTTTACGTGGGAACTTCGAGATGAACAGCGGTGCCGCACCGACGATGGCCAGAATGGCGGTCAGGTCCACCCTCCAGCGCAGTTCGGTCGGGAAGTAGCCGTACATGAACTGGCCAAAACGCTGTTGGATAAATACCCAGCACGCGCCTTCCTTGGTGCAGTCAGCCCGTGTGGTACCGATCCAGTTGGCGTCCAGCAAAGCCCAACTGAGGATCGGCGGAACCACCAGGTAAATCAGGTACAGCGAGAACAAGGTCAGCAGCGTGTTGATCCAGCTGGAGAACAGGTTCTGGCGCATCCACGCCACAGGGCCGAACACTTTGCCCGGTGGTGGCATATCAGGTTTGAAAGTATGAGTCGTCATGCGCGTTTCCTCACCGCTCGATCAGCGCAATGCGCTTGTTGTACCAGTTCATCAGCAGGGAAATGCTGATACTGATCGCCAGGTACACGCTCATGGTGATGGCAATTACTTCGATGGCCTGACCGGTCTGGTTAAGCACGGTACCGGCGAACAGCGAAACCATTTCCGGATAACCAATAGCCGCCGCCAGCGAGGAGTTCTTCGCCAGGTTCAGGTATTGGCTGGTCAACGGCGGGATGATCACACGCAGTGCTTGCGGGATGATGACCTTGCGCAGCGTCGGCCCGGGGCGCAGGCCCAGCGAGCGAGCTGCTTCCGTCTGACCGTGGCTGACCGACTTGATACCCGAACGCACGATTTCAGCGATGAACGCTGCGGTATAAACCGTCAGTGCCAGGGTCAGAGAGATCAGTTCCGGAATCAACACCCAGCCGCCAACGAAGTTGAAGCCTCTGAGCTCTGGCACTTCCCAATGCACCGGTGCGCCAAAAATCAACATGCTCAAAGCCGGGATTGCCAGAAACAGCGCCAGGCCAGCCCAGAACTTGTGGAACGGCTCGCCAGTGGCTTCAAAGCGCTTGTTGGCCCAACGGGTCATCGCCACGATAGCGACGATGGCCACGATGATGCTGGTCACGAATGGCCACGCACCTTCAGCGGCAATGGCGCTCGGCATGTTCAAACCGCGGCTGCTGATAAAGAACATGTCGAAGTAACCATGCGCTTGCCTTGGACCCGGCAGGGTCAGGAACACAGCGGTGTACCAGAACAGGATCTGCAACAGCGGCGGGATGTTACGGAAGACTTCCACGTAGACAGTTGCCAGCTTGCTGATCATCCAGTTCGGTGACAAGCGTGCAACGCCGATGATGAAGCCCAGGATTGTGGCCAGGAAAATACCGATGACCGACACCAGCAGCGTATTAAGCAAGCCGATGACAAACACCCGGGCATAGCTGTCCGCTTCCGTGTAATCGATCAAATGCTGCGCAATGCCAAATCCGGCACTGCGTTCAAGAAATCCAAAACCCGAGGTAATACCACGGTGCTGGAGGTTGGTCTGGGTGTTGTCGAACATGAACCAGCCCAACGAGACCACCGCCAATACGGTGATGATCTGAAATAACCACGCGCGCACTTTTGGGTCGCTCAAAGAGAGCTTTTGCTTGGGTGCGACGATTTGCTTTTCCATGAAGTGCCCCAGGAAAAATGAAACAAAACGGCGCCCGACAGCCGGTGAAGGCTGGCGGGCGCCGGGTCAATCAACGAATTGGTGGAGCGTACTGGATGCCGCCGGCATTCCACAGAGCGTTCTGGCCGCGCTTGATTTTCAGCGGGGTGGATTCGCCCAGGTTGCGTTCAAACACTTCGCCGTAGTTACCGACTTGTTTAACGATCTGTACTACCCAGTCTTTCGGCAGTTTCAGGTCGGCACCGTAAGCGCCATCAGCACCCAGCATACGGGCAACGTCAGGGTTCTTGGTGGACTTGGCTTCAGCTTCAACGTTTTTCGAAGTCACTTTGGCTTCTTCGGCGTTGAGCATTGCGAACAGGGTCCATTTCACAATGGAGAACCACTCTTCGTCGCCTTTACGCACGACTGGGCCCAGAGGTTCTTTGGAGATAACTTCTGGCAGAACCACGTAGTCAGCCGGGCTGGCCAGTTTGCTGCGCTGTGCGTACAGCTGCGACTGGTCGGAGGTCAGCACGTCGCAACGGCCGCCTTCCAGGGACTTGGCGCTTTCGTCAGAGGTGTCGAAAGTGATCGGGGTGTATTTCAGACCGTTCGAACGGAAGTAGTCGGAAACGTTAAGCTCGGTGGTAGTACCAGCCTGGATACAGATGGTAGCGCCATCCAGTTCCTTGGCGGACTTGACGCCCAGCTTGTTGTTTACCAGGAAGCCGATGCCGTCGTAGTAAGTCACACCAGCGAATACCAGACCCATGCCCGAATCGCGGGAGCTGGTCCAGGTGGTGTTACGCGACAGAATGTCGATCTCGCCCGATTGCAGCGCGGTGAAACGCTCTTTGGCGTTCAGTTGGCTGAATTTTACTTTGGTGGCGTCACCGAAAACGGCAGCAGCAACAGCGCGGCATACGTCGGCGTCGATACCGGTGATCTTACCGGTAGCATCAGGAACGGAGAAACCTGGCAAACCGTCGCTCACACCGCACTGTACGAAGCCTTTCTTCTGAATGGCGTCCAGTGTTGCGCCCGCCTGAGCGAAACTGCTAACACCGAGTGCTGCTGCAGCGGCTACTACGGCCAGGGTGGATTTCAACATCTTCATTCAAACCTCCAGTTTTGCTCTTTGTTGTTTAGGCGCTTCAATCCCGTCGCACCCTTGTGAGGCATTGACAACCCGTGCTGGCTTATTTTTGGGTCATCCGACTTTAGGCCAGTTCATGAGCCGGGCGTGAGGTCATCTCATCGCTCGCATTCATGATCTTAGACGGCTTACAGGATTCAAGCCCCATGATGTTCCTGAACCAATCCGGTACAGGATGAACCGTGCCGCAAATCCTGATGCATGGACTCCGTGCTTGCCCCCGTTGCGTATCGGTAATAGCACAATAGTGTTACCGATCGAGGTAAGCGCTTCACTCCCCGGTTTTTTATAGCAAACGCCGTACCAGCATGGTGGCGATGTCGAATTAGCGACAGGTCAAGAGAAAAACTTGTAACCTTGCGACATCTTCTTTCATTTTTAACAACTCGCGCACCGCATTAACGCACTGCAAAAGAGCGAGCGCACCCGGATAGAGCACTCATGACTAACCCGCTGATTCTCGAACCTGTTAACACTTCAGACGCATGCGTCATCTGGCTGCATGGCCTGGGCGCAGATCGCTATGACTTCATGCCGGTGGCTGAAGCGCTTCAGGAATCGCTGCTGAGTACGCGGTTCATCCTGCCCCAAGCGCCGAGCCAGGCTGTGACTATCAACGGCGGCTATGAGATGCCGAGCTGGTACGACATCAGGGCTATGAGCCCCGCCCGCGCTATCGATCACGATCAACTGGAGGTTTCGGCGCAGACCGTTCTGGACCTCATCGAAGGGCAGCGCAACAGCGGAATCGACCCGGCGCGAATCTTCCTCGCCGGCTTTTCTCAAGGTGGCGCGGTGGTACTGCATACCGCTTTCAAACGCTGGCAAGGTCCATTGGGTGGAGTACTCGCCCTTTCTACTTATGCCCCGACATTCGGCGAGCAACTGCAACTTTCGGACAGTCAGAGACGCATCCCGGTGTATTGCTTGCATGGCACTTTCGACAATGTCGTGCAGAAATCCATGGGCATTGCCGCGTATGAGTGTTTAAAAGCGCAAGGCGTAACCGTGACATGGCAGGAATACCCAATGGAACACCAAGTGTTACCGGAGGAAATTTCTGACATCCGCGCCTGGCTGACCGACCAGCTCGGCTGATTGGGAGCTTGCAGGGCGCAAATCCCTAGGAGCGGCACGCTGCCTCACGGCAAACGGGACCTGTAGGAGCGCGCTTGCCCGCGATTCGGTTCATCAGTCGATGAATCTATCGCCTATGCTTACGCTATCGCGGGCAAGCGCGCTCCTACAGTAAAAAACACTCAAAATCAGATAGTTATTTGTTGTTTTATAAGACGCCGTTTGTTGGTGAGACGCAGGGCCTGCCTAGTCAGAGACTCCGCCCTCCCGGTTAAAGCCGGCCCCACAAATTTGGGCATATGTAGCCCGTTTGGCATGACACTACGCCGCGCCCGATTCTTGCTTTACACTGCTCGGCGTACATTCCTTAATCAATTGACGAGATGACCGTGCTCAAAGCACTTAAAAAGATGTTCGGAAAAAGCGAGGCTGAGCCGCTCGCCGCTGGCCCTGTTACTCCTTCCCCTGCCCCGCAAAGCAAGACTGAAGGCCACTCAAGGGATCATAGCGCTGCAGCCACAGCACCTGCCCGCACCCGCGCAGACGTTAAAGAGCCGAGTGCACAGGCTGAAACGGCGGATCAGGCCGTTGCTGCCAAACCCAAGCCTGAGCGTCCACGTCGCGAACGTGCGCCCAAGCCGGTTGTTACTCCCTGGAAACTGGAAGATTTCGTCGTCGAACCTCAGGAAGGCAAAACCCGCTTCCACGATTTCGCCCTCGCCCCGGAATTGATGCACGCGATTCAAGACCTCGGTTTCCCTTATTGCACGCCAATTCAGGCGCAGGTACTGGGTTTCACGCTCAAAGGGCAGGACGCCATCGGCCGTGCGCAGACCGGTACCGGTAAAACCGCCGCGTTCCTGATCTCGATCATCTCGCAACTGACCCAGACACCGCCGCCCAAAGAGCGTTACATGGGCGAGCCTCGCGCACTGATCATCGCCCCCACACGGGAACTGGTCGTGCAGATCGCCAAAGATGCTGCGGACCTGACCAAGTACACCGACCTGAACGTCATGACGTTTGTGGGCGGGATGGACTTCGACAAGCAGCTCAAGCAGCTTGAAGCGCGGCATTGCGACATTCTGGTTGCCACCCCTGGCCGTCTGCTGGACTTCAACCAGCGCGGCGAAGTGCATCTGGACATGGTCGAAGTGATGGTTCTGGACGAAGCCGACCGCATGCTCGACATGGGCTTCATCCCGCAGGTGCGCTCGATCATTCGTCAGACGCCACACAAAGGCGAACGGCAGACCCTGCTGTTTTCAGCGACCTTTACTGACGACGTGATGAACCTCGCCAAGCAATGGACAACCGAACCGGCCATCGTTGAAATCGAAGCCGAGAACGTCGCCAGCGAGAACGTCGAGCAGCACATTTACGCGGTCGCCGGTGCTGACAAATACAAGCTGCTTTACAACCTGGTCACCGATAACGGCTGGGAGCGCGTGATGGTCTTTGCCAACCGCAAGGACGAAGTGCGTCGCATCGAAGAACGTCTGGTACGTGATGGCGTGAACGCCGCGCAACTGTCAGGCGATGTGCCGCAACACAAACGCATCAAGACGCTGGAAGGCTTTCGCGAAGGCAAGATTCGCGTACTGGTTGCTACTGACGTCGCCGGTCGCGGGATTCACATCGACGGTATCAGTCATGTAATCAACTTCACCCTGCCGGAAGTGCCGGATGACTACGTACACCGCATAGGCCGTACAGGCCGTGCAGGCGCAGCAGGTGTGTCGATCAGCTTCGCCGGTGAAGACGACTCTTATCAATTGCCCGCGATTGAAGAGAAACTGGGTCGCAAGATCAGCTGCGAAACACCACCGACCGAGTTGTTGCGGGCAGTGGTGCGTAAGCCAGCACAGCCGGTTTAACAGCCTTGGCTGGACCTGTAGGAGTGAGCTTGCTCGCGATAGCGGTATATCTGCCAAGACTTTGTTGACTGATACACCGCTATCGCGAGCAAGCTCACTCCTACAGTTATTATTTCGGCTTCAGACTTACTTCCACCGCCCCGCCGCTGCTTTATCACTCGCCCGCCCCTCGACCCACTTCGGCCCTTCTGACGTGTTTTCCTTCTTCCAGAACGGCGCACGGGTCTTGAGGTAGTCCATGACAAAATCACAGGCCTCAAAAGCTGCCTGACGATGGGCACTGGCAACGCCGACAAACACAATCGGCTCACCCGGCTCCAATGCGCCAACCCGATGCAGCACTTCAAGCCTGAGCAACGGCCAGCGCTGTTCAGCCTCGATCACAATCTTGCCCAAGGCTTTTTCAGTCATGCCGGGATAGTGTTCCAGGAACATCCCCGACACTTCCCGCCCTTCGTTGAAATCCCGCACGTAGCCGACAAAACTCACCACCGCACCAACGCCAACATTGGCCGCGTGTAACGCGTTGACCTCGAAGCCTGGATCGAACTGTTCCGCCTGAACCCGAATCGCCATGATCAGCCCCCGGTCACGGTGGGGAAAAACGCCACTTCGTCACCCGCCTCCAGCGGCTCATCCAGCTGACACAGTTCCTGATTGCGAGCGCACATCAGGTTCTGCTCGGCCAATACCAGCCAAATCCCACCGCGCTCAAGCAAATGCAGACGCAGTGAATCAATACTGGCGAACTCGCCGTCGACCTGCTCGCTGTCGATACCCAGGGTTTCCCGGTAACGGGCGAAATACTGGACGGTGATGCTCATGACACCTCCGATGCCGTGTCGTCGGCAATGAAGTGACCGCTTTTTCCGCCAAGCTTTTCCAGCAAACGTACGTTCTCAATGACCATGCCGCGATCAACCGCCTTGCACATGTCATAGATGGTCAGCGCAGCGACGCTGGCAGCGGTCAGCGCCTCCATTTCCACACCGGTCTGCCCGGCCAGCTTGCAGCGGGCGACGATGCGCACAGCGTCTTCACCTTCGGCGCTGAGCTCCACCTTGATGCTGGTCAGCATCAACGGGTGGCACAGCGGGATCAGATCACTGGTCTTCTTCGCCGCCTGAATACCGGCGATGCGCGCCACGGCGAACACATCCCCTTTGGGATGCCCACCGCTGACGATCATCTGCAGGGTTTCGGGCAGCATACGGATTAATGCTTCGGCCACTGCCTCACGGGACGTCACGGCTTTATCAGTGACGTCGACCATATTGGCGCGACCTTGGGAATCGAGATGAGTGAGCACAGCGTTACTCCTGAACAGGAGCGGGGATTGTAAACCTAAACAAAGCAACCGACAGGGCATGAAACAATTGTGGGAGCGGATTCATCCGCGAAGAGGCTATCCCAACCGACACATTTATGTGCCTGAAACGGCCTCTACGCGAATGAATTCGCTCCCACGGGTGGGGATCTTCAATGCTTACAAATGCGACTCCGCATATTCAGCCAGGATTGAGCGTGGCACGCCTTGCAGGGAGATGTGCACGCCGTTCGGGAAGTCTTTGAAGCGCTCCGTGAGGTAGGTCAGCCCGGAACTGGTGGCCGACAGGTAAGGAGTATCGATCTGTGCAAGGTTGCCCAGACAGACCACTTTTGAACCAGCGCCGGCACGGGTGATGATGGTTTTCATCTGGTGCGGGGTCAGGTTCTGGCATTCATCGATCAAAATCAGGCTTTGCTGGAAGCTGCGACCCCGTATGTAGTTGAGGGATTTGAACTGCAACGGCACTTTGCTGAGGATGTAATCGACGCTGCCATGGGTGTTCTCGTCATCCATATGCAGCGCTTCAAGGTTGTCGGTAATGGCGCCCAGCCAAGGCTCCATTTTTTCCGCTTCAGTGCCCGGCAGGAAGCCGATTTCCTGGTCAAGACCCTGCACACTCCGCGTGGCGATGATGCGCCGATAACGCTTGCTGACCATGGTCTGCTCAATCGCAGCGGCCAGCGCCAGGATGGTTTTACCCGAACCGGCAGCGCCAGACAGGTTGACCAGATGAATATCCGGGTCAAGCAAGGCAAACAATGCCAGCCCCTGATAGATATCGCGCGGTTTGAGGCCCCAGGCCTCCTGATGCAGCAATGGCTCCTGGTGCATGTCCAGAATCATCAGCTCGTCGGCCTTGACGCCTTTGACCCAGCCGACAAAACCCTGCTCGTCGATGATGAACTCGTTGATATGAACAGCGGGCAGTTGCTCAGCAAGCTGCACGCGGTGCCAGGTACGGCCGTGATCCTGACGGGTGTCGACCTTGCTGACCCGGTCCCAGAATGAGCCAGTCACGTTGTGGTAACCACGGGACAGCATCGACACGTCGTCGACCAGTTGGTCGGTGCTGTAGTCTTCGGCCGCAATACCACAGGCTCGCGCCTTGAGCCGCATGTTGATGTCTTTGGTGACCAGCACAAGACGCAAGTCCTTGTCGCGCGCATGCAGGTCGATCAATTGATTGATGATGATGTTGTCGTTCAGGTGTTCAGGCAGAAGGCTATTGGGCTCCTCGCGCTTGCTCATCATGATTGACAGAAAGCCTTTAAACACGCCGGTGCCACGGTCGATCGGTACACCCTTCTCGACTTCCTCAGGCGTGGCTTCGCCCAGTGTTTTGTCGATCAGGCGGATGGCTTGACGGCATTCGGCAGCGACCGAATGTTTACCGGCTTTGAGCTTGTCCAGCTCTTCCAGCACGGTCATGGGGATGGCGACGCGGTGTTCTTCGAAGTTCAGCAGGGCATTTGGATCGTGAATCAGTACGTTGGTATCGAGCACGTAAAGGATTGGCTGGTTAGAAGAAGGGGTGCGTCCGTGATCATCCATACTCGCTCACCTTTATAAAAGCCAGGCGACGCAGATTACTCAAACTGCGCCACGAAAAGGCCGCCGGGCTCTCTCCTTAAGGCAGGAGAGAATTGCTCAAGATGGAGTCTTGGAGGACGCCACCTGTGTTGCAGGTTTCGGCGGTCTGATAGTGGTAATACCGCAAAACCCATGACAGAAAAAAGCTCTTTGACACTTTTTTGAAGTTTATTTCACAGTATGACGAATAGCCCTTGGCGACCTGCGCCAGCCCGTTTACAGTCGGAAGTCCGCCCCACCCGAAATCCTCCGAAAATTCGCACACCGCCTGCTCTGAAATCAACGCAACCCCTTATTCTGCGGGCCTTTCAGGGATATTGTGACAATCATCCCAAATCAACTCGCTTTGCGCGGTGCTTGCCATCAACAACGGTACTGCTGACTGCACCCGGGCACTGGCGTCATGAAACACCACTGTCCCGCGCCGCCACAGCAACATCAGGCTCACCACCCGGTCGGTGATTTGCTCGGACGTCAGGCGGCCGTTGCTGTCTTGTGCGTCGATGTTCCACAACGACACCCGCAGATTCTGATCGCGGAAGAACTGCCCGCTGTCAGCGCGGCGATGGCCATACGGCGGACGAAACAGCGGGATGAAGTTGTCGGGTAACAGCTGCTGAGTCAGGGCTTCACTACGCAGCACAGAGCTTTGCCATTCCAGCCACTGGCTATGGGAGCGATACTCCCAGCCTTGAATGCCCACACACTGCAGACGGTACAAAGACTGCAAGGCGGTGCCCGTAGTGGCGGCCAGACGGTCTTGCAGGTTTTTGCCCAACACAAAGAACGTCGCGTTCATTTTTTGCTGGCGCATGAAATCAGCCAGCCAGTCGGTGCCGCCGTCAGCGCCGGTGGGACCACTTTCGAAATTAAGCTGGAAAGTACGATCCGGCATGTTATCGCCGCTCAGCTCATCAGAGTTATAAAGGGCGATTTCACTGCTGGTTTGTGGAAACAGCGCTGCCAGATACATCAGCTCATTGAGATAGCGCTCATTAAAGGTCGCGCTGGGCGCAGCCCAGTTGGCGTAGAAAGAATCACTGGCGATGGTGAACTCGCCCGCACGCTGACGCAGTTGATCCATGTCTTCGACCAGCACGCAGAACGATGCATCCTGAGGGCAGCTCTGCTGCGCATTCTGGTAACCCTCCAGCAAGCGGTTCCAGAGGCGCTGCCGCAGCAGGTTCAATGACGGCACATTGATGTATCTGAGCCCCAGGCGGCGCTTGAGGGTCTCCTCATCCAGCTGCTCGCTGAGCCAAAGCTCATGGGCAAAGCCGAGGATCTGCGCGCGTGAAGCGACATCGAAAAGGTCAGGCGACTCCAGCCGTTCCGGCCAGAGACTGCGGTCGATAGTCGCCACCGGCGGCACCGCCGCATTGGCCTGCACCCAGAACAGACACGCGCAAACTGCTAGAAACTTACGCAACACCAATCGCTCCCTGAACATGAACCCGGATTAGCGCCGCACTATAGCTGATATGAGTAGAGTGGCTGATATCCAGGCCGATACAAATGCGTCCGCGCGCCCTTGAAACGGCGCTGTCCGGTAGGAGCGAACCTGTTCGCGAGGCGGTGTGCCTGAAGAACCGCGTCAGCCCTCTCGCCAACAAGTTGCCTCCTGCCTGAACCGGGCGACGCGGCGCTCCTGCAACCTTGCGCCTCATTTCAAATCACACACCTATCACCGTCATAGCTGGAGTCAGACTCCAACAATCCCTAGAATCCCCCAACGATTAAAGGAGACGACCCTATGCTGATGGTGATTTCCCCGGCAAAAACACTTGATTTCGACACCCCGCCGACGACCGAGCGCTTCACCCAGCCACAGTACCTGGACCATTCCCAGGAACTGATCCAGATACTGCGTGAATTGACGCCTGCGCAGATCGGCGAGCTGATGCACCTCTCGGACAAGCTCTCAGGCCTGAACGCCGCCCGCTTCGGCAGTTGGACACCCGCATTTACTCCCGAGAACGCCAAGCAGGCCTTGCTGGCGTTTAAAGGCGACGTTTATACCGGTCTGCAAGCGGAAACCCTCAGCGACGCCGAACTCAGCTATGCCCAGGACCATCTGCGTATGCTGTCCGGGCTTTACGGCTTGCTGCGCCCGCTGGACTTGATGCAGCCCTATCGGCTGGAAATGGGCACCAAACTGGCGAACGGCCGAGGCAAGGATCTGTATGCGTTCTGGGGCACGCGTATCAGTGAATGGCTGAACGAGGCGCTCGCGGAACAAGGCGACGACCTGCTGCTGAACCTGGCGTCCAACGAATATTTTTCAGCGGTTAAACGCTCAGCGTTGAACGCACGCATCATCGATACCGATTTCAAGGACCTGAAAAACGGCCAATACAAGATCATCAGCTTCTACGCCAAGAAGGCTCGCGGCATGATGAGCCGCTTTGTGATCTCGGAAAAAATCAACACGCCGGATGCACTTAAACAGTTCGATGTGGGTGGCTACCGCTACAGCAGCGAACAGTCCACGGCGACCAAATTAGTGTTCCTGCGCGATACTCCCGACGCATAAAGCGGTCCTGCCAGGCGTGAATCCCCTCCTGATCGCGCCTTTTCTTCCCCTTGCACCATCGTGCAATTTGCGATTTGCCAACTTACTGTCGTCAGGTTTATGACGCATTTTTTTAGTTGGCGATTTTCTCAAAAAATTAACAAATTTTTTGCGTACTAGCCTTTGGCTTATCACTGGTAGTGGCATTGTCACACCCACTCAACGGGAGCGCTTGAGAACTAAGGGCTTCAGAGCAGGTGACATCAATGTGCAACTACGCGATCAGGACGCGTAAAAAAAGAAATTCTCAAAAAGAGGACGAGTGGCCCGGAACTTATCCCGAAACCAGACGCTCCTACATCCCGTAACAATTCTCGTCATCCTTGTGAGAGATCACTTACAAGCGACGTAGAAAATCCGGAAGTTGCCGTTTAATAAACTGACCTCAGGTTCAGCGGCGGTAGAGACTCAGGAGATTGAATCACCGCTATACGCCTTAGTCGTTTGGCAAAGCACTGTTCAAGTGCATAGCGCAATAATGAGGCATGGCAGCCGAGGCTCTGGCCCGGGCCTGTCAGCCACAAGCTTGCGATAGCACCAAAGGAGTGGTTTACCACATCCCAGAGCAAGGCCCTGAGGCTGTTACAGCCAGGTTACTTGCCGTTCAAGACTCAGCAGTATTTGAGATTGCCTTAGTTACTTCTGGCACTCACCTTTTTTAAATATGCCTGCGCTTGTTGTGAGACTTCTTCAAGTCACACTTTCGAGTGCGCGATAACTGCTGGCCAAAATTAATATCCAGCCAACTTATGGCGTGTAAATCGAGGAGAGTACGATGCGTATCAGCATCTTTGGTTTGGGTTATGTCGGTGCAGTCTGTGCCGGTTGCCTTTCAGCGCGGGGTCATGACGTTGTTGGTGTGGATATCTCTGCTGCCAAGATCGACCTTATCAATAACGGCAAATCGCCAATCGTAGAACCTGGTCTGGGCGAGCTCCTGGACAAGGGCATTCGTACCGGGAAGCTGCGCGGCACCACGGATTTCTCCGAGGCCATCCGCGCCACTGACGTGTCGATGATTTGCGTCGGTACACCGAGCAAGAAGAACGGCGACCTGGAACTCGATTTCATCGAATCCGTTTGCCGCGAAATCGGCTTCGTACTGCGTGAAAAAGACACTCGCCACACTATCGTTGTGCGCAGCACGGTTCTGCCAGGCACTGTTGCCAACGTCGTGATCCCGATCCTCGAAGACTGCTCCGGCAAGAAAGCCGGTGTCGACTTCGGCGTTGCAGTGAACCCTGAGTTCCTGCGCGAAAGCACTGCGATCAAAGACTACGATCACCCGCCAATGACCGTTATCGGCGAGTTCGATAAAGCCTCCGGCGACGTGCTGCAAGCCCTGTACGAAGAACTCGACGCACCGGTTATCCGCAAGGACATCGCCGTTGCCGAGATGATCAAGTACACCTGCAACGTGTGGCACGCCACCAAGGTCACTTTCGCCAACGAAATCGGCAACATTGCCAAAGCGTGCGGCGTCGATGGTCGTGAAGTGATGGAAGTGGTCTGCCAGGACAAGCAACTGAACCTGTCCCAGTACTACATGCGTCCAGGCTTCGCTTTCGGCGGCTCCTGCCTGCCAAAAGACGTCCGTGCCCTGACCTACCGTGCTGGCAGCCTGGATGTTGAAGCGCCTCTGCTCAACTCGCTGATGCGCAGCAACGTATCCCAGGTTCAGAACGCTTTCGACATCGTGGCGTCTCACGACACTCGCAAAGTCGCGCTGATGGGTCTGAGCTTCAAGGCCGGTACTGACGACCTGCGTGAAAGCCCGCTGGTAGAGCTGGCTGAAATGCTGATCGGTAAAGGCTTCGAGCTGAGCATCTTCGACAGCAACGTTGAATACGCTCGTGTTCACGGTGCGAACAAAGACTACATCGAATCGAAGATCCCTCACGTTTCGTCCCTGCTCAACTCGGACTTCGATGCAGTCATCGAAAACGCCGACGTGATCATTCTGGGCAACCGTGATGAGCGCTTCCGTGCGCTGGCCGACAAGGCTCCAGCGGGCAAGCAGATTGTGGACCTGGTCGGCTTCATGACCACCACCACTGCCGAGAACGAAAGCGCTGAAGGTATCTGCTGGTAAAACAGCTGCAAGCTACAAGCTTCAAGCGGCAAGCCAAAAGTTCAAGCTGCAACCCCCACTTGGGGCTTGCAGCTTGAAGCTTGCAACTGACCTAGGGATACCAGATATGCACAGGCTAAAACATGGCCTTCTACAGGCCGCAGGTTGGTTGTTCTACCTGAGTTTATTAGGGGCACTCGCCACCGCGCTGCCTACCAGTATCTTTGACTCACAGTCGAAGAACTTTATTTTCCTGATTGGCGCCGTCGGCATCTGGCGCTACTCAATGGGCGCTACGCACTTTGTGCGCGGCATGATCTTTCTCTACATCGTGTATCCACACTTGCGTCGTAAAGTGCGCAAGCTGGGCAAATCGGCGGACCCGTCTCACGTGTTCCTGATGGTCACCAGCTTTCGTATTGATGCGCTGACCACCGCTCAGGTGTACAGCTCGGTGATTCGCGAAGCCATTGAGTGCGGCTTCCCGACCACCGTGGTCTGTTCCCTGGTAGAAATGTCGGATGAGCTGCTGGTCAAAGCGATGTGGGAAAAGGCCAATCCGCCTGAGCACGTCAAACTGGACTTCGTACGGATTGCCGGTACCGGTAAACGTGACGGTCTGGCGTTCGGCTTCCGGGCTATTTCCCGTCACATGCCGGATGACCGTGCAGTGGTTGCCGTGATCGACGGCGACACCGTGCTGTCTGAAGGTGTCGTGCGCAAAACCGTTCCGTGGTTCCAGCTGTTCGGCAATGTCGGCGGTCTGACCACCAACGAATTCTGCGAAGTCCGCGGCGGCTACATCATGAGCGAGTGGCACAAACTGCGCTTTGCTCAACGTCACATCAACATGTGCTCGATGGCCCTGTCCAAGCGCGTACTGACCATGACCGGTCGTATGTCCGTGTTCCGCGCAACCGTCGTGACCGACCCGGAATTCATCGCCGACGTTGAAAGCGACTCGTTGCACCACTGGCGTCTGGGTACCTTCAAGTTCCTGACCGGTGATGACAAGTCCAGCTGGTTCAGCCTGATGCGCCTTGGCTACGACACGTTCTACGTGCCGGATGCAGCGATCAATACCGTTGAACACCCGCCTGAGAAAAGCTTCCTCAAGGCCAGCCGCAAACTGATGTATCGCTGGTACGGCAACAACCTGCGTCAGAACTCGCGTGCACTGGGTCTGGGCGTTCGTCGTCTGGGCGTCTTCACCAGCATCGTGCTGTTCGACCAGCGTGTGTCGATGTGGACCTCCATTCTGGGTCTTACCGTCGCGATCATCGCCAGCTTCAAATACGGCGGCATGTTCATCCTCATGTACCTGCTGTGGATCGGCATCACGCGCCTGATCCTGACCCTTCTGCTGTCCTGCTCGGGACACAAGATCGGCCCGGCCTACCCCGTGATTCTTTATTACAACCAGATCGTCGGCGCACTGATGAAAATCTACGTTTTCTTCCGCCTGGACCGCCAGTCCTGGACACGCCAAGACACAAAACTCAGCCGCGACATGGCCAGTTTCCAGGGTTGGTTCAACACCTGGTCATCCCGAACCATGACTTTCTCGGCTGGCACCATCTTCGTCGCAGTGCTGTTGACGATGGTTTAAACCGGGCCAACGGATTAATCGCTTAAGTAGGAAAAATAGCCATGAATACAGCCGTGAATGCAAACGTCGTACATGAATCCGAAGCCCAGCGCCAACACGCACGGGTCAAAATCCCGGCCAAGCTGCGCTTGCTCAATGGCGCGCCAAACGCGCCCCTGGTTCGCATCGAGGACTTGTCGGCTGGCGGCCTGAGCTTCATCGCCCCGGCCCAGCAGAAGCCAACAATCGGTGAAGTTATCAAGGGTCGCCTGCAGTTCCTGATCGACAACCTTGGCCTGGCCATGGATGTCGAGATGCAGGTTCGCTCCATTGATGCTTCCACCGGTCGTGTGGGCTGCCAGTTCCAGAATCTGGAAGTACAGGACATCGCCACCCTGCGTCACCTGATCACCTCTCACCTGAGCGGCGATATCGTGAGCATGGGCGAAGTGCTGGCGACTCTGCAGCGCGACAACTTCACCAAAGCACGCAAGGTCAAAGGCAGCGGCGACGGCATGAGCGGTCTCGGTCGCTTGCGCGCAGTCACCTTCAGCCTGGGCATCTTCATCGTCGGCCTGGCGGCATTCGGTTTCATCTTCAAGACCGTTTACAGCCTGTACTTCGTCAGCCACTCCTCGGCCGGTCTGGTGACCTTGCCAGCCATGGACGTGACCATGCCGCGCGAAGGTACTGTGCAAAGCCTGGTAGCCGTTAACGCTCCGGTCGCCAAAGGCGCGCCAATGGCGTCGTTCAACACCAGCATGCTGGAAATGCTCAAAGGCAGCCTGAACGGCGACGACCTGCAGCCAGCGAAAATCGAAGAGCTGTATGGCAAGCAAATGGCCGGCACCCTGACCAGCCCATGTGATTGCGTCATCGCCAAGCAACTGGTTGCCGATGGTCAGTTCGCTGCCAAAGGCCAGGTGATCTTCCAACTGGTGCCGCGTAACACCGCTGCCAATATCGAAGCTCGCTTTACCTATCGCCAGTTCAACGACGTCAAACCAGGCACCCGCGTGAACTTCCAGGTGGCCGGTGAAGACAACGTGCGCAGCGGCAAAATCATCAGCAGCACCAACCTGAGCGAAACTGATCTGGCCACTGATATCCGCGTACAAATCAAGCCTGACGAAGTGCTGGACACTTCCCTGGCTGGCCGTCCGGTAGAAGTCACCAGCGATCGTGGTCCATCGATGAACTGGCTGATCGACAAAGCCATGGCCGCGGGTCTCTAACATGCGTAGCCCATTACAAAGATTGTCGAGCCCTACACTGTTGAGCCTGGCCGTTGCCATCGCCTTGACCGGCTGTGCCGGCCTGCCCGATCAACGCCTGGCCAATGAAGCCCTGAAAAACGGCGACACCGCACTGGCAGAGCAGAACTATCGGCAACTGGCGGACCTGGGCTACAGCGATGCGCAGGTTGGTCTGGCTGACATTGCTGTGCAGAGCGGTGATCCGCAGCGCATCAAGGAAGCAGAAGCCACTTACCGTGCCGCAGCTGAAACCTCGCCACGTGCCCAGGCTCGTCTGGGTCGCCTGCTGGCCTCCAAGCCAGGCGCGACCGAAGCGGAGCACCATGAAGCCGAAGACCTGCTGAAAAAGGCCTTCGCCAGTGGCGATACCAGCTCGCTGACGCCGTTGGCCATGCTTTACCTGCAATTCCCGCACAGTTTCCCGAACGTGAATGCCCAGCAGAAGATCAGCGAGTGGCGTGCACAGGGTTACCCGGAAGCCGGTCTGGCCCAGGTGCTGCTGTATCGCACTCAAGGCACTTACGACCAGCACCTGGATGACGTAGAGAAAATCTGCAAAGACGCACTGAGCAAAGTCGACATCTGCTACGTCGAGCTAGTCACGGTCTATCAGAAACGCGGCCAGAACGACCAACGTACTGCGGTGGTCGACCAACTGAAAAGTGCTTACTCGGTGGGCCGTGTCGGCGCCCAGCGTGTCGACAGCGTCGCCCGGGTTCTGGGTGATGCGTCCATCGGCACGCCGGATGAAAAAACCGCCCAGCAATTGCTGGAGCAGGTTGCACCGGGTTACCCCGCTTCGTGGGTGACACTCGCCAAACTGCTTTACGACTTCCCCGAACTGGGCGACGTCGACAAGATGATGGAATACCTGGACAACGGCCGTGCAGCGGATCAACCCCGCGCCGAACTGTTGCTGGGTCGTCTGTATTACGAAGGCAAATGGGTACCGGCTGATTCACAAAAAGCCGAAGCGCACATGAAGAAAGCCGCAAGCGGCGGCGAGATTTCCGCGCACTACTACCTGGGCCAGATCTACCGCCGTGGCTACCTCGGCAGAGTGGAATCGCAAAAGGCACTGGACGAACTGCTGATCGCTGCACGTGGCGGTCAGAACAGCGCTGACTTTGCCATCGCCCAATTGTTCTCCCAAGGTAAAGGCACCCTGCCTAACCCGGTCAATGCCTGGGTCTTCAGCCAATTGGCATTGCAGGCTCCAGAGCCGACGCCAGCTGCCACTGAACTGGCGCAGGAAATCAGCACCGCATTGCCACCTGAAAAACTCGCCACCGCCCAACGGCTGTTGCAGCAAGAGAAAAACGTCCGGGGTATCACCAGCCAGAACGCGCTGGCCATGCAAGCCCTGAAAGAAGAAGACGGCGAGGACGCACCACTATGAAGTTGAATCCCCTGATGGCCGCTGGCCTGGGTCTTGGCTTTACCCTGCTTTGGGCCACGCCGACACTGGCGGCCCTGACTGAAGAAAAGAACTTTGGTCTGGAAGTGAAAATCAGCGGCCAGGCCGAAGACGACCGCGATCTGGGCACACGCTCGGGCGGCGACGTCAACGGTCTCGGTCTTGACCTGCGTCCTTGGGTCTATGGCGAACGTGGCGCCTGGAGCGGCTATGCAATGGGTCAAGTGGTGACTGCCACTGACACCATTCAGACTGACCCTCTTGAGCAAACCGACTCCACCACCCAGGAAACCACTCAGGCTCGCGGCAATGCCAGCGAGCGCGAAGTCGACAAGAGCTACCTGGCCTTGCGCGAATTCTGGATCGGTTACAGCGGCTTCACACCGTACCCGGGCGAAATACTCAAGGTCGGTCGCCAGCGTCTGCGCAACGACGACGGCCAGTGGCACGACACCAACATCGAAGCGGTGAACTGGGTTTTCGACACCACCCTGCTCAAAGCAGACGTGGGTGTGGCTCAACGCTTCAGCGAATACCGCACAGACCTGACTGAACTGTCCCCGCAAGACGAAGACCGTAAACACATCTTCGGCGACGTCAGCTATCAGTGGATGCCAGGTCAGTGGGCCGGTGTGCGTGCACACCACAGCCAGGACGACGGCAACCTGAAGAAGTCCGGCGAAAATCTGGACGACCTGGACAAGACCTCCAATGGCGATCTGACCTGGCTGGGCTTGCAAGCTAACAGCGACGCTTACAACCACCGCAATACCAACACGATCAACTACTGGGGCAGCGTGACCTGGCTCTCCGGTGATCGCAGCCAGATCGCAGCCAACGCACAGCCAGACGGCACGTACCAGGCAGGCGACAAGACCAACAGCAACGTCAATGGCTGGGCCACTGACCTGGGTCTGCGTTTGCGTCTGGACCCGCAATGGCAAGTCGGCGCGGCTTACTCACGCGCCAGCAAGGAATACGAGCAGAACGGCCTGGAATCCAACCGCTCGAACTGGACCGGTACGCGCTCGCGCATTCACCGCTTCGGTGAAGCGTTCCAGGGCGAAATGGCCAACGTGGAAAGCGGCTCGCTGTTCGCTTCCTGGCAGATGCAGGATGAATACGATGCGTCGTTGATCTATCACAACTTCCGCCGTACCGATGGCAAAGCGCGCATCGGAACCTCGGGCATCAACGCCGTGGGCGCTGATGAAAGCGGCGTTCTGTCGTCCCTGCCACTGACCACAGACGGCAGCAAGGATCTGGGTCAGGAAATGGACCTGGTCGTAACCAAATACTTTAAAGGCGGTCTGTTGCCTGCGGCTCTCAGCCAGTCGATGGATGAACCTTCAGCGCTCGTCCGTCTGCGTGCCGGTGTTTTCAAACCGGGTGATGCGTATGGCAGCGAAGTCGACAGCTACATGCACCGCGCCATCGTCGACGTCATCTGGCGCTTCTGATGCAACCGCGAAAGGAGTGCGATGAGATGAACAGTCAAGCAAGCAGTCTGCGCAACCGCGCATGGCCACATGCACTGCTCGAAAGCGCAGTGCTGAGCGGCGCGCTGTTGCTCGCCAGCTCCGCCATGGCCGCCACTGTGCCGGTCAACCCGGTCCCGGCGACCAGCCCTGGCATGGTCAAAGAACTGCAAGAAGCCAAAAGCTACACCATCAGCAGCCCTCCGGTTGAGACGCTGACGATGGAGAAACCTGTGTTGCCGGACATCTCCGGCTACACCGCCGAAGCCGCCGCGAAGAAAATCGTGCGCAGCAAGCCTGGCAAGGTTCGCATCACGCGGATCATGGAAGAAGTCGGCCTGAAGGAGTTCGTCGGCGGTGACAACAAGATGGCCGAATGGGTAGCCCGTCAACAAGGCATCCCGCAAGCGATCGTCATCGAAGGCGGCTACGTGAACATTCAGGACCTGGCTAAAAAGGTCCCCAAACAATACCTGAGCGAAGTGTCGCCGGGCGTCTACCTTGCCCGCCTGCCGATCCTGGTCAAGGCTGACGCCACCTTCGACGTCGACAAGAAAGCGCACGAGCTGCGCCTGTCACAAGAGAAGGGATCGTTTCTGGTCAACGAAGGCAAGCTGTTCATGAGCGATACCCAGCTCAACGGCTGGCGCGAGAAGACCAACAGCCTGGCGACCTTCCGCAAGCCTGATGAATTCCGTCCGTTCCTGCTGTCGTGGGGTGGTTCCGAGACCTACATCATCAACACCAAGATGGCGAGCCTGGGCTACGACCAGAGCAAGTCCTACGGTGTGAGTATTTCTCAGTACACGCCCAACATGGTCAAGCAGATGAACAAGCCTGATCCGACCGGCTGGATCGTCGGCTCGGAGTTCTCGGACATGTGGTACGGCTTCTACTGCTATGAAACCAAAGACTTCGTCGTCAAGGGCAGCACCTACCGCGACAACATCGTTTACGGCATTGACCCGCATGACCGTTCCCACGGTCTGATCATTGCCGAGAACAACGTCTACGGCACCAAGAAAAAGCACGGGATCATTATTTCCCGTGAGGTGAACGACAGCTTCATCTTCAACAACAAGAGCCACGACAACAAGTTGTCCGGCCTTGTTCTGGACCGTAACAGCGTCAACAACATCGTGGCTTACAACGAGATCTACAAGAACCACACCGACGGCATCACCCTGTACGAAAGCGGCGACAACCTGCTGTGGGGTAACAAGGTCATTGCCAACCGTCGTCACGGTATTCGCGTCCGTAACAGTGTGAACATCAAGCTCTACGAAAACATCGCTATGGCCAACGGCCTGCTGGGTGTCTATGGGCACATCAAGGACCTGAGCGACACCGACCGCGACATCGCCCTTGACCCGTTCGACACCAAGGTTTCGTTGATCGTGGTGGGTGGTGAATTGACCGGCAACAGCTCCGGCCCCCTGTCGATCGATTCGCCTTTGAGTATCGAACTCTACCGCGTGGCGATGCTGGCTCCGAGCAAGACCAGCGGCATCAGCTTCAACGGCGTTCTGGGTGAGCGTCAGGACGAGATTCTCGACCTGCTGGTGCGCCAGCAGAAAGCCGTGCTGATTGACCCGGTCGAAAGCCAGAAAGAACTTCAGGACTGAGAAGGTATTTTATATGCACGCACACTTGATCAAGTCACTCAGCCTGTCCGGCCTGACCGCAGCCCTGATCGCAATCAGCAGCGGCGCACGAGCAGACGAAGTGCAGGCGCCCAACTTCACGGCCGAGCCATGCTGCCAGCTGTGCCCGGCTGCGCATGACGCCAGAAACTACACCACGCGCTACCAGCAGAACTTTACAACACTGGTACAGGCTGAGGGTGACTGGCTGTTCCGTACCCAGGAAGACCTGCGTACCGAGTTCAACACCACGCCTGAAGGCTATCGTCGCATGCAGCAATTGCACGATGCGTTCAAGAGCAAAGGCGTTGAGCTGGTTGTGGTTTACCAGCCAACCCGTGGTCTGGTGGATCGCAACAAACTGTTCCCGGCTGAGCGCGAAAAGTTCGACTACGAAAAAGCGCTGACCAATTACAAAGCCATGCTCGGTCGCTTCGACAAAATGGGCTACTGGGTTCCAGACCTGTCGCCACTGACCAACGAGCAACAGGCTCACGATTTCTACTTCCGCGGCGACCAGCACTGGACGCCATATGGCGCACAGCGCACGGCAAAAATCGTTGCTGAAACCGTGAAAAAGGTTCCGGGTTACGCCGACATTCCGAAGCGTGAATTTGAAAGCCACGTTTCGGGACGCATGGGCAAAACCGGTACGCTGCACAACATGGCAGCGCAATTGTGTGGCAACACCTACGCCATCCAGTACATGGACCAGTTCACCACCGAGCCTAAAGGCGAGGCTGGTGACGGCGACCTGTTCGGTGATTCCGGCAACCCGGAAATCACCCTGGTCGGTACTAGTCACAGTGGCAAGAACTACAACTTCGCCGGCTTCCTGCAGGAGTACATCGGTGCCGACATCCTGAACGTCGCCTTCCCCGGCGGTGGTCTGGAAGGTTCGATGTTGCAGTACCTGGGCAGTGAAGATTTCCAGAAACGTCCACCAAAAATCCTGATCTGGGAATTCTCGCCGCTGTACCGCCTGGACCAGGAGACCATCTACCGTCAAATGATGTCGCTGCTCGATAACGGCTGCGAAGGCAAACCTGCAGTGATGAGTGCCAGCACCACGCTGAAGACCGGCACCAACGAAGTACTGGTCAACGGCAAAAACGGCATCAAAAACATCCGCAACGGCAGCAACCAGATCGACATCCGTTACGCCGATACTTCGGTGAAGGTCCTGCAAGCCAGGCTCTGGTACATGAACGGTCGTCACGAAGATCTGAAAATCGAAAAACCGGAAACATCCGATACAGACGGGCGCTTCTCCTTCGAACTGCGAACAGATGAAGACTGGGCTGACCAGCAACTGCTCGCACTGGAAATCCAAGGCCCGGAAGCGGGCACTGCACCCCAGAAAGTCGAAGCGAAAGTATGCAAACGCAACGTGTTCCCAGCCACTGCGCAGCAAACCGCGCAAGCCGGGTTATGAGGCTACCTATGCACACTCCGAAACTGATGTTACCTACCCTTCTGTCGCTGGCCATCATGGCCGGCACAGCGGGTGCCGCAAGCGCCGCGAACCTCGTGCCGCCCAAGGGCTACGACGCTCCTATCGAAAAAATGAAAACCGGCGACCACAACTTCAGTTGCGAAGCCATTCCCAAGCCTTACACCGACAAGCTGGTGTTTCGCAGCAAATACGAAGGTTCAGACAAGGCGCGTGCGACCCTGAATGAACAATCCGAAGAAGCATTTCGCAGCGCGACCAAAGACATCACCACCCTTGAGCGTGGTGTCAGCAAAGTCGTGATGCAGTACATGCGCGATGGTCGCCCTGAACAGCTCGATTGCGCGCTGAACATGATGACCACTTGGGCCAAGGCCGATGCGCTGGAATCCAAAGACTTCAACCACACCGGCAAGTCGATGCGCAAATGGGCATTGGGCAGTATGTCCTCCGCTTACCTGCGCTTGAAGTTCTCCGATTCGCATCCATTGGCCAACCGTCAGGGTGAAGCGCAAATCATTGAGGCCTGGTTCAGCAAACTGGCTGACCAAGTGATCAGCGACTGGAGCAACCTGCCGCTGGAAAAAATCAACAACCACTCGTACTGGGCGGCATGGTCGGTGATGGCAACTGCCGTCGCCACTAACCGTCAGGACCTCTTCGACTGGGCGATCAAAGAATTCAAAGTCGCCGCCAACCAAGTCGACTCGGAAGGTTATCTGCCTAACGAGATGAAGCGTCGTCAGCGTGCCCTTTCCTACCACAACTACGCGTTGCCGCCACTGGCCATGATCGCCAGCTTTGCGCAGGCCAACGGTGTAGATCTGCGTCCGGAAAACAATGGTGCCCTGAAACGTCTGGCCGATCGCGTGCTCTCTGGCGTGAAAGACCCGGAAGCCTTCGCTGCTAAAAACGGCGAAAAACAGGACATGACGGACCTCAAGAAAGATCCGAAATTTGCCTGGCTCGAACCGTACTGCGCGCTCTACACCTGCAGCCCGGAAGTGCTCGAAGACAAGCATGAAAAACAACCTTTCAAAACCTTCCGCCTGGGCGGTGACCTGACCAAGGTCTACGACCCTGAGCATGAGAAGGGCGACAAAGGCGGTTGATACACCAACCAACTGTAGGAGTGAACTTGCTCGCGATGACGTCGGATCAAACAACCTGGATCTGACATGAGATATGCGGTGTTTGATATGCCGCTATCGCGAGCAAGCTCACTCCTACAGTGTTACGCGTTAACCCCCACATTCGTGTGGGGGGTCTGGGGGGGCTTTGGGCCCTTGACTGATGGATAAACGGAGATATCAGGATGGTGTTCTCATCCAACGTGTTCCTGTTCCTGTTCCTGCCGATCTTCCTCGGCTTGTATTACTTGAGCGGGCAACGCTATCGCAATCTGCTGCTGCTGATTGCCAGTTATGTGTTCTATGCCTGGTGGCGTGTGGACTTCCTCGCGCTGTTCATCGGCGTAACGGTGTGGAACTACTGGATCGGCCTGCAGATTGGTGCGGCAGGCGTTCGCACCAAGCCGGCTCAACGCTGGCTGTTGCTGGGCGTGGTGGTTGACCTCGGTATCCTGGGCTACTTCAAGTACGCCAACTTTGGCGTCGACAGCATCAACGCAATGATGACGTCGGTCGGTCTGGAACCCTTCATCCTGACCCACGTGTTGCTGCCGATCGGTATCTCGTTCTACGTCTTCGAGTCCATCAGCTACATCATCGACGTGTACCGCGGAGATACACCCGCCACACGCAACCTGATCGACTTTGCAGCGTTTGTAGCCATCTTCCCGCACTTGATTGCAGGCCCCGTGCTGCGTTTCCGTGACCTGGCTGACCAGTTCAACAACCGCACCCACACCCTGGACAAGTTCTCTGAAGGCTGCACCCGCTTCATGCAGGGTTTCATCAAGAAAGTGTTCATCGCCGACACCCTCGCCGTTGTCGCCGACCACTGCTTTGCCCTGCAAAACCCGACTACCGGCGATGCCTGGCTGGGTGCGCTGGCCTATACCGCGCAGCTGTACTTCGACTTCTCCGGTTACAGCGATATGGCGATTGGTCTGGGCTTGATGATGGGTTTCCGCTTCATGGAAAACTTCAAACAGCCGTACATCAGCCAGTCGATCACCGAGTTCTGGCGTCGCTGGCACATCAGCCTTTCCACCTGGCTGCGTGACTACCTGTACATCACTCTGGGCGGTAACCGTGGCGGCAAGTTCGCGACCTATCGCAACTTGTTCCTGACCATGCTGCTGGGTGGTCTGTGGCACGGCGCCAACATCACTTACGTGATCTGGGGTGCATGGCACGGTATCTGGCTGGCGATCGAAAAAGCCATCGGCCTCAACACCGCACCACGTACTTTCAACGTAATGCGCTGGGCCCTGACTTTCCTGATCGTGGTAACCGGCTGGGTGATCTTCCGCGCTGAAAACCTGCACGTTGCCGGCCGTATGTATGGCGCGATGTTCAGCTTCGGTGACTTCAAACTTTCCGAGCTCAACCAGGCCAGCCTCACCGGTCTGCAAGTGGCGACGATGGTCGTGGCTTACGCAACTCTGGCCTTCTTCGGTCTGCGTGATTTCTACACCAACCGTCCTGCTGAAAAAGCGACCAGCCAGAACACACCTGATCTTGGCGTACAGGCCGACGGCCCTGCCACTGCACAGCCAGGCATGATCAAAGCGGTGCCGGGTGACAAACCAGAAAGCATTCATCTGCCGGGCTACACCGTCGGCACTGAAGCTCAAGTGCAGCCTGCTTACTGGGTTGCCGACTGGCCACGTTACGCAATGCGCGCGCTGATCCTGCTGCTGTTCATTGCTTCGATTCTCAAACTGTCGGCGCAAAGCTTCTCGCCGTTCCTTTACTTCCAATTCTGAGGACCCGCCATGACCCGCTCATTACGCATCCTCTACATCGCCGTGTTCCTGGCCATCCTGCTGATCCTCGGCATCTGGTCGCTACGCAGCTTTGCCAGCTTCTCGACGACGCCGGAAACCACCGTGCTTAACGGTAAGTGGACCAAGGCTGCCGAAACGCACTACGACGAAGAGTTTCCGATCAAGCGCTTGGGCACCAACCTCTGGGCAGCGCTGGATTACAAACTGTTCAACGAAGGTCGTCCCGGCGTAGTGCTCGGCAAGGATCAGTGGCTGTTCACTGACGAAGAGTTCGATGCCATTGCCAACGGTGACAAGAACGAAGCGGAAAACCTGGCAATCATCCAGGGCGTACGTGACGAGCTGAAAGCCAAAGGCACACAGCTGGTGCTGGCGATCGTGCCTGCCAAAACCCGCTTGTATCCGGAGCACATTGGCGACAACAAACCCGCCACGTTGCACACCGATCTGTATCAACAGTTCCACGCACAAGCTGCGCAAGCCGGTCTGGTCGCGCCTGATTTGCTGGCACCGCTGCAAGGCGCCAAGCAACACGGCCAGGTCTTCCTGCGTACCGATACTCACTGGACGCCAATGGGTGCCGAAGTTGTCGCGCAGCAGTTGGGCGCAGTCATCGCACAGCAGACGCCCTTGAGCGGCGAACCTGAAAAGTTCGTCACCCAGGCCAAGGAAACCGCGCCATATAAAGGCGACCTGACCAACTTCCTGCCCCTGGACCCGTTGTTCAGCAACCTGTTGCCGCAACCGGATCAACTGCAACAACGCAGCACTGACCCGGTAGCAGCCGAGACTGAAGGCGACGATGCGCTGTTCGCGGACAGCGATGTAGCGGTCGGTCTGGTGGGGACCAGCTACAGCGCGAACCCGAACTGGAACTTCGTCGGTGCGCTTAAAGAGGCACTGCACAGTGATGTTGTGAACTACGCGGAAGACGGCCATGGCCCGATCCTGCCGATGCTCAAATATCTGCAAACCGACGCCTTCAAAAACAGCCCGCCACAAGTATTGATCTGGGAATTCCCGGAGCGTTATCTGCCCGTTCACAACGACCTTGCGGACTTTGATCAGCAGTGGATTGCACAGCTAAAAAAAGCTGCTCCTGACGCGATTAAAACGCAACAAAACGTCGTTCAGAACGTCAAATCTTCCGACTTGCCAAACCAGGCTCAAAACTGAGAGGACTACCCAAAATGACCTTACAGAATTCGAACATTCGCACTGCCAAAAAAAGCCTGCTGAAGACCTGCGCACTGGCTGCCGGTATCAGCCTCTTCACGCTGCAAGCCTTCGCCGGTGACTCCGCACTGTACGGCCCCACCGCACCAAAAGGCTCGACCTTTGTGCGTGTCTATAACGCCAGCAGTTCCGAGATCAGCGCTTCGGTTGGCAACACCAACATGAACGAAGTTGCGCCACAAGGCAGCACCGCTTTCAGCTTCATGCCACAAGGCGATTACACCGCAAAACTGGGCAGCCAGAGCGTGCCGGTGAAGCTGGCCAGCGACAAGTATTACACCCTGGTCAACAACGCCAGCGGCAAGCCACAACTGGTTGATGAACCACCGTTCAAAAACAAGCAGAAGTCGCTGGTCCGCGTGCAAAACCTCAGCGACAAGGCTCTGACCTTGAAGACCGCTGACGGCAAGACCGAAGTGGTCAAAACCGTTGCCGCCAAAGGCACCGGCGAGCGTGAAATCAACCCGGTAAAAGTCAGCCTGGCGCTGTACGACGGCGACAAGAAAATCACTGACCTGAAACCGGTTGCCCTGGAGCGTGGCGAAGCCGCCGTGCTGTACATCACCGGTAGCGGCAGTGGCCTGTCTCCGGTGTGGGTCAAACCACCGGTAGCGACTCGCTAATTACGGATTAGTTGGTCGGTCCGATCCATCATCGGGCCGACCGACGCGGAACAAAAACAAGACTGAAACGACAGACCGACGTACAGCCCTATTTCGAAATGCTCTTGGAGAAACAAAATGATTCCAGTGATCTTGTCAGGCGGTAGCGGTTCACGACTCTGGCCGCTTTCGCGTAAGCAATTCCCAAAACAGTTTCTGGCGCTGACCGGGAACCACACCCTCTTCCAGCAAACCCTCGAGCGCTTGAAGTTCGAAGGCATGCAAGATCCGATTGTGGTCTGCAACAAAGAGCACCGTTTCATCGTTAACGAGCAGCTCAACGCACTGGGTCTCGAAACCCAGGCAGTCATCATGGAACCCTTCGGCCGCAACACTGCACCGGCAGTGGCGATCACCGCCATGCTGTTGCTCAGCGAAGGCAACGACGAGCTGATGCTGGTCATGCCTGCTGACCACGTGATCGAAGATCAGAAAGCCCTGCAACGCGCACTGGCCCTGGCTACAGTGGCGGCCGAGCGTGGCGAGATGGTGCTGTTCGGCGTACCGGCCACCAAGCCGGAAACCGGTTATGGCTACATCAAATCCACTGCCGATGCCCTGCTGCCGGAAGGCGTGAGCCGCGTATCGCACTTCGTAGAAAAGCCTGACGAACAGCGCGCAACCGAGTTCGTTGAAGCCGGTGGTTACTACTGGAACAGCGGCATGTTCCTGTTCCGCGCCAGCCGCTTCCTGGAAGAACTGAAAAAGCACGATCCGGACATCTACGACACTTGCATGATGACCCTGGAGCGCAGCAAGCACGAAGGCGACACCATCGACATCGATGAAGCCACTTTCGCCTGCTGCCCGGACAACTCCATCGACTACGCCGTGATGGAAAAAACCCAACGCGCTTGCGTCGTGCCATTGAGCGCTGGCTGGAACGATGTTGGCTGCTGGTCGTCGCTGTGGGCTGTGCAGGAAAAAGACAGCAACGGCAACGTCACCAAAGGCGACGTGGTTATCCAGGACAGCCGCAACTGCATGATCCACGGCAACGGCAAACTGGTGTCGGTGATCGGTCTGGACAACATCGTCGTGGTCGAAACCAAAGACGCCATGATGATTGCTCACAAGGACAAGGTTCAGGGCGTCAAGCAGATGGTCAACACGCTCAATGAGCAAGGCCGCAGCGAAACCCAGAACCACCTTGAAGTCTATCGTCCATGGGGTTCTTATGACTCCGTCGACATGGGCGGCCGCTTCCAGGTCAAGCGCATTTCGGTAAAACCGGGTGCCAGCCTGTCTCTGCAGATGCACCACCACCGTGCCGAACACTGGATCGTGGTATCGGGCACCGCACAGGTCACCTGCGACGAGAACGTGTTCCTGCTCACCGAAAACCAGTCGACCTACATCCCGATTGCTTCGGTTCATCGCCTGAAAAACCCAGGCAAGATCCCGTTGGAAATCATCGAAGTTCAATCCGGCAGCTACCTGGGTGAAGACGACATCGAACGTTACGAAGACGTTTACGGTCGCTCCGCTCAACTGGAAGCCGGCGTCAAGACGCAAACCATTGCACGTTAATCTGCTGTTTTAACTGCAATCGGCAACGAGCAGTACACCTCAACAACCTTTTGCGTATCCCCATCCGCAGTAGGTTGTTGAGGTTTTTTTTGGCCTGCGATTTTGATGGGTATCGGACTGGGTAGGAGCGAATTCATTCGCGAAGAGGCCGGTAAATCCAATACATCTGCGAGGGCTGTCAGAAAGCCTTCGCGAATAAATTCGCTCCTACAGGCTATGCGCGTCAGATCCTGTAGCTCCACCATTAGCAAACCCCGCCCCGCTTTCGGTACGATGCATGCTCATCTGTTCACGAGGCGCGACTCATGCTGTTCGGCGCATTGCTTATCATCACCTGGCTTGTCCTGTTGCTGCGGTATCCGGCCAAGGCCTTGCCTGTCTCACTGGCGGCGGCGGCTGGCCTGGGTGTTGTGGCGATGGTGGTCATCTGGCAAGACAGTCGTGAAACCCGCCGCCTGGAGCATCTGGGGCTGCGGATGAATTACGCCCCGGACCAATGCCCTGTTGGTAAGCCATTGCTGGTACTGATCGATAACACCAACGACGTCCCGCTGCGCGAGCTGCGTTGGCGTGTGGCCGCGTATGCGCCTGGCGATACCGTCAACCTCACCGACGACGCCTACGCAGGCCCTCGCTATCAAGGCCCCGGCGATTTACAGGCCGGTAGCCAATGGCAGGATTGTTTGCCGCTCCCTCCCCTGCGCCAAGGCTATCGCCCACAGACGCTGGAGTTTCGGGCTGAGCATTTACAAGGCAGTTTTGGACGTTGATCCCATAAGGTGACTTTAAACATGACCCGGTACGCGATTGACACTGCTCAAGTATAAGAGCTAGCTATAGCGACGTACCATAATAATTACAGCCTCTAAACCGAGTCACTTCTTCGGCAGCTAATCATCATTAGAGATAACAATTAAAGCCAAAAAATATAAACGTACGCTGCTGATATCAATAGCATTTTTTTGCCGCCTAACGGAAACTACTTTTACTCAACGACAAAACGCAATGCTGCTGCTAAAAATAATATTAATAAAACAATTAGCCACCTTAACAGTGGATCAGTCTAAAAATCCACATAGGCAAAGGTGCTTTGCGGAATGGCGTCTCAAAAGACAGAGTAAAAATAGTATGGCTACTTTCAAAGCAGGACGGGTGTTCGTTGATCCTTATGGTCTGATTATGATTAATACGCTCATACTAGACCCGTCGACGCAAAACCAACAAACCCGACGCAATATCGTATGGGATGCAAGCGAAGCTAAATGCATTAATTTTAAAAAAATCACGGCGGACATGGGCTTCACGCTCATTCTGTACAACCCCAATGCCGTCGAAGAGGTTCAAGGTAACTACTCTAAATATACAGGAGAGCTGTACATTCTACCGTTGGACATACGCGAGTTCCCACACGAGGTGGAGCTCGATCCTTACATTTCAAGCGTCAAAGTTTTTATACTGGTGCTCACCAACACCTCGGCTAACCGTTATTGGGGGAGGAAAATCGAATACCTTTATCCGCGTCACGACGTACCACTGATGATGCTGCGCGGCTTGCTGTCCAGAACCTTTAACGGCGAGGGTACAATGCAAGAAGTTATAACCCCGCTATTATATGACAACATCCCCATCAATCATCCTGCATCAGGGGGTGAGAAGCCTGTCAACACGGAGCTCCTGAGTTCAGAGCTTGAGAAATACAAGATACCTGCAGCCAGCGCTGGCACTGATTTCAACTTACTGAGTTTTGGCAGGCCTCTCGACTGGAATAAATCAGTCGAAGAGAACAGACTTTCAAAAAATGAAACTGTGTCCTGTCGACTCTACAGACGGGGTAATAAATTGACGGCTTATCCTGGTTCAGAAAAAACAGACTTTGGTTTCATGGCGTTTGATGCATTCCTTGATATCCTTATCGATTCCATAGGAGGCGCAATATGACGCTGTGCAACCTTAAAACCAGTTGACTGCACGCCGACTCAATTCTTATAGCTCGGCGGAGGATGACTGAGTATTTGCAGGAAAAGGCGGGAGCCCTTTAGCAGCCGATAGAATCTCTGTCATTCTTACAGCCCACCGATCATCCACAAGGACTCTAAGCATGCCCAACATCCTCATAACAGGCTGCTCCAGCGGCATAGGCCGCGCCTTGGCGGATGCCTTTAAAGTTGCCGGTTATGAGGTTTGGGCCACCGCGCGCAAGCCTGAAGACGTTGCTGCGCTTAACGCAGCGGGTTTCACGGGCGTGCAACTGGACGTCAATGACGGCGCTGGGCTGGCACAATTGGCGGCCCGGTTTGATGGGCTGGATGTGTTGATCAACAACGCCGGTTACGGGGCCATGGGACCGTTGCTTGATGGCGGCGTCGATGCCATGCAGCGCCAGTTTGAAACCAATGTGTTTTCGATCGTGGGCGTGACGCGTGCGTTCTTTCCAGCGCTGCGGCGCAACAAGGGCCTGGTGGTGAACATCGGTAGCGTATCCGGGGTGTTGGTCACACCGTTTGCCGGTGCCTATTGTGCGTCCAAAGCAGCGGTGCATGCCTTGAGCGATGCGTTGCGCCTGGAGCTGGCGCCCTTCTCGATTCAGGTGCTGGAAGTTCAGCCGGGCGCCATCGATACGAGTTTCGCGAACAACGCCAGCCATGAAGCCGAATTGCTGATTAGCGAGCAATCGCCATGGTGGCCGTTACGTGAAGGGATTCGGGCAAGGGCCAAGGCCTCACAAGACAATCCGACTCCCGCCACCGATTTCGCCCGTGATGTGCTGCGCGCCGTGCAACAGCACGAGCCGCCTCGACTGCTGCGCTCGGGCAACGGCTCGCGGGTGTTGCCGTTGATGAGTTGGTTGTTGCCTAAAGGCTTGCTGGATAAAAAACTGCGTCAGCGGTTTGGGTTGGATAAGAAGTTCTAACCGATCTAGCAGCTTGAAATGCAAATCACCTGTAGGAGGTGGGTGACCTGGACTCAACCGTACCGTAAGCGATTGAAGCCCCACATGCGCGCAATTTTTTACGGCGACACATCAACTAATCACACTCATGTTGTGATAGTAAAGTTATCGAGTAACATATAGTTAATACCAGACCCAGCACTTATTTTTATCAATTTTATTTTTTTGCCGTCACCGTGGGCGCGCTGCCAACTCCCGACGATAAAGTCGCTGTTAGCAACAAGTTTTCCCTGCTCATCGTATGCGCGCCATGATTCCCTTTCGTGGGGGGCCTCGCCTCCTGCATGGGCGCCAAATACAACCTCAGATGCTGGTTCATTTAGTACAAAATTTATATATCCCCCCCACCCCAATGGGACGAACCTGATACAGCCCCCCCTCAATAACAGTTGGAAGTGGAGAAGGATCTTCTCGGTACACACTGACGTCGGCTTGAGCAAGGTTAACGTGAAAGTGCGCGAATGCACGCGAGCTTCCTTCGGGTATAGGGCCTGGCTCGCTTGTTTCGAAGTCCTCCGTCAACTGAGTGGGGACAGATTTTGATTGAGTAGCCATGGTATCAACTCCGTTGATTAATAACGCGTTCCTGACAAATCCTTAATGTCAGAGCTCTGGATGACGCGTCTTAATAATCGGTGGTATTGAGAAAACTGTCCACTGTCAGAATTGACAGCGGCTAGACTCATCGGCGATTGAAAAAGCGTGAAAGCTCAGAACTCAGTCTATGGGGTGCGAATGACCTTACCGCTCACGGAACTTTAATTACCTTTTCGAGTATTCCTGACACGCGCTGTCTGGCGGCAAACAGGTGACTTGTAGGAGCTGCCGAAGGCTGCGATGACTGAGCATTTACAAGGCGGTTTTACTGACAAATGAGAGATGACGGCATATAGTTTAAATGGCGTGAGCAGTGGACGCTATTTGACTAAAATTCAGCACATATTTTTCATGCTGATTCACTCTATTAGCGTTTGGCATCACTCCAGACTGCAACCTCGAAATCAAAATAGCCAACAGAAATCATCACAACATCAAAACGATCTAAAACCCACCCTATTGATTAATCATGACTTTTCTTTGAAAGCTGGTATTCACCTCCTCTTTTTCAGCGACACCTCCACCTAGAACTGCTATTACTTTACTGACCGTGAGCAATACCCCCTTAAGCGGCAGCTTAATGACAGCCCAACAACATTGAAAGGCCCAACCACTTAACGCGTATTATACACGGCACACCCACAATTTAACGCTGACCCGTTAGTAGATTGGTGTTGGCCAGTGTTTGGTCAGCAATTTATAATTTTAAAAAACCATTTATAAGGATGGATTAATCATGGCTAACTACAGTATTGGCTTAATCACAATCAGCCCCTTTGGCGAGTTCTTGCTGCTCACTGCTGACAACGTACAGCTTGACATCTCACACGCTGAATGCGCCAATTTCAAAAACCTGGATGGGCTTCTAGATAACAAACTGTGCGCATACGACCCCTCCAAAACGGCAGCGCGCGTAGGTAATTATCCGACCCTCACAGGCAAACTTTACCTCCTGCCCCTTGATAAAAGTAGATTAGCGGTCGATGACACTATCGCCCCAGGAACACGTGCTACAAAACTCAGGCTCTTCATACTCGCCAGGGCCATAGGGACAGGACATATATCGGACGATTACTTTATTGGCAGGAAGTTCGAATATTACGTTAACCTCGATGATCCACTGCTTCCGCTTAATGAATTAATAGCAAAAACCTTACACGGTGAAGGCGTAGTTCGAGCCTCGATCTGCAATGCTTTATTTGACGACATACCCGTTAACTTTCAGGATATTTACAAACCCGATGGAAAACTTATAAATTCACGCATCAAGGGATCGGAAATGGCTTCATACAAACTCCCTTGGTATACAGTCAACTCAAACGTTATTGCAAACGCAGGCCGTCCTCTGGAGTGGGAAAAAACCCCAAGGGAAAACAATATATTGGAAGGCGAAGTCATCCACGGAAATTTGTACAAAGTAGATAACAAGCTGCAGGCTTATCCTAAAACACCAGACCTGACGACAAAGATTGTCAGCGCCTTTGTAAATCTTTTCTACTAGTTTTCGTTATCCTCAGCTAAATTCAACCTCCACCAGTGAGTCATCAAACAGACTCATTCAGCGATTTACTTTAGAGTGAGGTAATAGTCAAACTGCAGGTTAACTTATGTCGGCCGTCCTGATCACCGGCTGCTCCAGCGGCATCGGCCTCGCCTTGGCTGATGCTTCAAAGTTGCCGGTTATGCAAACAACGCCAGCCATGAAGCTGAATTGCTGATTAGCGAGCAATCGCCATGGTGGCCGTTACGTGAAGGGATTCGGGCAACGGCTCGCGGGTGTTGCCGTTGATGAGTTGGTTGTTGCCTAAAGGCTTGCTGGATAAAAAACTGCGTCAGCGGTTTGGGTTGGATAAGAAGCTGTGAGGGGACTTCGATGTTGAAGGACTCCCCACCGTGGGAGCGAATTCATTCGCGAAGGGGCCAGCACGATCAATACCTATCTATCGCCTGTTATGCCGCCTTCGCGAATGAATTCGCTCACACAGAGGCCGGGCTTCACGTAGGACCGGCTTTAGCCGGGAGGGCGTCGGGACATCCGCTGAACTTCCCTCGCCTGAAATACCGTCCTCCCGGCTAAAGCCGGTCCTACAAGATCAAGATCAGCGTTGCTGGCGGACGTAGAATCTCCCACAGGATTAGAAACCCGGCGTTATATCGCGGCTAATCAGCGGGACTCCACCCGCGCCAATGAGCGCTCCAGTTCGGTCTTGGCCATACCAATCAGGTGAACCACCGAGAAGGCTAGATCACGTTTGGGACCGTTAAGGCTGTCGCCGGTTTCGTAGGCAGTGGCGGCTGCGCAACGCAGCAGGTCACTGACGTGCTGCAGGGACTCTTCAAGCGTGGGTTGTGGTGGATCTGGCGTTACTTTGATCATCTGATTAGGCCTTTTGCTAGGCCACCGAATGATCGCTGCTAAACAAGCAAAGGTGGCGACTTTGATACGGGTTAGCAGACCGGCGACCCAATCCAATAAACCGGCGCACCCGAAGGTGCCCCGCACAAAGCCGCCATAGACGGTAATTGCACTGGAATTCAAGTCAGACAGGCTGCTAAACCCGATCGCTGATACTCAACGACGGACGCAGCCTAGTGCCCGAAATCCGCCTGCGCAAGGGCTCGGGATTTTCTCGGAAACTTCACTCAGAAGAAAGGGAAAAGACCGCAGGAATGGGGTGTAGGACGGGGGTATTTGGTTAGCTGAAGTTACACAAACGACGCTCATTCATGCGGGGGCCAGGCTTGGTCTGGGCGCAATGTCGTAGGACCGGCTTTAGCCGGGAGGACGTTGTTGCATTTGTTAGATATCTTTCAGCAGAAATACCGCCCTCCCGGCTGAAGCCGATACTAAGGGATCTCCACAGCGGCTAGCACCCGGCGCTGAGAGCACGTCTGCATCCTGCGCCTTTACCCCGCGATAACAAAGAAACGTCCTACAACTGCGCAAAGTCCCAACCGCTATATTCCATAGCCCGAGCAGAGCAATGGATGCACTGCGCACAGTCTGTCAAGGAATGACACATGAGCACTGCAGTTACAGTCCCCGCCGATATCGACCATCTGGCCAATGATCTGTCCGAATTGATCGACGCGGTCTCACAACCTCGATTACTTTCCCCTTTTGCTTTTATCGATGATTTCATTCGCACAGCAATAAAGCGCTCAACGATGCATGAGCCGCACAAGGCGCTGTTCACCAGCACCACGAAGATCAATGTTGAATACACCGACTCTCGTCACAGCGGACTCATCGGCGTCAGCCCTCCCCGCTCCAGGATCGCCACCTTTGAACTCCATCAGATAGTCACTGACTTTTTTCGCCACGACCTTAAGGGTGCAACCTCCATACGCATCCGCTGGCCGCCTGCGTTCCCGCCCGAATTGCGCAAGCTGTTCGACACCGTGAACCTGCAGGCGCGCTATATCAGTGAGGTGGAGGCCCACTTTAATCGCCCTAATGTCAAAGAACTTTCCCTGCTGCTCACGCGGCACGAACTGGATAACATTATCCGTCGATATCTGGAGCACAGAGCCTCAACCACGACCCTGATTGCACTCGCCAATGATTACTTGGGCGGCTGGATCGAACCCTGGCTTGTGCAGTTTGAGGGGACGTCGCGAGTGAAGCTGGAACGGGCTGTGTTTCTGCCAACACCTGAATACTTTGAAGACCAGACAATAGAAGGTTTACTGGTATTTCTCGGCAATGAACCGCAGCAACAATCGGTCTACGAGATACCACGTGATTTCGGTCAGTTTCGTGCACTGATCGAAAGACATGCCTCGTTGCGCAACAAAGTATTGGCGCGCATCCCGCTCTATCAGCGACTCAAGCCGGGAAATGACGAAGTCAGATATGTCCGCAGGTTCGAGACCAAGTATTACTGGATCGCTCCCATTACTTTCCATGCAAGCCCTGACATCGCCAACGCGCTGTTTGACCTGAGTTATCAACGCTTGTTGTCTGATATCGATACGCTGGTGTCGACGGATGCCGAGCGCCTCACTGACTCGGCTCTAGAGTTCAGCGGCTATCTTCTGGCGGGCCTGTCACTGGGTATCACGCTGCCGGTCAGTGTCAGTCTGGTGCCGATCAGGTTGATAGCAGCTTTCCTGCTGGGCGTCGCCTCGGCAGCCAGCGATGCAGTGAGGGCCGAGCTGGAAGACCTGCCCGAAGTGGCAGCTGATTTGTACCGTGCGGCTATCATCGGAGCACTCGCTGAGGTCATTGGCCCTCTGGTGTTGAAAGTGGTCGGCAAAGGGCTTTCAGCGCTGGCGAGAACCCAGCTTGCACAGAAGCTCAGAGTGGCCCTCAACGCAAAAAAACTACCGTCTTCGGCAACGCCCTATTTGATCGATGCCCTGGAGCGCACGAAACACTCGGCAAGACTGGGCGCGTTGGAATTGAAGCTCAACGCCGACTTTAAAAAAGGCCCGCAGGCCACGCAGTTATGGGTTGAAAAGCACGGGCATTTTTCACAGCAATTCATTGAGTCGCATGACATCACGGTGTATCGCGGCTTTGTTTTTCGCGGCGATACCCGCGCCCCCGAGGTCATCTTCAAAAAAGGTTTCAAGTTACGAACACCTGCCGCCGATCTGCAAAAAGATATCCATCAGGCGACCGGCGTGCGCGGCGGGTTTGGCGGCGGCCGCGACGCCCTGGACCCGGATGGCAGAGGCATTTCGACGTCGGTTTTCTATGACAAGGATCACGTGGGAGCCTTCACCTATGGCGGTGCAAAAGGAGGCCACACTTACCTTGTCGACGCGCGCAAGCTCGACGGTTATCACCTTTATGCCAATGACTTTGCTGCACGCTACCCGCAGTCCCCACGCTTGAATCTGGCTCCGGTTGAGATTAACTACGCAACCGACATACCGCCCTCCGCGATTGTCGGTGCCTACGACAAGGATGGTGTTTTCATTGCCAACCTCGACGGGCTGCGCAGGACAGCGGGGATCAACCAGGCGCGACTGGAGCGAGAGCTGACCAAACGCACGTTCAGCCGTGCGATTCAGAAAACAGCGGCTGACGAGGCAAGGCTGGGGATTGAGGCGACACTCAGGTTGTTCTCCTGAAGCTCAATCAACGATAAAGCCGTGCGCCTGTGATGCGCCTAAGGCCTGGTGATGTACCTGATAAATCCGGGCGTCCTCATCGCGAGCAAGCTCAGCTCCCACAACCGCGCACCGAAGTGGAAGCTTCTGTGGGAGCTGAGCTTGCTCGCGATGCAGACGACTCGGTATGCAGCCTTGAACCCAGTCAGCTTTAATTGCTCGTTAACCGTCGGAATGCCCAACCTCTGGATTCACAATCACCGTACACGTCGTCCCCGCCGACAGCAGCACGTCGCTGGGCACTTCATCCAGATGGATACGGACCGGCACGCGTTGCGCCAGGCGCACCCAGTTGAAGGTCGGGTTGACGTCGGCGATCAACTCACGGCTCTGCGGATTGTCGCGGTCATAGATGCCGCGCGCGATGCTTTCCACGTGACCTTTGAGCAACTGACCGCTCATGAGCTGCATGTCCGCAGGGTCTCCGACGCGGATATGCGGCAACTTGGTTTCTTCAAAGAAGCCGTAAACCCAGAACGAGTTCATGTCGACAACGGCCATCTTCGCTTCGCCAATGCGCGCGTAGTCGCCGCGATGCACATTCAGGTTGGTGACATAGCCGTCCACCGCTGCCAGCACCCGCGTGCGGCGCAGGTTTAGCTCGGCAGCCTCCAGCCCGGCCAATGCCAGCTGATAATCGGCCTGGGCCGACACCGCGATGTTGCTCGCGTCGTCGCGGCTTTCGGTTGAGATCACCAGATTGTCCATGTCGGCACGGCGCTTGGCGTTGACCTTGCGCATCTCCCATGTGGCCTTGCGTGACGCTACCAATGCCTGCGCCTGTTTGACGGCCACCTCGTAATGCTCGGGATCGATCTGCATCAACAGCTCGCCTTTTTTCACCTGCTGGTTATCACGCACCGGCACATCCACCACCGTGCCGCTGACATCAGCGGCGACGTTGATGATGTCGGCGCGCACCCGGCCATCGCGGGTCCAGGGCGTGTCCATGTAGTTGACCCACAAGGTGCGCCCAATCCAGATGGCAAGAGCCAGGACCAGCAACGTGGCGATAAGACTGAAGAGCTTTTTCATCAGGGCTACTCAAGAATCAACGGTAAACGGTCAGCGCCATGGCGCCGAAAATGCAGGTAAACAGGCTCAGACGCAGCAACGCCGGGTGCCAGAAAAACCGGTACAGATCAAAGCCCGCCAGCAGCCGGTCCAGCGCCCAGGCGAGTACCACTGCGACCAAAAACAGGACCGTCACGCTTGGCATGTACAAACCATGAAAAGCAATTTCACGCGGCATGGAGCAGTCCTCGCCGCTGCCCTTCAAGGGAATGCGCGGCCAACGGAGATTGGGGGTCCAGTAGTGACGAGCGAATGAAGTGCAAGTAACTCTTCACCCGGCGCAGCACTGAGGTATCGAAGTGCGGAGCGAAGGGTTCGTCGCTGCTCTGCACACGATTGATCGCGTGATCGACGGCTGCCAGTGCGCGCTGCCAGTTGCTGTGATCCGGCTGGATAAACAAACGGATTAATGCGCGCCCCATCACCCGGATCGCCACCCGCCAGGATTGCCATGACGCGTAAGCCGGATGGACCGGGAGGGTGTCCTGCTCGCGACGCAGCTCGATAATCGCGTGACCGATTTCCAGCACCACGAACATCCAGTGCAACAACTCACGCTGCACCAGTGGTTTGCCCGCTGCCAGCCCGTAAGCTTGATGCATCAGGTCGCGGGTCTGGCTCTCGAAACTGGAGCCCAGACGATTCAGCGGCGCGCTGATAGCGAACACCACCTGGCGACGCAAATCGCCTTCCAGCTGTCGCCACATCCAGCGGGCGTTAGGCGGCAGGATGATCGCGCCCGCGGCGGCACACAGCAGCATGCCGATGACCATGGCGATGTAGTCGTTAATGAAGGTGTAGGGGTTGTAGATCGTCAGATTATCCGGCACCGAGCCAATGCCGAAGAAGATCAACAATCCCAATCCGTAACCTGACCACTGCGGCCGCGAACCCAGGAATGCGCCGAGCATGAACACCGGAGCCAGGAACAGGCAGAGCAACGGGAAACCGTCGATATTCGGGAAGATGAAAAAGGTTTCGATGAAGCCCAGCACGGCCCCGAGCAAAGTGCCGCAGGCCATCTGAAACGACATGCGGCGCGGGTTGTTGGTAGTGGACGATAACGCGACTGTGGCCGCCGACACGAGGATCATGGTCGCGCCGCTGGGCCAAGCGGTCGCCACCCAATAGACACTCATGATCGCCAGAATGAACGTTGCACGAATGCCTGCCGCAGCTGCCGTCATCCAGCTGGTTTTGGGCAGGAACTCTTCTTCCCACTTTTCCCGGATGTGTTTGTGATCGGCCAGTGAGGCGTGGGTCTGTGCATAGTCGTGCATATCGCTGACCAGGCGGTACAGCAACTCATAAGCGGTGTGAAAATCCAGCAGTTCGGCTTCGCTGGGCTGTATGTCCTCAAGGGCCGTACGCTGGGCGCGAACCCGCTCCGGCAAATCAGCCTTGAAGGCTTCCAGTTGCTGAACCAGTTGCGCGGCATCCTCTGGGGTAAGAAAACGATTGGCGAAACCGTCGAGCAATTCGGCCAAGGCTGCGAGGCCCGGTTGTGCAGTAATGAGCACCCTGCTGACGCCATCACCCCGCACGCGTTCGAGTAGCTGATGCAAGGCGTTGAAGCGCGTGGTGATGGCCATGAATTCGCTGTTCAGGCGGTTAAGCCGTCCGTTACGACGACGCATGTGCGGGTCTTCAAAGATAGTCACGCTGCGCAGCCCTTCCAGGCCAATCGCCTCGGCGACGAAACGCACGTTGCCGGTTTCAAATGCATTCCGAGGGTTAACACCACGCAGGCCATCGGCGACGAAGCGCGCGAATATGCCGAAGCGGGAATACAGAGCGTTACGCATCGCCGCACCAGAGCTTTGCGGCAGGATCGCAGCGGTGACGGCAGTGGAACAAACGATGCCGAGGCTTATTTCCAGCACGCGCCAGACCGCCGCCATGAACGAGCCTTCCGGGTGCGCCAAGGCGGGCAGGCCGACCATCGCAGCGGTGTAGCCAGCCAACACAAAACCGTAGGCGCGAAAGTTGCGATAACGCGCTGCGCCTGCCGAACAGAAACCCACCCACAGCGCGAGGCTGCCGAGGAACAGTTCGGAGTTTTGTGCGAACAGGGCCATGAGCACGACCATTACCGTGGAGCCAGCCAGGGTGCCAAGCAGGCGATAAAAGCTTTTGGCAAATACATGGCCGCTCTGCGGCTGCATGACGATGAACACCGTAATCATCGCCGTGCGCGGCTGCGGCAATTCCAGACGCAGGGCCAGCCAGTAAGTGAGGAAGGCTGCGATCAGGACCTTGAAGATGTAGATCCAGGTCACCCCGTCGCTACGCGCCCAACTATTGAATTCCCGGCGCCATGGGAGTTGGGTGATTCGGTTCAAGATGTCACGTACCTGTTGCGGCGAATGACGATCAATTGTGGGAGCGGCGCTTGCCCGCTCCCACAAGTACAGCGTTCGCTTGAGGTATTCACCGTTTGGCTATAGCGGGCATGCCCTGTTTTACCGGCAGGATCGCAATCCCCGGTAGGAGGCAACTTGTTGGCGAGACGGTCGAAGCGGCGCGTCATATGAAAAGCTTCGCGAACAAGTTCGCTCCTACCGGTATTGGGTTCGCAGGGAGTCTCGAGGATGATCTGCGTTGCCCCGCCTGCATGAACGCAATCCCCGGTAGGAGGCAACTTGTTGGCGAGGCGAGTTAAGCGGCGCGTCATATAAAAAGCCTCGCGAACAAGTTCGCTCCTACCGAGATCGAGGGGGTCAGTAGAGATATTCATTGGCCAAACACCGCCAGCGCTGCCGGGGTTTTCGGCGCTTGGGTGTTGTCTTCGGTTGGGGCGTCGTTGCCTGCTTGCAGCCCACCGCCCAACGCCACGACCAGTTCCGCATGAGCCGTGAGGCGGGCGGCCTGGACTTGCTGTTGAATCTGCTGCTGATGAAACAACAAGGTTTGAGCGTTGAGCACGTTGAGGTAATCCGTCAGGCCACGCTGATAAGCGATCATCGCGATGTCGTAAGTCTTCTGCGCCGAGGCCACTGACTCACTGACAAACACCTGTTGCTTGTCCATGGATTCACGGCGAATCAACTGATCGGAAATGCTCTTGAGGGCGGTTATCAGCGTCTGGTTGTATTGTGCGACCGCCATGTCATAACCCGCCGATGCGTCCCCCAGTTGCGAACGCAAACGCCCGCCATCGAAGATCGGCAAACCCACCGCAGGCCCGGCGCTATAGTTGAATTTCTTACCCGCCAGAAATTCCAGCATGCCGCCGCCAGTGGCCATGTAACCCAGATTGCCGACCAGATCGACGTTCGGATAAAAATCCGCATGCGCCACATCAATGCCTCGCGCTTGAGCCGCGACCGCCCAGCGGCTGGCTACTACGTCCGGACGCTGACCGAGCAATTGCGCAGGTAAAGCCGAAGGTAATTTCAGGGCCGTTGTGAGGGACAGCGTCGGGCGATGAAGGTTAGCGCCCTCCCCCGGACCTTTGCCCGCAAGCGCTGCCAGTTGATTGCGGCTCAGGGCAATGGCTTCATCCAGCGCGTCGATTTGCCGATGGGTTTCCGGCAACGGCGTTTCAGCCTGACTGACTTCAAAGTGGGTACCAATACCACCCTTCAGCCGACGCTGCGCCAGATCGAGAATCTGTTGCTGCTGCGCAAGCGTGGCTTCAACGATGTCGCGCTGAGCGTAATCGAGCGACAGCTGGATGTAGGCGCGCACGATGTTGTCCTGCAATTCGAGCTGCGCCTGACGGGCCTGAGCAGCGCTCATGTGAGCCATGTCAAGGGCCTGTTCGGTCGCGTTGCTTTCACGCCCCCAGAAATCCAGTGAGTAGCTCAACCCGAGGGACGCATTGTTGTCCCAGGTGGTGGTATTGGCGAGTGCGCCGGGGCCGTAAAACTGATCCGTCGCCCAATCGTGACGTTTGAGCGACGCCTCACCATTGATGTGCAACGACTCGGCGGATTCAGCCAGGCCCGCCATGGCTTTGGCCTGACGGACCCTGGCCGCTGCCATGGCCAGGCTCGGCGCACCGGCGGCGGCCAGATCAATCCAGCGATTGAGCTGCGGATCGTTATAGGCACGCCACCACTGAGCGGCTGGCCAGTGCGCATCCCGGTCAGCGCTGCGGATGGCAGCGTCGGTGGCCAGGCTGTCGACAGGCAAAGCCTTGCCTTTTGGTGCGATCCCGCCGGTTCCGATGCAGCCGCTGATGACTAACGTTAAAGCCCAGACACTGAAGGGCGCGGCCCTTCTGATGATGCGACGCACAACGGTACTTCCCGACGTAAGGTGAAAATGACCCAAGTGCCGCGATTCTAGGGTCCGCCACGAACGCCGATAAGCCGGGAGAAGTGCGATTCTTTGTTACAGAAACGGAGATAATCCTTAGGTATGCTGACATGGGTCAGTTACTTCGTGTCACAATTTGCCATCTCTCCAGAGAACTGCCCATGGATACCCTGCAAAACATGCGTGCGTTCAGTTGTGTGGCGCAAGCGGGAAGTTTCACGGCCGCTGCCGTTCAGCTCGACACGACTACCGCCAACGTTTCGCGCGCCGTCTCAAATCTCGAAGCACACCTGCAAACCCGTTTGCTCAACCGCACCACACGCCGAATCGCGCTCACAGAAGCCGGCAAGCGTTATCTCCTGCGGTGCGAACAGATTCTGGGGTATGTGGAAGAAGCTGAAGCCGAGGCCAGCGATGCTCATGCGCGGCCTGCTGGCCAGCTCAAGGTGCATTCGATGTCCAGTGTCGGTCAGCATTACGTGATCGATGCAATCGCCCGTTACCGACGCAACCACCCGGACGTGTCTTTCGACCTGACCATGGCCAATCGCGTGCCGGATCTGCTCGAAGAAGGGTATGACGTGTCCATCGTGCTTGCCAGTGAGCTGCCGGATTCAGGCTTTGTGTCGCAGCGTCTGGGCATCACTTACAGCATCGCGTGTGCATCGCCGGAGTACGTCAAAAGCTTTGGCATCCCGCTCAAGCCCACTGACCTGCTCAACCATGCATGCCTGCGACTGGTCAGCCCGGTGTTCCCGCTGGAAAAATGGCTGTTCGATGGCCCGGAAGGTCAGGAAATGGTCACCATCCATACCTCGCCATTTCTGGTCAACTCGGCAGACGCGATGAAGACAGCGATCAGCAGCGGCATGGGCGTGGGGATTTTGCCGATCTATTCCGCCATCGAAGGCCTGCGCAATGGCACGCTGGTAAGGGTCCTGCCCGAATACCGCTCGCAGGAGCTGAACCTGTACGCCATCTACCCGTCGCGCCAGTATCTGGATGCGAAGATCAAGACATGGGTTGAATACCTGCGCGGTTCGCTGCCGGACATCCTGGCCGCCCATGAGGCAGACCTGCATACGCATGCGATGCGCTCCATCGCCTGATCCTTGAAATGAAAGTGTCCCTGACACCACGCTGTCGCGAAGCAAACATTAGACCTGTAGGAGTGAGCTTGCTCGCGATAACGGTAAATCGGTTGAGAAATTACCGTCTGTCCTGACGCTATCGCG
>NZ_JBTOQI010000005.1:0-197389 GCF_055283875.1 Pseudomonas sp. HP_14 | reverse complement strand
CGATAGCGGTGTGTCAGGCAGAACGCTATCGCGGCCTCGCGGTGCTCGTGCGCTCCTACAGATCAAGACTTGATTGCCGAGGTCTACGCCAGCTTGAAATGGCTGCGCAACGCGGCGATATGCTCTGGCCCGATCCCGCAGCAGCCGCCGATCACCGAAGCGCCCTGCTCTACCCAGGTATTCGCCCACTGGGCATAGGCGTCAGGCCCCAGGTCTTCGCGGATGTCGTGCAGGGTGTCGTTCGCACCCTCTTCTTCCACTTCCATCACCGGAAACGCGTTGGCATACACGCCCAACTCGATCTGCGCTGAGGCTGCCTCAATCACTTCACGCGCAGCCGCCAGCGCGGCGGCCATGACTTCCGGCTGACTGCAGTTGAACAGCACCGCACGGGCACCCAGCTCAATGGCGACCGCCGCCGCTTCAGCAACCGTTTCGCCGGAGCGCAAACGAGGGCCATGGTCTTGACCATCTTCAAGGGTAAACGACAGCCACAACGGCTTCTCGTCCTGGCCCAGCGCTTCACGTACCGCGCGTACTTCCGCGATCGAGCTCTGGGTTTCAGCCAGCCACACGTCGACACTGGCCTTGAGCCCCTCAATCAAGATGCGATGAATCGCGACGGACTGATCGTGATCGAACAGATCCGGGCGATAAGACCCCAGAGCTGGCGGCAACGAACCAGCGACCTGAACTGGCTGCGAAGCCTCTACTGCAGCCTTGCGCGCAAGCTCGCCCGCCAATTCGGAGAGCGCCGGAGCAGCGGCTGTAAAGCGTTCTTCACCCAGGTGGAACGGCACCAGCGCGTAGCTGTTGGTGGTGATAATCCGCGCCCCGGCATTGATGAAGGCCTGATGCGCCTTCAGGACAAATTCAGGTGCTTCAATCAGCGCCAATGCCGACCATTCAGGCTGACGAAATGGCGCGCCGATACGCATGAGCTCCCGCCCCATGCCGCCGTCGAGCAAGCGCAGGGGAATTGTTTTGTGGATCGCAGACATGGGAACTCCTGAATACTGGACGCCCGTCACGAGCATGCACGTAACGGGTAAATGAATGGAAAACAGGGACGGTATATCAACGCTAAAACCGTGCTTATAACCAAAGAACAGGCATATAGATCAATTAATAATTAAGGACATTTTTAATATCGCGTTTAAATATATACCAATTATTTGTATTCGATCTATTCGGTGATGTGATGAATTTACGTGCTGTTTTGCCTTTGAGTCTTGCCCTGCTGTCCGTCTGCTCCACCGCGATGGCGGGTGCGACGCTGGATAAAATCAATAAAAAAGGTGAAATGGTCGGTGTGATGATGGAGAACTACCCACCGTTTTCTTTCCTCAATGAGCAAAACCAGCTGGATGGCTTTGACGTCGATGTGGCAAAAGCCGTCGCCGACAAGCTGGGCGTGAAACTGCAATTGGCTACGCCATCCTGGGATGTTATCGCCGCAGGCCATTGGGGTAGCCGTTATGACGTGTGCATCTGCTCGATGACACCCAGCCAGGCCCGTGCTCAGGTGTTCAACTTCCCGGTTGAGTACTATCAGTCACCAGCGGTCGTTGTGGTCAACGCCAAGAGTGAAGCGATCAAGTCCGCCAAAGACCTTTCCGGTAAAAAAGTCGGCGTTATCAGCGCTTCGACCTACGAGGCTTACCTGAACAAGGATCTAGTGATTGAAGGCGCAGAAGACAAGCCTATCAGTTACCCGTTCGACGCTGTTCAGGCTGCGCCGTACGACAACGAAACCGTGGCTTTCCAGGACCTGGCACTGGGCGCAGGTGTGCGTCTCGACGCCATGGTCACCAACCTGATCACTGCGCGTGAGCGCATCAATCAGGACCCACGCTTCAAGATCGCAGGCGACACGCTTTACGCCGAACCTAACGTCATCGCGACCGAAAAAGGCGATGCTGAATGGGATGCGAAGCTGACCAAAGTCATCGCCGAGCTCAAGGCCGATGGCACGCTGGGCAAGATCTCCCAGAAATGGATCGGCTCCGACATTACCCAATGAGCCAGCATCAACCTGCCCCGCCTGACCTGAACGCCGGATCTTCGCGCCTGCTGCGAATGTTCGGCTTTAAAACGCGCTTGTATCTGACCTGGATGGTGATGCTGGGCCTGTGCATCGCGTTTTTCATGAGCTTCGACCTGAAGTTCTCGATCATTGCCGCGAAATGGGAATATCTGGTCGGGCTGCATCTGGCGCCAAACGGCTTCCTTCAAGGCGCGGCGCTGACCCTTTTTCTGTGCTTCTGCTCGATATGGCTGTCGCTGATACTGGGCTTTGCCACGGCGCTGGCGCGCTTGTCCAACAGTGCAGTCGCGTTTGGTATCGCCAGTTTTTACGCGTCGTTCTTCCGTGGCACGCCGCTGCTGATTCAGATTCTGTTGATCTACCTCGGTCTGCCGCAACTGGGCGTGGTACCGGGTGCAATCAGTGCGGGCATCATTGCCCTGTCGCTGAACTACGGCGCGTACCTGAGCGAAATTTTTCGCGCAGGCATCATCGGTGTTTCTCCCGGGCAACGCGAAGCCGCTGCGGCGCTGGGCATGCGTCCGACCGTGGTGTTCTGGCAAATCACACTGCCGCAAGCGATGCGCACGATCATTCCACCGACCACCAGCCAGTTCATTTCGATGCTCAAGGATTCCTCCCTGATCTCGGTAATGGGGGTCTGGGAAGTGATGTTCCTTGCCCAGTCTTATGGCCGGTCGTCCTACCGCTATATCGAAATGCTGACCACTGCAGCGCTGATCTACTGGCTGCTCTCCATTGGGCTGGAGTTGATTCAGGCACGCCTGGAGCGGCACTACGGCAAGGCCTACAAGAACCAGCGCTGACCTGACCTCAGCTGTCCGGGTGCTCTCGACACTGGCGGTGGACCGATGCGATGGGCGCAGCTAACCTGTCGCCCTTGCTTCCCGCCGACAGAGACTGAAATGACGATCAACCTGGACACCGTATTCGAACGCCACGGCACCGACAGCAAAAAGTGGAGCCTGTATCCCGCCGACGTGCTGCCGATGTGGGTAGCGGACATGGACTTCCCGGTGGCCGGGCCGATCATTCAGGCGTTGCAGAAACGACTCGCGCATCCGCTGCTCGGCTACGGCGTGGCCCAGGACAACCTGCGCCAGACAGTGGTTGACTACCTCTGGGAGCGTTACAGCTGGCGCGTTCAGCCTCAAGAGCTGGTGTTTCTACCCGGTGTCGAACCCGGCTTCAACATGGCGCTCAACGCACTGGTTCCGGCCGACTCGGGCGTCGTCCTGCAAACGCCGAATTACTCACCGCTGTCTCACGCACCGAATCACTGGCAGCAGCCGCGCATCGAATTACCGTTCAAAGCCGACGCCCATGGCGAGTACCACACGGATATTGCCGCGCTGAATAACAAACTGGTAAACGCCGGTGCCTTATTGCTGAGCAATCCGCACAACCCGCTCGGCAAAGTATTCAGCGGCGAAGAGTTGCACCTGATCGGTGAAGCGTGCGTACAGCACGACGTTCTGATCATTTCTGACGATATACACGCTGATATCCTTTTCGATGGCCGTCGGCATGTCCCTATTGCATCCCTCAGCCCACAGATCGCCCAGCGCACCATCACCCTTATGTCGGCCAGCAAGGCCTACAACATTGCCGGGCTGAAGACTGCTTTTGCGGTGATTCAGGACGAGTCTCTGCGTAAACGCTTCAACGCTGGTCGTCTGGGGCTGGTCGACAGTGTCAACGTGCTGGGCCTGGAAGCCACCCGTGCGGCGTACAGCGAGTGCGCGGACTGGTTAAGCCAGGTCAATGCCTACTTGCAAGCCAACCGTGACTATCTCGCGCAAGCGGTGAAATCCTGCCTGCCCGGCGTCGTCATGCACCTGCCGCAAAGCACCTACCTTGCCTGGCTGGACTGTTCGGCGCTGGGCCTGGACGATCCACAGAAATTCTTCCTCGAACACGCCAAAGTAGGCCTGAGTGCCGGAGTGGAATTTGGTGACGATTGCCAGCAGTTTGTCAGGCTGAACTTCGGCTGCCCAAGGTCGCTGCTGGAAGAAGGCCTGGCGCGGATGGAGCGCAGTTTGCGGAATCGCTGAGGCGTCGGCGCTGATATAAATACGTAACCTGTGGGAGCGGTGCTTGCCCGCTCCCACAGGTACCAACACCTCAAATTTCGGGCCGTTACAAGCCCTTCTGCCAGGCACAAAAAAGCCCGGCTAGCCGGGCGGTTTCTGTTCGGACCTCGCAATCAATAACGCTGATACTGCGAGCCGAATTCTTTGCGGTTTTCTGCAACCACTACCTTCTTGTCCAGGTTCACTTCAACGCGGTCGAAGGTCTTGTTACCGGCACCGGCAACACGGACTCCCGGGGATGCAGTAGTGGAGCGGTCAGCAACCTGAGTGGTCGCAGCCACTGCCTGAATGGGCGATGTGCTGGCGAAAGCGCTGGTTGCGGTCAGAATCGAAAGGGCAAAGCTCAAAGCGATAGTGCGTTTCATGATGTGGCTCCAATAGTTGTTTCGAAGTGATGGGGCCAATCTAAATTCACAACCGCCTTATGAAAAACCACCCTTGCAAATACTGATTATCAGCCCCGCTGATGCTGGAGCGCGAGGTGTCTAGCTCGCGCTTGCCCAGCAATAGCGGGACATTTACCGCTTGATAGTCACTGCGGCTTGCGCAACAGAACCCGGGTAACACGTCGCTCTTCGACACCCACAACGGTCATGTCCCAGCCTTCCCAGTCGAGTTTGTCGCCAATCCTGGGCAAGCGATCCAGCAGGCTCATTACCAGACCGGCGAGGGTCTGATAGTCCTCGGTTGCATGGGCCTGAAAACCGACCCGCTCGCGCACCTGACTCAGGTTAAGGCCTCCGGAGACGATAAAACCGCCTTCATCGGCCACAACGTCCGGACCTTCTATTTCACTGGCGTCCGGCAACTCACCAGCGATGGATTCCAGAATGTCGGTCATGGTCAACAGGCCGATAAAGTCACCGAATTCGTTGATCACGAAGGCGATGTGCGTTGACTCTTTGCGCATCTGCTCCAGAGCGTTAAGGATCGTGAAGCTTTCCAGCAAGTTAATCGCTTTACGCGCCATGAACTCCAGGTTCGGCTCATTGCCGGACAGCAACTCCTTGAGCAACTCCTTCTTGTGCACGAAGCCCAAGGGCTCATCCACGCGGCCTTCGCGAATCAGTGGCAGGCGCGAATAGGACGAATGCATCAGCTTGGTACGCACCGTTTCCGGGTCGTCCGACACGTCGATCAGATCCACCTCGGCCCTTGGCGTCATGGCCGAACGAATCGGCCGCTCGGCCAGTTGCAGTACGCCACTGATCATCACCCGCTCACGACGGTGGAACACCGCCTCAGTCTGTTCACCTTCAAGCAGGTCAGCGATTTCCTCGCCCACCTCATCAGCATCCAGCTTGCGACCACCCAACAGGCGCAGTACCGCATGAGCCGTGCGTTCACGCATAGGCCGCGCACCGTGCAACGACTTCTTGCGACGCTTGCGAGCGACCTGATTGAACAGCTCGATCAGGATCGAGAAGCCAATCGCCGCATACAGATAGCCTTTAGGGATATGGAAGCCCAGGCCTTCGGCGGTCAGGCTGAAGCCGATCATCATCAGGAAGCCCAGACACAGCATGATCACGGTGGGGTGAGAGTTGACGAATTTGGTCAACGGTTTGCTGGCGATGATCATCAGGCCGATGGAGAAAATCACGGCAATCATCATCACGGCCAAGTGCTCGACCATGCCCACGGCGGTAATCACCGCGTCCAGGGAGAACACGGCGTCCAGCACCACGATTTGCGCAACGATGGGCCAGAATCGGGCATACGTGCTGTTGCTGGTACGTTCGGCAACATGACCTTCGAGTCGCTCGTGCAATTCCATGGTGGCCTTGAACAGCAGGAACACACCACCAAACAGCATGATCAGGTCTCGCCCCGAGAAGCTGTGGTCGAACAGCTCGAACAGCGGCGCAGTCAGGGTCACCATCCAGGAAATACTGGCCAGCAAGCCAAGGCGCATGATCAACGCCAGCGACAGGCCGATGACCCGCGCCTTGTCACGCTGCTCGGGAGGCAACTTGTCAGCGAGAATCGCGATGAACACCAGGTTATCGATGCCCAACACCAGTTCCAGAACGATCAGAGTGAGCAGGCCAAGCCAGGCCGTGGGATCAGCTATCCATTCCATAGAACTATTGAATCTCTCGCAGACGGGATTTGACGGACGTTGGTGAGCCTGCCGGACGTAAAAACACGTCGGCCGCAAAGGACACACTAGACGGATTATCGAAGGGGGTATTCAGACGAGCTGATCCTGAGGAGGAAGCGGAATCGAAGCTCAAGTTAAAGGCAAAGCAACCGGGAGGTTCCTGTACGGTGTTCATACGATCCTGAGATTTATTACGGGCTGTGATCCTACAACGAAAAAGTCACTTTCCTACTCACGAAAAGTATTACAAAGCTTGACATCAATTTGCCGTCGCCGGCCTCCGCGACCTGATCCAACAGGCAATCGGTTTGAACTTACTGCGCCCGTGCGTGCCCTTTCTATAAGTGCCGGGCATACCGCCGGGCGATTCTGGAGGCTTATCTCATGCCAGATGCACAGGGCAAAATCCGTTACGCAGTGGTTGCCGGAGGCTGGATTTCTCAAGGGGCGTTCATGCCCGGCGTCGATCAGACTGATAACTCGGTGATGACTGCACTGGTCACTGGCGACCCGATCAAAGCCGACAAGCTGGCTGAGCTTTACGACCTGAAAAGCTATCACTACGACGAATTCGACACCTTGCTCAAATCGGGCGAAATCGACGCTATTTACCTGGCCACGCCTAACTTTCGTCATCGAGAGTTCGCCGTACCGGCACTGGAAGCCGGGATCCATGTGCTGCTCGAGAAGCCCATGGCAACCAGCGAAGAGGATTGCATCGCAATCACCGAAGCCGCCAAGCGCTCGGGTTCCAAGCTGATGATTGCTTACCGGCTGCATTTCGAGCCGGGCACAGTGGAGATGATCAACCGGGTTCGCGCCGGTGAAATCGGCGATCCGAGGTTGTTTACAGCCACCTTTGCGCAGACCACAGACCCGAAAAATCACCGCATGCAAAGCGGCTACTGGGCCGGTCCAGCGGCAGACATGGGGCCCTACCCGATCAATGCTGTGCGGAACCTGTTCGATGCAGAACCCCTGGAAGTGCATGCTGTAGCGGTCCAGACACCGGGGCGAGAGATCAACACGCCGGATACCGTCAGCGTCACGCTGCGTTTTCCTGAAGAACGACTGGCGCAATTCACCGTCAGTTACAGCCTGCCCGCTACTGAGCGTTACCAGTTGATCGGTACCAAGGGCGAGTTCGAAGCTTCACCGTGTTTTGGTTTTGGTGAAGGCGTTGCGATCAGTTACCGCGCCATTATTGGCGACGAGACAAAAGAGCATGAGCATCCGGTCGTTGATCAGTTTGGCGGTGAAACCCAATACTTCTCCGATTGCATCCTCCAGGACCGCGAACCAGAGCCCGACGGCGATGAAGGCTGGCGCGACGTACGAGTGCTGGCGGCGATCGAACGCAGCCTTGAAACCGGCCAGACGCAGAAACTCGAACCCTTGCCGAATCGCCCAGGTATCAGCATTGAACAGGCTCGCCGTTTGCCACTGGCCAAAGTGCCCAAGTACATCAATACCGATGAGCCTAATGAGTAGCGGCTTGAACAGACACAGAATCTTCGTCTGCAGCAACTACTGCACCGCCACACAGCGCTAACCGGTAGGAGCGAACTTGTTCGCGAGGCGTCAGGCCGCATTTACCGCGTCTAACCCTCGCCAACAAGTTGCCTCCTGCCTGATAAGCGTCAGGGCTGAATACCTCTTCCCCGCTGGAGACTTTCCCGTGGGGTACTTTCTAAAGTTTCCATGTCAACGGCCGCTACAAAGTAGATACAAAACCAACTACGCCAGCATGGAAGCGCTATGACCTCTATCTCGTTAGTTACTGCCAACACGCCGCTCACGCCCAGCCTGACTACGACGACAGTACCGGTGACCACCGAAAATACTGCTCCGACACTCGCCAACTCTCCGGCGTCCGTGGTCATGCTCGGTGTCGATTCCAAGGTTGCCGACGCGGCCGTTTACTCCATCCGCGGAGGCCTGTCCAACACTGCGCCGGTGTACACCCTGGAACAGGATGTGCGCGACGCCGTGACTGTAGCGATGACGGGCAACATGTCGACTTCCGCGACTGCCGGACGTTTTCAGGGATTGGGCGCGGCCTTGCTGGAGCAATTGGCAAAAGGCGGCGCAAGTTCGATCTCGCAGTCGCTGGTCAAATCAGCCGCAGGCGATGTGAAAGATGCCAGCGCGGTTAAATCCGCTCAGGCGCAACTACACGGCAACGCAGATAACACCATCACGCTGACCCTGAAAACTACCAGTGGCGCGACCATTACACTGAACTTGAGCAGTCAGGATGATGGTGTCGCAGTCAGCGCAGACGTCACCGGAGGTGAACTCAATGACGCTGAACTTGAAGCACTGACCTCTCTGGCCGGGTCATTTCAGGGCGCGATTGATGGCATGACCGCAGGTAAGCCACGCCTGAACCTGGGCGACCTCGCTCAACTTGACCCAGATATGTTTTCCTCGATCGACCTCAGCGCACGCCTGAAAGTCGGCGAGGATCAATACCAGACACTCAGCTTCAAGGCTGATGAGCAAGCCAAATCGGTCGACATGAGCGGGCCAACCGGCAATGTTCAACTGAGCGTCAAAAACAACAGTGCCATCCTTGGCAACGCGCAACAGCAAGCAAAGGCAGTGCAAAGCTACCTGGAACAATTTGATGCAGCGCAAAGCCGTGGTGAAGGTGACGAGGACCTGATGGCGCTGTTCAAAGATGCGTTCTCGTCACTGCAGAGCACGACCAAGAGTCTCAGCGCTACCCCCAGTTCCAACCTGAACAGCATTGATCGTTCAATGCTGACCGGGCTTGCCGATTTCAGCGCCTCTTTGACGCAGACCAGCCTGTACCCCAATCCGATGCGCCCCGCCGAGGTCGACAAGTTCTCCTACCAGGCTTCGCAAACGACGCAGACCAAAGGCACCTCAAGCGCGGACAGGTCTGTGGAGCAGAGCCAGACGTCCAGCCTCAGCGCCTCGTACCACAAGAGTCTTTATCCAGGCACGGCCCTGACGCTGAACCGAGACTCGAAGTCGCAGAATTATTATTTCTACCAGATTGAAGACAAGGCCAGCAGCACGACCCGCATCGGCTACGACAAAGGCAAACTGGTTGAGGCCAGCTCTACTCAGAACGTCAGCCAGTCCACGACCCGATTGAAGTATGAAGAAGGCAAACTGGTCGATACGACCACTACGCCGAGAGAGGTTTCCAAGTCTCGTAATCTGCTGGGTATGATCGAAGACGCGCTGCGCAACGACCGCAACTCACGGATGACAACAGGCCTGTCAACGCTTGAAGACGATCTGATGGCCGTCCATGCCAAAGTACTGCTGCAAACCAATCCTTCGTCGGTAGCAGACTGATAACAAGGCCGCGAGCAAGGCTCACTCCTGCAGGAGTGAGCCTTGTATTCCTGACACTGCGTTGCCTCGCAGGACTCGCCAGTTGTTATCAAAATCGCCTATCTGATTTGGAAATGCTCTTACTGTAGGAGTGAGCCTGCTCGCGATAACGTCGAATCAGACGATAATTTCTCAACCGGTGTACCGCTATCGCGAGCAAGCTCACTCCTACTGGCCCTACGTTTCCTGCGCGACAACGTGATGCAGAACGGCAATCTCGTCATCTTCGGAAAGTCAGGCATCACGGAACAGATCGTGAGCATCCAGCAACCGATAAGCAATTTCGGGATTTTTTTCCAGGCCCCGGCGAATCGCCGCCGGGATCGATTGCCGGGTCTTGCGGCACAAACCTGGCAGCTCATCGATATCAATGACGATACCGCGCATGGTCCGTACTTCGTTAAACCCCGGTACCACCTCCACGCGAATACCTAACTGCTCATAAAGCAGGCGCTGCATTTTTTGCAGATCCGCCAGGCTTTGCAGATTCTCCAGGCGCTCCAGCAAACGCTTCTCCTCCTGCCGGGTCAACGCCAGAATCCGCACGTCCTGCTCCTGCAACCGCTCACGCCCGCAATTGCAGGCACCCGGTGGGCAGGGTTGACGTATTGGCAGAGAGGTAGTCATGGCTGAAGCATAACGAGGCTTGGCCTGACTTTGCCATCGTGACCGGATCGACTGGCGGTTTTTTCAGGGACGATTATTTTCAAACTCCTTGCTGAGCAAGTCTCTGAACGCGGGCAGCACCGGATTTTCGTTATCGTTGCGGGAGATCATGTGCAGATCAGCATTCAGATTCGCGTCGCGCAAAGGCCGAAAGGCTACTGCGCCACTGTGCAACTGCTGCGCGGAAGCCGGAACAATCGACAACCCCAGTCCTGCCTGAACCATGCTGACAATGGTGTGGGTCTGGCCCAGGTGGTAGGTGTAATGCGGAGTAACACCGCTCATGGCAAACAACCCGACGATGCAGTCGTAAAAGTAACGCCCTTCATCCGGGGCATACATCACAAACGGCTGAAGATGCAGGTCCGCCACAGCAATGGACGCCTGCGCTGTCATCGGATGGTCGGCAGGCAAGACCACCAGTAAAGGTTCCCGATACACCAGTTGCGCGGCGAAAACCTCTCGCTCTCTGACCTGGCGCACCAGGCCGATGTCGATCAGGTTCGCTGACAACGCGTCCAACTGGGCATCAGAGACCATCTCTTTAAGGACAAACTCGACTTCGGGCATCTCAATTGCAGCCTTGGCCAACAACTGCGGCACCAGGCTGTAGGCACTGACGCCGGTGAAACCCAGTGTCAGCCTGCCCACCTCACCAGAGGCCAAACGCCGGGCGGAATTTCCCGCCTGCTCGGAGAATGCGAGGATGTGCCGCGCATCACGCAGAAACCCTCGTCCTGCGGCCGTCAGCTTGACACCGCGGTTGTTGCGTTCAAGCAACACGATGCCCAGCGAACGCTCAAGTAGCTGAATCTGACGGCTCAGCGGTGGTTGCGTCATATGCAGCCGGGTAGCGGCCCGCCCGAAGTGCAGCTCCTCTGCGGCGGCCACAAAGCACCGCAACTGATGTAATTCCACGATTCAAAATCCGCATCAACCTATCCAGCATCTATGTTAGACGTATATCCACCAACACTCCTACTATCGGGGAAAGATTCCGTCATATCTTTTAACAAAAATAAAACGTCCCTACAGGAGACGCCCCATGCTTTCGAAATCCATCCCCCTGGATCAGGTCGAGGCGCAAGCCCGGGTTGGTCGCCACCGCTTTCTGATTCTTGCCCTGATTTTCGTTGTTACCGTGATCAACTACGCCGATCGCGCCACCATGTCGATCGCGGGCACCGGGGTAGTCAAGGACCTGGGACTGGATCCGATGATGCTCGGCGTGATCTTTTCCGCATTTGCGTGGGCTTATGCCTTGGGCCAGGTTCCAGGCGGCTGGTTGCTCGACCGCTTCGGTGCTCGTCGCGTCTATGGATGCAGCCTGGTGTTGTGGTCGGTGTTTACCATGTTGCAGGGCACCGTCGGCTGGTTTGGCCTGATGGGAGCTTCAGCAGCCATCAGCCTGTTCGCCATGCGCTTCATGCTCGGTCTGGTTGAATCGCCCGCCTTCCCGGCCAATAACCGCATTGTTTCCTGCTGGTTCCCCACCAGTGAACGCGGCACGGCATCGGCATTGTTCAACTCGGCTCAATACATGGCGGTCGTGCTGTTCACTCCGTTGATGGCCTGGCTGACCCATGCCTGGGGTTGGGAACACGTATTCCTGTGGATGGGTGGCCTGGGTCTGCTGCTGAGCGTGGTGTGGTTTGCTTTTTATCGCGAACCGCACAGCGACAAGAACCTCAGCCCTCGGGAGCTGGAATATATGCGCGAGGGCGGCGCACTGGTGGACCTGGAGTTAACCCGCACGACGAAGAAACCCAAGGCCAAACTCAGCGAAATCAAGCAGCTGTTCACCAGCCGTACCTTGTGGTCGATCTATCTGGGTCAGTACTGCATTACTGCCCTCACCTACTTCTTCATCACCTGGTTCCCGATCTACCTGATCAAGGGACGCGGCATGACCATCATGGAAGCCGGCTGGGTGGCAGCGCTTCCCGCTATCTGCGGCTTCTCCGGTGGTGTTCTGGGCGGCATGCTCTCGGACTTGCTGATTCGTCGCGGCGTACACCCGTCAATCGCACGCAAGACCCCGTTTATCATCGGCATGGCCATGTCGACGATCCTGGTCTCGGCCAACTTCCTCGACGCCAACTGGATGGTGATCACCGTCATGGCCATCGCGTTCTTCGGTAAAGGTCTGGCGGCAGTCGGCTGGGCAGTGCTGTCCGATACCGCACCGAAAAACATGGTCGGCCTCAGCGGCGGCGTGTTCAACGGCATCGGCAACATCGCCGGGATCATCACCCCGTTGGTAATTGGCTACATCGTTGCGGTGACGGGCTCGTTCAATATTGCCCTGTGGTTTGTCGCAGCGCATGGCGTGCTGGGCATTCTGTCCTACGGCTTGCTGGCGGGTCGGTTTGAACGGGTGGTGATTGAGGAAAAGGCTGCGGTTTAAATCCCAAAACCTTCTGATTGAAATGCAGTTTCATGTGGGAGCCGGGCTTGCCCGCGATAAGGCTGGACGCGATCTAAAGTGAACCGCATCCGACCTTATCGCGGGCAAGCCCGGCTCCCGCAAAGCCACTCCAGGTTAGCCCCCCAACGACTCTTCAAGAAACGCCACCAACACCTGCAAACGCGCTGTACGGTTTTTCCGGGAGCGGACCAGCAGGCTGATGGGCGCGCTGTCGAATTCCCACTCTGGCAAGACCCGCACCAGCGCCCCGCTCGCCAACGCGTCGTTGACATCCCATTGAGAGCGCAACACCAGCCCCAGGTCCTGCTCCGCCCAACGCCTTGCGACGCTGCCGTCATTGCTGAGCATCGCTGGCTCGATACGCAGCGTGCGCCGCACTGACTGTTTGCGCAGTTGCCACAGGGTGACGTCTTCTTCGTTTTCGCGAATACAGATACAGCGATGCCGTAATAAATCTTCGGGTGATTCGGGCGTTCCATGCTGCTCGAGGTAGGCCGGGCTCGCGCACAGCCAGCGCTGGTTGGCCGCGAGAGTACGTGCTACCCACGAACTGTCACTGAAGCCACCGATATGAATTACCGCGTCGCAGTCATAACGATCCGGCCAAGGCGTTTCGCGCAAGTCCAGGTGGACCTTCAGCTGCGGATGTAATTTGGCGAAACGGGCTAACAACGGCGCGATACGCAACCGACCATAACCAAACGGTGCTGCCAGCCTCAGCGTGCCGCGCAGTTGATCATCGGACTGTTTGAAGTCTTCAGGCAGCGCTTCCAGCTGCTCCAGTAGCAGTGCGCTTTGCCGTGCAAAGCGCTCACCTTCGGCTGTCAGGCTCAACTGCCGTGCAGTACGGTTTGCGAGGCTGATACCCAGTAGCCCTTCCAGCTTGCGCAAGCGCATGGACAACGCAGGTGGAGAGACATTCAGGCTTCGGGCCGCGGCACTGAGGGATTCAGAACGGGCAAGGGTCACCGCCAGACGCAAATCTTCGATGGCAATCATTCAATTCAACTTAATGATTAATGCAGGGGCATTTAACCACAGACTTACGCCAACGAAGTAGATTACCAGCATGCACCGCCACCAAGAGCCAAGACCATGCCGACCTTTCAAACCCTGGACACTCCCGCCGCCGTTATCGACTTACCGCGCATGCATCGCAACATCCTGCGTATGCAGCAGCGCATGGACACGCTAGACGTTCGACTGCGCCCCCATGTCAAAACCAGCAAATGCCTGGCGGTCATCGACGCCCAGCGTTCGGCTGGCGCTCATGGCATCACCGTTTCGACCTTGAAAGAAGCTGCTCATTGTTTCGCCCATGGCATCGACGACATTCTTTACGGGGTGGCAATGGCGCCGGGGAAACTGCAGCAGGCGCTGGACCTGCGGACCAAAGGTTGTCGCCTGAGTATCGTGACCGACAGCCTGGTCGGCGCGCATGCAATCGTCAGCTTTGGCAAAGCGCATGGCCATTGCTTCGAGGTCTGGATCGAAATCGACAGCGACGGTCATCGCTCCGGCTTGAAAGTCGACGACCCGACCCTGTTGCAGGTCGCGCAAACCCTGCACGAGGGCGGCATGCAATTACGCGGCGTCATGACCCATGCCGGGTCAAGCTACGAACTCGATGACCCACAAGCATTGCAGGCGATGGCTGAACAGGAGCGTCTGGCCTGTGTGCGGGGAGCAGAAACAATACGGGCTGAAGGATTGCCCTGCGCTGAAGTGAGCGTCGGCTCGACGCCCACAGCACTGTCAGCCGCCAGCCTTGAAGGTGTGACGGAAGTACGTGCGGGGGTTTATGTATTTTTTGATCTGGTGATGCTCAACGTCGGCGTTTGTCAGGCTGATGAACTGGCCCTGAGCGTCCTCACTACTGTGATCGGCCATCAGGTGGAAAAAGGCTGGATCATTACCGATGCAGGCTGGATGGCGATGAGCCGGGATCGCGGAACCCTGAAGCAGAAACGTGACTTTGGTTATGGACAGGTTTGCGCCGAAGCCGGTGAATGGATTGAGGGGGCCGTATTCGAAGGTGCCAATCAGGAGCACGGGGTAATCAGCACCTCGGTAGCCGACATTACCGAACGCTATCCGATCGGCAGCCGCCTGCGCATCCTGCCCAACCATGCGTGCGCGACAGGCGCGCAGTTCCCAGAGTATCAGGCGGTTGATGCCGAGGGTCAGGTGCAGGTTTGGGGGCGGTTGTATGGGTGGTGATAAGTGTTCGGCGTTAAACCACGCCGGCCGGAATTCGCTATCGCCTTAGATCAAAAGCAAAGCGAATACTGCGGTAACACCCCGGACCGGTAGGAGTGAACTTGTTCGCGAGACGTTATCACTGCCAACGAATTCGTCTTCTGACACACCGCTTCGCAGCCTTCGGCAGCTCCTACAGAAGCCCGGCGAGTTCAAACAATCAGGTCGGCTCTAGTCTTACGCCCCTGCACCGGATACCCCGGATCGGTATACCCGTGAGTCGACGTATGCCCCGGCACTACCAGACTATCCACCAGCTTCTCATCTTCAGGCCCCAATTCGAGGCTCAGCGCATCCAGATAACTGTCCCACTGGGCCTCGGTGCGTGGCCCGGCAATCGCAGCGCTGACCAGCCTGTTCGTCAACACCCAGGCAAGCGCGAATGCAATGGACGTCGTGCCGCGCTCAGCCGCATGCTCGGCAATCGTCCGGGCGATTTTCAGTGACTCAGGGCGCCATTCGGTCTGCTGAAGACGCTTGTCGCCACGTGCGGCACGGGAGTCCGCGGGCACTGCTGCATCCACCCCGTACTTGCCACTCAACACACCGCGGGCCAGCGGGCTGTAAGACACGACACCCAGACCGTATTGCTCAGCCGCCGGTAGTTGCTCAACCTCAGCGCTACGATCAACGATGTTGTACAGCGGCTCACTCGCCACCGGACGTTCAATGCCCAATTGATCGGCGATGCGCACCACTTCCGCAATGCGCCACCCATGAAAGTTGGAGACCCCGTAGTAACGGATCTTGCCCTGCCGAATCAGATCGCCGACTGCACGAATCCCCTCTTCCATCGGCGCATCCGTCAGAGCCCGGTGGAAGTACAGAATGTCGATGTAGTCCGTGCCCAGTCGCTTCAGACTCGCCTCAACCGCCTGCATGATCCACTTGCGCGACTGCCCCTGATGGTTCGGCCCCTGATGATCGGGAGTCGGGTAACCGAACTTGGTGGCAAGCACCCAGTTATCGCGTTGCGCCGCGATGGCTCGACCGACGACCTCTTCGGATCGACCGGCATGATAGGCGTCGGCGGTATCGAGGAAATTCACGCCCTGCTCGAAGGCCTTATCAATGATTCGCCGTGAGGTGGGCTCATCCGTTTCGCCGCCAAACATCATGGCGCCCAGGCACAAGGGCGATACTTTCAGAGCGCTGCGGCCCAGATAACGGTGGTCCATAAGGTCCTCTCGAAATGGCAGAATAAACGTTCAACCCATCCTAAGGACCTGCGAATTATTGAGTAAGACCAGAAATCAAGATGCACTTATGAACCAGGCTCATGTATTCAACCGTAGTGCATCCACCACGAGCGCCAGTGCGCGTGATGATTGACGGCGGCTGGCGTAGAACAGGTGAAGGCCCGGAAAAGTCGGGAACCACTCCTCCAGTACCCAGTTCAGCCGACCTGCATCGACATGCGGCTGTGCCAGTTCCTGCGGAATGTAGGCCAGCCCGCCGCCATCAAGTGCGGCCTGAAGAATCTGGTAAACCCCGTTGAATGTAAGCTGCCCGTCCACTCGAATCTGCAGCTCGTTTTTGCCGTTGGCCAACTCCCAGGCATAACAACCGCCATGGGTCGGCAGCCGCAGGTTGATGCAGTTATGTTGATGCAGGTCCTCGGGTTTCAGCGGTGCCGCGCGTTGCTCAAGGTAGGACGGCGCGCCGACGATGGCCATGCGCATGTCCGGCGCGATGCGCACGGCAATCATGTCCTTGGCAACCTGATCGCCCAAGCGCACGCCGATGTCATAACGCTGAGCGACAATGTCGGTCAGGCCATAGTCAGTCACGATTTCGATTTTAAGATCGGGGTACTCCGGGAGGATTTTTTTCAGCCTTGGCCAGAGCACCGTATTCGCGGTGTGATCGGTTGCCGTGATGCGAATGGTGCCTCGCGGTTTGTCACTCAGGCCAATGACCTCATCCAGATCCGCGTCGATCTCTTCGAAACGCGGCGCAAGGCTTTCGAACAGCCTCTCGCCAGCCTCGGTCGGCGACACACTACGAGTGGTACGCGTCAATAACCTCACGCCCAGACGGGTTTCCAATGAGCGAATAGTATGGCTCAACGCCGATTGCGAAACCCCAAGCTGAGCGGCGGCCCGCGTAAAGCTTCTTTCCCGCGCCACGGCGATGAACGCCAGTAAATCGTTGTAACCGTCCCGCGCCATTCATGAGCCCTCTTCATATAATGGGACGATTAAACCACTCGGCGCTTAATACTCCACGCTGTTTGTTTTCAAAATGTATCGAAGCACGCCCCTTGGTAACAGCACGAAGCACCCGTTTTTAAAGGCCCGACGTACATTGATGAGCCGGGCTCAGGTGTGTATTGCGCTCTGCGTGCATAGTCCCGGGGGCGCCATGGCACTACCGTCACCTCCAGACTCTGATCCGGCCTGGATTCATGAAAGCAATTCATAACAGCAAGTGAGCGATTGACTCAAACTTTCGGCAACAGTCGCGAGTCGTAATCTTGATCCCGCTGAAAGCGGCCAGCCCCGATCGGGCTGCAACCACGGACGCAGAGACGCCCGACGCAAGCCACTTTTACTGAAGGCACCGAAACAGGTGCCGCTGCCATGGCTAACGCTGAATTCGCAGCCCTTCCCCATCAAAACGGGAACAAAACAATGGACGACCGTGACCTGATGAAAATAACCAGACGCAAATTCCTGATCGTGGGCGCAGTGACCGCCAGTACCGTAGCGCTCCCCCCGTTCATTTCCGCACTCGCCTCGGCGGCAAACCAGATGGCGCGCCCGGTGCGGGCAGCGGTTGCCCTTGAGGTGAACGGCGTACCTCGGCAACTGGAGCTGGACACCCGCACGACCTTGCTCGACACCTTGCGCGAGCACTTGCACCTGACGGGCACCAAGAAAGGCTGCGACCACGGTCAATGCGGCGCCTGCACCGTGATCGTCAATGGCAAACGGGTTAACTCATGCCTGACCCTGGCAGTGATGCAGCAAGGTTCGAAAGTCACTACGGTCGAAGGTCTGGGGACCCCGGACAAACTGCATGCAATGCAAGCCGCGTTTATCAAACATGACGGTTTCCAGTGCGGCTATTGCACGCCGGGGCAGATCTGCTCGGCCGTCGCAGTGCTCGACGAAATCCGTCAGGGCATTCCGAGCCATGTCAGTCAGAGCCTGACAGATCGACCGCAACTGATTGCCAGTGAATTCCAGGAACGCATGAGCGGCAATATCTGCCGCTGTGGTGCCTACTCCAACATCATCGCTGCCATCAGCGAAGTCGCGGAGGTGACTGCATGAGACCCTTCACCTATGTACGCGCCCAATCCCCGGCTGAAGCGGCAGCACACTCCGCACAGACCGAAGGCTCCAAATTCATTGCGGGTGGCACTAACCTGCTGGATCTGATGAAGCTGGAAATCGAAACCCCGCTGCACCTGATCGACGTGAATGATCTTGCGCTGGACCGTATTGAAGCAACGCCTGAAGGTGGCCTGCGCATCGGAGCCCTGGTGCGCAACACCGACCTGGCCGCAGACCCACGAGTACGCAAGGATTACGGCGTGTTATCGCGCGCGCTGCTGGCCGGTGCTTCCGGGCAACTGCGCAACGCTGCGACCACTGCCGGGAATTTACTGCAGCGCACCCGCTGCCCCTACTTCTACGACACTAATCAGGCCTGCAACAAGCGCCATCCGGGCAGTGGCTGCGCAGCCATCGGCGGCGTCACACGGCAGCTGGGGATTATCGGTGTCAGCAGCGCCTGTATTGCCACGCACCCAAGCGACATGGCGATTGCGATGCGCGTCCTGGATGCTCAAGTGGAAACCGTTCGCCCGGATGGCACCACCCGGGTCATCCCGATTGCCGACTTCCATCGCCTGCCAGGCACGACCCCCAACATCGAAACGTCTCTTGCGGCCAACGAGCTGATTACTGCTGTCACGCTGCCTGCGCCCCTTGGCGGCACGCACCTGTACCAGAAAGTCCGCGACCGGGCCTCTTATGCGTTTGCGCTGATCTCGGTGGCTGCCGTGATTCAAAGCAATGGCAAAGGCCGGATCGCATTGGGCGGCGTCGCGCACAAGCCATGGAGGGTTGAAGAAGCCGACGCGCTGATGCCTGAGGGTGCAAAAGCGGTCACCGTAAAGCTGCTGCATGGCGCGACGCCAACCCATGAGAACGAATTCAAAGTGACGCTCGCCGAGCGCACGCTGGCTTCGGTCATGGCGCAAGCGAGGGCCGCCTCATGAGATTCGATACCCCGGCCACCACCAACCCCATCGACCAGCTTAAAGTCGTCGGCAAGGCCACTCCGCGTATTGACGGCAAGCTGAAAACCACCGGGCAGGCACCTTACGCCTATGAGCATCACGACACGGTACCGAACCAGGCTTACGGCTACGTCGTGACCTCATCCATTGCCAAGGGCCGCATCGGCTCCATGAATCTGGAGGCTGCAAACGCAGCACCCGGCGTACTGGGGATTGTCACGGCAGCCAGTGCAGGCAAGCTGGGCAAAGGCAAATACAACACCGCAAAACTGCTCGGCGGACCTGAAATCCAGCACTACCATCAGGCAATCGCGCTGGTGGTGGCTGAGTCTTTCGAAGAAGCGCGTGCCGCTGCGCAACTGGTGCAGGTCGAGTATCTGCGCAGCAACGGTCGGTACGATCTGGGTCATGACCTGAATGCCGCCGTCAAACCGGAGGGCGAAGCGCCGGATACCGCTCGCGGTGACTTTGCCGGGGCCTTCAGTTCAGCGCCCGTGCAGTTCGATGCGACTTACACCACGCCGGACCAGTCTCACGCGGCCATGGAGCCGCACAGTTCCATGGCGACCTGGGAAGGTGAAAAGCTGATCCTCTGGACGTCCAATCAGATGATCGCCTGGAGTGTCGGCGACGTTGCCACCACCCTCGGGCTGGCTAAAGAAAATGTGCGTCTGGTGTCGCCCTATATAGGCGGAGGTTTCGGCGGCAAACTGTTTATCAGGTCTGACGCCATTCTTGCAGCACTCGGATCGAAGCAGTGCGGCCGCCCGGTAAAAGTGGCTTTGGCACGCCCGCAGATCATCAATAACACCACGCATCGACCGGCCACTGTCCAGCGCATCCGCATCGGTGCCAGCCAGGACGGCAAAATCACCGCCATTGCCCATGAAGGCTGGTCCGGTGATCTCGCTGGCGGTGGCGTGGAGAACGCCGTGCAGCCGACCCAGTTTCTGTATGCCGGTGACAACCGAATGACCGCCATGCGCCTGGCCACGCTGGATTTGCCTGAAGGCAACGCCATGCGCGCACCGGGTGAAACGCCAGGGTTGATGGCCCTGGAAATCGCCATGGACGAGATGGCAGAGAAGCTCGGCCTGGACCCCATCCAGTTTCGGATCATCAACGACACACAGGTCGACCCCGGCAACCCGCAACGACCGTTTTCGCAACGCAGCCTAGTCCAGTGTCTGCAGACCGGTGCCGAACGTTTCGGCTGGAACAAGCGCCATCCACGCCCGGGCATGCAACGCGAGGGCAACTGGCTGATCGGTATGGGGGTGGGCTGCGCTTATCGCAACAACCTGCTGCTCAAATCCGGAGCCAGGGTTCGTTTGAGCAGTAATGGCAAGGTCACGGTGGAAACCGACATGACCGATATCGGTACGGGCAGCTATACCATCATTGCTCAGACGGCGGCGGAGATGATGGGCGTGACCCTGGATGACGTCGTGGTCAAACTGGGCGATTCGGACTTCCCGGTGTCTGCCGGATCCGGTGGCCAGTTCGGCGCCAACTGTTCGACCGCAGGGGTTTATGCGGCGTGCGTGAAGCTTCGCGAAGCGGTGACCAGACGTCTGGGCTACAACGCTGACGATGCAGTGTTCAGCGACGGCCAGGTGCAATTCGCAGGGCGCAGCGTGCCGCTGGGTCAGGCCGCTCGTAATGACGAGCTGGTCGCAGAGGACTCCATCGAGTTTGCCGAGCTGGCCAAGAAGTACCAGCAATCGACCTTCGGTGCACACTTCGTCGAAGTCGCGGTGAACATGGCCACCGGTGAAACCCGCGTCAGACGCATGCTGGCGGTCTGCGCGGCAGGTCGTATCCTCAACCCGACATCGGCACGCAGCCAGGTCATCGGGGCGATGACCATGGGCGTTGGTGCAGCGCTCATGGAGGAGCTGGCGGTGGACAAGCGTCTGGGCTTCTTCGTCAACCACGACCTGGCGGGCTATGAAGTGCCGGTACACGCCGACATTCCCGAGCAGGAAGTGATTTTCCTCGACGAAACCGATCCGGTGTCTTCCCCGATGAAAGCCAAAGGCGTGGGCGAACTCGGACTGTGCGGGGTCAGCGCGGCGATCGCCAACGCGATCTACAACGCGACAGGCGCACGGGTGCGGGAATATCCCATCACCCTGGATAAAGTCCTGAACTCGTTGCCTGAGATGGTTTGATAACGGCGTGCTGCAAGCGGCTTCCAGCCATCCGGTGCTTTCTGTGGGAGCCGAGCTTGCTCGCGATGAACGATAACGCACCTGGACCGTAAACCGCGCTGCGTCTCTATCGCGAGCAAGCTCGGCTCCCACATCACCAGGCAACTCGCATTACTGAACCCACCTCACAACCGTACTTGGATTAACCCGCATTCTCTAACACAGCCCTGCTCTGTAGCCTGTATTCAAAGGCATCTCTATGGAGAACAGAATGAAAATGAGAACACTGGGCAATGCACTCGACGTTTCGGCGATGGGTCTGGGTTGCATGGGCATGAGCTCCGCTTACGGCCCTGCCGCCGACAAGCAGCAGATGATCGCCCTGATGCACGCCGCTATCGAGCGCGGTGTGAATTTTTTCGACACTGCCGAAGCCTATGGCCCCTGGGTCAATGAAGAGCTGCTCGGCGAGGCGCTTGCACCGTTCAAAGGCCAGGTGGTGATCGCCACCAAATTCGGTTTCGATATCGACCTGCAAACCGGCGTGCGCGGCAGCGGACTGAACAGCCGCCCTGCACACATCACAGCGGTTGCCGAAGCTTCACTCAAGCGCTTGAAGGTCGAGACCATCGATTTGTTCTACCAGCACCGGGTGGACCCGGCTGTACCCATCGAAGACGTCGTCGGGGCAATCACCGACTTGATCGCTGCGGGCAAGGTCAGGCACTACGGTTTGTCCGAAGCCAGCGTGCAAACCGTCCGCCGCGCCCATGCCGTGCATCCGGTCACCGCTGTGCAAAGCGAGTACTCGTTATGGTGGCGTGAGCCCGAGCTGGAATTGCTGCCGACGCTGGAAGAACTGAACATCGGCTTTGTGCCGTTCAGTCCTTTGGGCGCAGGCTTTCTGACCGGCAAGATCGATGAAACCACGCAATTCGACAGCAGCGACTTCCGCAACCATGTCCCGCGCTTCACGGCAGAAATGCGTAAAGCCAATCAGGGTCTGGTTGATCTGCTGCGCAGGGTGGCGGATGAGAAAGGCGCGACACCTGCGCAAATCGCGCTGGCCTGGCTGCTGGCTCGCAAGCCGTGGATTGTGCCGATTCCGGGGACCACCAAGCTGCATCGCCTGGAAGAAAACCTCGGCGCCGTGACCCTCGAATTGAGCCCGGCGGACCTGGCCGCCATCGAAGACGCCGCAGCAAAGATCCAGCCCCAAGGTGCGCGCCTGCCGCAAGCGGCGCTGGACATGACCGGGCGTTGAACTAATCCAGCGATAACGTTTTTCCGCAGGAACGGGATAACGCAACCTTGCCGATTGGCCCCGGCCTGTAGAAGCTCACCGAGGTTACGAGGCCAGCGATGCGACTTGTCTGACACACCGCCATCGCGGCCTCGCGTTGCTCGTGCGCTCAGGTCAAATGTTTGCTGCGCGACAGCGGTGTGGCGCCGGAAAAAAAAAAAAGGCCACCCCTCAACGGAGTAGAACCGAGGCGGCCTTGATAACTGTCGTGACCCGATGGCGTTGCCCCCGGATCAGCGTGAAGCGGCATACTCCTGATCACTGACTTGCTCCAGCCAGTTCACCACCTTGCCGTCCTGTGCCTCGGCAATGGCAATGTGAGTCATGCCCGTCGTAGCCGTTGCCCCGTGCCAATGCTTGACGCCTGGCGGAATCCACACCGTGTCGCCAGCGTTGATGGTCTGTACGGCCTTGCCAGATTCCTGTACCAGCCCGGCCCCCGCAGTGACGATCAACGTCTGCCCCAGTGGATGGGTGTGCCAGGCTGAACGGGCACCGGGTTCGAAAGTGACGGTGGCACCGCTGACACGCGCAGGCTCACTACCTTTGAACGGCGCATCGACCCGCACCGTCCCGGTAAAGTAATCCGCTGGCCCCTTCACCGAGGGTTGCGAGCCGTTGGGCGTAACCGTCACCGGCAGCGTGCTCTCGGCATGGGATTCAAACGCAAGCAGGGACAGTGATAACGCAGTAGCTGCCAGTTTCTTCATGATGAACCTCACGGGATATGGTCGGGCATGTCTGGGCATGCCCTCTCATTGATCAACCTTGGGTAGCGCGAGACGCGAACACGTCCTTCAAGACCGGCACAGCCGACATCGCCTTCGGCCAACCGGCGTAGAACGCCAGATGCGTCACCACTTCAGACGCCTGCTCACGGGTCAGGCCGTTATCCATGGCGCGATTGAGATGAAACGGCAATTGCGCGGCCTGCCCCTGAGTGATCAATGCCGCGACAGTGACGAGGCTGCGATCACGCGCTGTCAGGCTGGTCTGGCGCCACAGATCAGCAAACAACACGTCATCAGTGAAACGTCCCAGCTCCGGGGCGACATCCGCCGTTGCCGCAGCAACAGCCGCCTTGCGCCTGGCTTCAATGGCCGGGTCAAGCGTGAGCGGTTCGGTGGCAGGCGGCACGATCTGGTCCGCGGGGATGCCGCGCTCGTCAAAGACCTTCTTCGCCACGCCCACCGCCGACATCGCATTTGGCCAACCGGAATAGAACGCCAGATGGGTAATCAGCGCGCTGATTTCACTGGGCTTGAGGCCGTTGTCCAGCCCGAGGTTCACGTGCCCGGTCATCTGCGCGGTCTGCCCCCCGGCAACCAGCGCCGACAGGGTAATCAGGCTGCGGTCACGCGGGGATAACGCCTCGCGCTTCCAGACTTCACCGAATAACAGGTCAGTGGTGTATTGATAAAGCTGAGGGGTGACTTCCAGCACATCGGGGGAAGGCTTGGGGTCAGGCCTGGCTTTTGACTCACTGCCATCAGAGGCAGTGGCAAAGAACAGAGTGGCGAACGCGGTTGCTAATAGCTTCATGCATGGGCCTTTTAATGATGACTTTGAATGAGATGCCGATGTAAATGAAGGTACTCAAGGTCAGGATCACGCCTGGCGATTCAACGACTCCGGGACGTTAAACCACTGCATTGGCAACGACTATGGGGCGCGCCCCGCATGCAGCCATGAGGGGAATTCACCAATGCCTTCTCAGGGTTGGTAACGCAAGGCATCAACCACCAGAGAAAACGCCAGAGAGGCATGACGGCGATTCGGGTAATAAAGGTGATAGCCCGGACACGGCTGACACCAGTCATCCAGCACCGCGATCAGCTGCCCGTCCTCAATGTATGAAGCCACCCGGTCCTCCGGTAAATAGGCAACGCCCAGCCCGGCGAGTACTGCGTCCATACGCATGACGATGCTGTTGAAGGTCAGTTGCCCCTCGACCCGGACCTTGACCTCGCGACCGTCCTTCTCAAAATCCCAGACAAACAGCTCGCCATGGGTCGGAAAGCGAATATTGATGCAGTTATGGCTGGTCAGATCCTGCGGTACTTCGGGCTGCGGATTTCTGGCGAAATAGGCAGGTGAAGCCACGACTACCCAGCGTAAGTCCGGACTGATTCGCACCGCGATCATGTCCTTGGCGACTCTTTCGCCCAGCCGCACGCCAATGTCAAAACGCTCGGCGACGATATTGGTCAGGCCCGAATCGACATTGACCTCCACATTGATGTCCGGGTACTGCGGCAACAGTTTCTGCAACGCCGGGCCAATAATGGATATCGCCACGTGCTCGCTGGCGGTAATACGAATAGTGCCCGCTGGCGCTTCACGTTGATCGCTCAATACGGCCAGTTCGGACGTTATTTCATCAAAGCGCGGTTTGACCGTGCGCAGGAGCCGCTCCCCGGCTTCAGTGGGCGAAACACTGCGCGTGGTCCGGGTCAATAAACGCAAACCGAGCCGCGCTTCGAGGTTGCGAATGGTGTGGCTCAGGGCCGATGGACTGACGCCCAGTTTGGCGGCAGCCTTGGTAAAACTGCGATCAGTCGCTACTGCGGCAAAGGCAAAAAGATCGTTGAAGTTTTCCTGCTGCATGCTTGTATCCGTCTTTTGATGCGTCTGGAATGCCCAAACTGGTATGTCCGTTCAATTAAAGCATCTGCAATCGTTACACCCTGCCGGGCGCGCCCAAGGTTCGAAAAACAGGTCACCTGGCAGCGATCAGTAGCGCGTTTTGAATATCCTGAAAGCCTGCTTCCAGATGCTGAATAATTTCGGTGGCCTTGGCTGTCGGCTTCACACCATGGGCATGACGAACAAACAGCGGGTCATGAAAGTGGCAGCGTAATTTGGCCAGGGTGTTACTCACCGCAGGCTGCTTCACATGCAGCAGCTCGGCTGTTTTGCTGACGCCTTGCTCGCGATAGATCAGCAACAGTGTGAACAGGCTGTTGAGGTCGATGTTGCGAAACAGGCTCTCGTCAAACTCCATCGCTCTGTGCCTCGGCCAATACCGGCGCGAGGCGGCTGAAGGTCAGCTGTGCGCAGGAATCGATCAACGCGCTGACAATCTCGGTCATTGGCTCACTTGAAAAATGCCCTGTCATGGCTTCGCTGCTTGACCAGTAACCACTGAGGATCCACAAACCGTCCTCGCCCGTACTGCGTATCAGCGAATAACCGAGGCAACCCGGCATGTTTTCAATACGCGCTGTACAGCTTTGCAGTTGCTGTTCAAGTTGTGGGTCAGCCTCTGGGTTGATACGGATTTCCAGGGTATTGACGGCTGCTATGGTCATGATTCCTGCCTGCCCGCTGATGTCTGCGGTTGGAACTTAACCAGCAGGCTTAGTCGCGACTATAGGGCTAAATCTAATTAGCCTCATGAGCCTGATTCATCAATGCGTGAACCATCGTGGCAGGAGAGGAAATTTCCAGTCAGGTTCTGCCAACGGGGAATCAGTTATCAGGAAGATAAAACGGCATGGGTCAGATGATATAAAAAAAGCTACAGCCCTTGGGGAGTAAGAGCTGTAGCAAAGCCCGCGTAAAAAACAGGTGAGGCCGGATCACAAAAAGTAAAGGCCTTGGAGATACGGTGTTGTGGTGCCTGTATCAGGCACCTGAGTCGTTGTCAGCAAATGACCGTTTTAGCGGACGGGATACATTCTGCAATGATTCATGATCCTCCTTCTCAGGCGTCGGCCGGGCTGGCATCGCTCTATTCGCGAAAATCTGGTTGTGGGAGCCGAGCCTGCTCGCCATGAGGTTCATGCAATCTAAAGTGAATTGCGTCCAGCCTTATCGCGAGCAAGCTCGGCTCCTACAGGAAAGCAGGATCGCTGCTAGCCTCAGCCCGTCACACAGCGCTGCGGTTTCTTTCCGGCGAAGGTGTCGACCAGACTGGACACCACCATTTCGGCCATGCGCGTGCGAGTCTGCACCGTGGCGCTGGCCCGGTGGGGTTGCAGCACCACCTGTTCCTGGGCAAACAATGTCTCAGGCACGTTCGGTTCATCGACAAACACATCCAGCCCGGCACCGGCGATTTGTCCGGCTTCCAGTGCAGCGATCAAGTCAGGTTCATTGACCAGTTTGCCGCGTGCCACATTGATCAGATAACCGTCACTGCCCAGTGCCTGCAGAACCTGCGCATTGATGATCCCTTCAGCCTTGTCGGCGGCTGCCGCGAGAATCAGCGCATCGCTGTCACGGGCCAACTCGGTGAGGTCCGCGACAAACGTATGGCTGACATCGCTCATGGGTTGCAGATCGGTGTAACTGACCGGACAGCCAAACGCCGCAGCACGCACGGCGACAGCGCGCCCAACCCGACCCATGCCGACAATACCGATGCGCATGCCACTGACCTGCCGCGCCAGGGGCAACGGTACCAATGGCGTAGCACTTTTCACCCACTCACCGGCGCGCACATAGCGGTCGCCGGTGCACAAACCGCGACAGGCTGAAATCAACAGGCCGATGGCCAGGTCGGCAACGTCTTCAGTCAGCGCGCCAATCGTGGCGGTGACATGAATCCCGCGATCCCGGGCATAGGCCAGGTCCACCGCGTCAGTGCCAACGCCATTGACGGCGATCACTTCCAGCCTGGGCAACTGCTCCATCACCGCGTGGGTAATCCCGGTGTGACCACCGGTAATCACCCCGCGAATATTAGCGCCGTGCTCCTTCAGATACGCCGCTTTGTCGGTCTGCAAATGGTAGGGCCAGACCGTGAACAGTTCATCGAGCTGCGCACGAATATGGGGGATCAGGATGGGGCTGAGCAACAGGACTTCTGGCTTCATGAGAACCTCTGAATAGATGACAAGACGGGTTTCAGCCGCGACCAACGAAGGGCATGTTGGTGGCCATGACGGTCATGTTCAGTACGTTGGCAGACAACGGCAGGCTGGCCATGTACGCCACGGCGTCGGCGATATGCTTGACGTCGACCATGGGCTCCACGGCGATTTCGCCATTGGCCTGGCGCACGCCTTTGGTCATGCGCACCGACAGCTCGGTCAGCGCGTTGCCGATATCGATCTGGCTGCAGGCGATATTGAACTCACGACCATCCAGCGCGAGGGACTTGGTAAGCCCCAATACAGCGTGTTTGCTGGCGGTATACGGCGCCGTGAACGGCCGTGGCGTATGCGCGGAAATCGAACCGTTGTTAATGATTCGTCCACCTTGCGGCTGCTGCCGACGCATCAGGGCAAACGCCCCTCGCGAGCACAGAAACACACCGGTCAGGTTGGTGTTGATCACGTCCAGCCATTTCTCAACCGGCAGCTCATCCATCGGCACCGCTGGGGCGTTGATCCCGGCATTGTTGAAGATCACGTCTAGACGACCATAGACCTCTTCGACCGTGGCGAACATTGCATCAATGCTGGCCGGATCACGCACATCAACCGACACCGCCAGCGCTTCGCGACCTTGTGCATGAGCTTCGTCGACCAGGGCTTGCAGCGGTTCGAGACGACGCCCCACCACCACAACCTTGTAACCTTCGGCAAGCAGAGTCCGGGCGACGGCCTGACCGACACCACTACCGGCACCGGTGACCAAGGCGATTTTGGAGGAAGAGTTATTGGACATTGTTGTTCTCCTTGTTTCGAATTAGGTGATGCGCTGCAAAAAAATCATCTGCATCTGTTGGAGCGAGGTTTGCCCGTGAACCAGCCTGCTCGGTAAGTCAGGTACACCGAATTAGCGTTCTTCGCGGGCAAGCCTCGCTCCAACAGATCCAGAGGACTGCGCCTACAGGGTTACTGGATCGCCACACGCCGTGCACCGACCCGCACTTCAAACTGGCCTACCCCATCAATACCGGCACTGATCACATCGCCCGGCTGGAGCGCATCCACACCCGGTGGCGTACCGGTCATGATCAGGTCGCCTGGCCTGAGCGTGATGGATTGGGACAAGCGACTGATCACCTCACGCACCGACCAGATCTGGTTTTCCAGTGTTGAGCGCTGACGCTCTTCGCCATTCACTGCGAGCCACACGGCACCTTCGCCCGGATGGCCAATCTGACTCACCGGCATGATCGTGGTAATGGGCGCAGAACCATCAAATGCCTTGGCGCCATCCCAGGGCATTCCGGCGACCTTGGCGACTTTCTGCAGGTCACGGCGGGTCAGGTCCAGCCCGGCCGCGTAGCCCCAGACGTGCTCCAGCGCGTTGTCTTCGGAAATGTTCGCCCCTCCCTCACCGATGGCGACGACCAGCTCGATCTCATGACAGAACTCCTCCGTCAGTGGCGGAAAGGCGATTTCGCCTAAGGCATCGATTACCGAACTGGCGGGCTTCATGAAGAACACCGGGGCTTCACGCTGCTGGCCGGTTGCATCACCCCACGGGTAATTGCGCCCCAGGCAAAACACGCGACCGACCGGGAACCGGGCCGTGCTGCCTTCAACGGGTAAGGTGTTCTGAGTGGCAGGCGTAAATACGTAGTTATTCATTGTTGTCCTCGTGCAACGTCCTATCCAGAGCGTTCAGCCTACGACGCTGAAGCGCTGCAAAGTTGGACGAAAGCGGCTTTGTCCTGGATTAAACAGGGGTATTTCCCTTAACGGGTCTGCAATTCGATGCGGTACAGGCGCCCCAGCAGCAGCGAGTAAGACAACGTGCCAATCAGCGCTACCCCGCCGATGAACCAGAAGGCCATCGCGAAGGAGCCGGTGGCGTGAACGATGCCGCCAATCACGATCGGCGTGACGATCCCGCCAATATTCGCCGCAAGGCTGGTAACGCCACCGGTCAGGCCGATCAACTCTTTTGGCGCCACTTCCGACACCGCCGCCCAGGACGCCGAAGCAATGCCCTGCGCAAAAAATGCCGTGGTCAACACAGCGATACAGAGCACGTTGGAGTCAGTGAAGTTGACCAGCACGATCGACATGCCCAGCATCGAGCCCACCACCAGCGGCAATTTGCGCGCGAACGACATGGAGTAGCCACGGCGAATCAACAGGTCGGAAACGATCCCCGCGAGCAAAATTCCCACAGTGGCGCCAATGAACGGCAGCACGGCGAAGATGCCCACTTTGATCATGGTCAGATGACGCTCTTCGATCAGGTACGTCGGGAACCAGGTCAGGAAGAAATACAGCGCTGAAGTGCTGGCGAATTTGCCGATGCAGATCGCCCATATCTGCCGATAGCGAAACAGCTCGGCAATTTGTCGCCAGTTAAATCGGGTGCGCTCTTTGCTGCTTTTGACCAACCCGCCGCCGTCTTCGATGTACTTGAGTTCTTCCTTGCTGACTTTCTTGCAGTTCAACGGATCGCGATAGACAAACAACCAGATCACGCCAAAGACAATGCCGACGATACCGGTGCTGTAAAACACGTGGCGCCAGTCATAAGTCGTCGCCAGCCACAACAGCACGCCGGTAAACAGTGCCGTGCCCAGGTACTGACCACACACGTAGATACTGCTGGCCAGGCCCCGCTCCCGGGCCGGGAACCAGACCGTTACCGCACGGCTGTTGGCCGGAAATGCCGGAGCTTCCATCGCGCCCACGGCAAGCCGCAGCCCGAACAGCGAAGCAAAGCCCCCTGCCAGCCCCTGGCATACGGTGACTGCCGACCAACTGATCAGCGACACCCCGTAAGTGATACGCGAGCCGAACCGGTCCGCGACAAACCCGGCCGGCACCAGTGCCAATGCATAGGTCCAGGCAAATGCGGAGAAGATCAGGCCCATCTCGACCTTATCCAGTCCCAGATCCTTGGCCATGAATGGCGCGGCGATGGAGATGTTCACCCGGTCGACGTAGTTGATGATGGTCGCGATCAGCAACAGGGAAAGCATGAACCAGCGTCGCCGAGTCGGCAGCCGCTGGGAGGTAACGGCGTCCTGAGGAGCCGTATCGGCACTGGCCACTGCGGCCTGGGAGGTTTGGGTACTTGACATGAAGTAGCCTCATTATTGTTGTGATTGAGCGGTTTTCAGACAAAGCGAAGCCATCACCCTCGACTGAGAGCGAAATCAACTGCCAGCAGATTCAGGCGCTTTTGATCAGTACAGAGTGATCAGCACGATCGGGCGCGCAGCAGGGTTAACCGTGAGAGGGGTCGGAGTTTGAGGCGCAGGCGCGAGGACGCGCACAGATCGGGGAGGCAAAGCAGCGAGGATCAGATTTCATGGTACGAGCACCTTCTAATTATTTTTGATAGATGTCGGTCTGCAACGGCCTTCAAGTTATCGTACAACCAAGGAAAATCAATGCGCCGGTTAGATCGTTTTTTCAGATCAAACCGGCGCAGATCAAAGAAGTCCAAAAAAATTCGCCGCCTGCCGACCCCCATGAAAAACTCGAATACAGCCATGTAACCACTGATCCAGAGCCTTCGAAACATTTGTGCCATCACCGGTATTTTTTGGACATCAAAGCAAAGCGGTTGCCTGCATTGCCGCAAACCGCGCATGCTTGGGTCATCATACAAAGACCTAACAACTAGAGGATTTCGCCATAAAATCCCGGGTGTTCAGCAAAGACCAGCAGGAGATGTCGTCCATGCACGCAGCGCATCACACGAGCAGCCACACCAGCAGCAACGCCGCTAATCGTGTCCCCACATACGGCATGCAGCAGCGCAGCGAACGCGCTGATTTTTATATCCGCGATAAAACGGCGCGAAGTGCGGAAACGAGCCCGCACCGCCACGAGTACTTTCAGATCCAGATCAACCTGGGCGGCGACACCATTCAGCATATCGGCAACGTCGAACGACCTTTCCCGCGCAACGCCCTGGCGTTCATCCTGCCGCACCGCATGCACATGATCCCGCACCCTGCAGACAGCAATTTCATGGTGATCAACTTTTCCCAGACCTTCCTGCTACCGCACCTGGAGTGCGACCCGCTGGACCTGGAAGACGTATCAATCCTGCTCGCGCCGGAACTCTCACCGTTCCGCTTTCAGGAGCATCTGGACTTCATTCTTGAGCAGAATGAGTTCGACAAAATCTGCGCCCTTCTCGAACACATGCGTGAGCTGGATCGCAACCGCCAGTTCGGCACCCGGGAAATGCTCAAGGGCTTGCTGTTGCAGTTGATCAGCACGGTTTGCACCTTGTATGGCGAACCATTGATGCAATTGGCCGACGGCAATGCCGCACAACTGAGCCGCCGCGATGCACTGACGCGCATGTCGGAGTACGTGCGCAAACACCTGGCCGACCCCGACCTGAGCCTGAAAAAAGTCGCCGCCGCCACCTACCTCTCGCCCACCTACCTGACTCACTGGCTGCGCAAGGAAATCGGTAAAACCTTCAGCGAACTGGTACTCGAAAGACGCATGCACGCCGCACGCAACCACCTGCTCAACGGCACAAAACCGGTAGGCGAAGTGGCGCGATTGTGCGGTTTTGCCGATGAAGCCTACTTCTCACGGCGCTTCCGTCAGATACACGGCCTACCGCCGGGGCAATTCAGAAGGCAACAGCTTGAGCCGGGTGGTGTCGGGTCATAACGCACAAGGCAATGCGCGAATGCAATTTCATGGTAGGAGCGAACTTGTTCGCGAGGCATTGGACCGGCCTGATCAGGCCTTCCGTCCCGCCAACAAATTAGCTCCTGTCAAACCAAAAATATACATCCCTGAATAGATGCGATTTTTATGCGGGAGATTCTATGCTTGCCTGCAAGCACTGATCCCGCGCCGGCCGGTTCTGCGGGATAGCACGGTCGATGTGCGGTACCGGGGCGACTCCTGCAAAGGTCGGCAAGACTAAAACCCCGCCGCATGCCCATCCCGACGGCTGTCACTCGCTGCCACATAACCGTGGTCGGCATCCTCCGACAGCCGCCAGATAAACTGCCCTGAACCGAAGTCCATGTACGGGTCTTCAACGGATTTCAGCCGATGCCCCAAATCCCGCAAACCCTCCACCGTAGCAGCCGCCAGGGTATCTTCCAGATCCACCGAAAAATCCCGATTCACCTTCCAGCGTGGCGCATCACAGGCGGCCTGAGGCTGCTGGTTGTAATCGAGCATTCGCACCAGCGTCTGCACATGCCCCTGCGGCTGCATGTCCCCGCCCATCACCCCGAAACTCATCTGCGGCTTGCCGTCTTTGGTCAGGAACGCCGGAATAATCGTATGGAACGGCCGCTTGCCCGGCGCAACGACATTGGCCGACTTCGGATCACTGGAAAAACCAGCACCACGGTTCTGCAGACTGATCCCGTACTCAGGCACGACAATGCCCGAACCAAAGCCCATGTAATTGGACTGAATGAACGAAATCATCATGCCGTTTTCATCCGCCGCACTCAGGTACACCGTGCCCCCGCTGCGCGGCATGCCGAAGCCCGGATCGCTGGCCTTATCGAGATTGATGAGCCTGGCGCGACTGTCCAGGTAAGCGTCATCGAGCATCTGCTCCGGCGTGACGTCCATGCTCGAAGGATCAGCGACGTACTGATAGATGTCGGCAAACGCCAGCTTCATGGCTTCAATCTGCACATGCTGAGACTGCGCCGAATCCAGCGGCAGCGAGCCGACGTCGAAGCGCTCCAGAATCCCCAGTGCGATCAACGCCGCAATACCCTGCCCGTTTGGCGGGATCTCATGCACGTCATAACCCCGGTAGGATTTCGAGATCGGTTTGACCCACTCCGGCTGATAATTGCGCAAATCATCCAGCGTTAAAGAGCCGTCAGTCTGCCGGGCAAAACCGACAATGGCTTCAGCGATCCGGCCTTCATAAAACGCCCGGCCACCCTGCTGGCCGAGCAGGCGCAAAGTCCGCGCAGCGTCCTTGAACACAAACTTCTCACCGATGCGCGGCGCACGCCCGCCGGGCATGAAGGTCTCGGCAAAGCCGGGCTGCGTATTCAGCAATGGCACAGCGCCCGACCATTTGTGGGCTACGGTCGGTGCCAGGGTCACACCGCGCTCGGCAACCTGTGCAGCGGGCTCCAGAATGTCGGCAAATGGCAGCTTGCCGAAACGCTCATGCAACGCAGCCCAACCCGCCACGGCACCCGGCACCGTCACTGAATCCCAGCCTCGTACCGGGCGTTTGGCATGACCCGAGCCATCTTCGCCATAACGCCCGCGAAAGTACTCCAGATCCCAGGCGTGCGGCGCCGGACCAGAAGCGTTCAGGCCATGCAATTGTTTACCGTCCCAAAGGATCGCAAACGCGTCGCTGCCCAGTCCATTGGACACAGGCTCCACTACCGTGAGCATCGCGGCAGCAGCAATTGCTGCGTCTACCGCGTTACCGCCAGCAAGCAGGATATTCAGCCCTGCCTGAGCGGCCAGCGGGTGAGACGTCGACACCACGTTACGGGCGAACAACGGGATCCGCGTAGTCGGATAAGGGTTTTGCCAATCGAAAGCCATGAGCACTCCTTGATTCAGTCTTGACGTTGTCGCCGGGCGGCACCCGGCTCCCAGAAAATCACGCGACGCTGGATTGCCCGCACGCTTTGCGCGCCGCACAGGCCAATCAGCGCCAGCAGGATCAGGCCGCTGAACATCGTCGCCATGTTCATGCTCACTGAGCTTGAAGCGATCAGGTAACCCAGCCCGCTTTGCGACGAGAGAAATTCGCCGACGACCGCGCCGATCAGCGCCAGCGAGATACCGATCTGCAAACCGGCGAAGACTTCCCCCGCCGCAGCCGGGAACTTCACATGCAGCAGCAGATATAACCGCGATGCCGAAAACGCCCGGCAAGCGTCCAGCAGTTCAGGGTCGGTACGGCGGATGCCATTCACGGTATTGACGAACAGCGGGAAGAAGCACACCAGAGTCACGAGGACGATCTTTGACGCGATGCCAAAGCCGAACCAGACCAGGATGATCGGCCCCAGCGCAACTTTCGGCGTGGCTTGCAGGCCGATCAGCAGCGGGTAGACAAAGCGTTCGAAGGTCCGCGATTCAGCCAGCACTGCACCGAGGACAATGGCCAGTACCGAGCCGAGCACATAACCACTCAACGTCTCGATGACGGTCGACGCAATGTGCGGCCACAAAGTCCCGTCAGCGAAGCCGTTGGCCAACGCGTGGTAGACCGCCAGAGGCGGTGGCAGCAGATAATCGGAAATCCCCAGCCAGCGTACGCTCTGGTCCCAGAGCAGAATCAGCACTGCCAGACTGGTGAGTGGATACAACAACGGCACTAATTTACGCATGGCTGAAATGCCTCCGCAGGTGATGACACAGCGCGGTGAATTGCGGGTCGTTGAGGGTATCGAGAGTTCTTGGGCGGGGCAGCGGGATAGGCAGTTCATCAATGATGGTGCCCGGCGACGGCGACATCACCAGCACCCTGTCAGCGAGGAAAACGGCTTCCTGAATACTGTGAGTAATGAACAGCACCGACTTGCGATGCAAGCTCCAGATGCGCTGCAACTCCAGGGTCAATGCCTCCCGGGACATGGCATCCAGCGCGGCAAACGGCTCATCCATCAGCAGCATGCGCGGGTCATGCAGTAACATTCGGGCAATACCGACTCGCTGCTGCATGCCACCTGACAGTTCGAAAGGATAGTCATTGGCAAATGCCTGCAGGCCCACCAGCTCCAGTAACTGCAGCGCCCTCTGCCGCGCTTCGACCATGGGCAGCCCCAGGGTTTTCGCGGGCAGCAGTACGTTATCCAGCACTGACTTCCAAGGCAGCATATTGGGTTTCTGAAACACTACCCCGCTTTGCCGACTGGGCCCCTGCACCTCATTGCCCGCCAGCTCGATGCGACCGCTGGAGACCGGCAACAAACCTGCCGCGAGTTTCAGCAACGTGGACTTGCCACAGCCGGACGGCCCCAACAATGCAACGAACTCACCCTCGGCAACCTTCAGGTCGATATTGCTCAACGCCTGAATATGGCCACGACGGGTTTCGTAGGTAAGCCCTACCTTTTGCAAACTCAGCGCGGCTCTCATCGTGGCGCTCATTGCAGAAAGCCTTTCGCCGCAACAGCCTGCTCAAGAAAGCTCAACACCCTGCTCCAGCTGTGCTGGTTGGCCAGCGCGTTGGCCGCAGGCGTACCGCCGCCGCTGATCAACACCTTGGCCACCGGATGCAGACGCGCAATGACCGTGGTGGGCACATACGGAAAACCGATGGCATGTCCGGCGCCCTGATTCAGCACGTGCTCCACCGGCCAGGCATGACCACGCGCCTTCAGGTCCGATTCGATTTCTGCGCAATAGGCCGTCGAAGGCCAGAAACCGTCATCGTCACCCGAGATCAGCAACAGCGGACCGTTGATGTTCTCCACCGGGATACGCGCCCGCGCCACCGACGGCGCATCCTGTTGCACCGCCACAAAGGCAGGTGCCTGACGAATCGGCGCGCCCGCAGGCTCAGCCACACATCGAACGGACGCCAGTCCACCAGCGGGTTGCCCTGCCAGACATTGACCAGCGGCTGCCCTTGCCAGGTCCAGGCATCGGCGTCCCGGGGTTGATCCGGTCGACCGGCGCGCAAGGTGCCATGTACCACCGAACTGGGTACGTAACCAATGACAGCGCTGACCAATGCCGGAAAGCGCGCCCCCAACAGCAGCGCCAGTTCGCCGCCACGGGACAAACCTGCGACAGCGATAAAGCCGTTCCTGGGCTTGAGCGTGGCAGCCACCCACTCCAGCGTCTGCTGAAAATATTCCAGCGGCGTATCGCTGATGTGTTCAGGGCGATTTCGCGCCTTGAAATAGCCCAGCGCCAACGCGGTATAGCCGTGAGCGGCATAGAGCGCAGCACGCTGCTCCGGTGTGCCGCCGCCAGAACCATTGAGCACCACCACGGCCGCACGAGGCTGATCACCGGCGGGTTGAAACAGCGTGGCGCTGATTCCGCCCTCCCTGATCTCGCTGCGTTGCACGCCAGGTGCCAGATAGTGCTGTGTAAACCCCGTGTTAACTTGCTGGCCCTGAGCATCGGTCAATTGCAATTGAACACGCTGCGCCGCGAGACTTTCCTGAAGAGGTACGGTGACTGGCGGCGCAACCTGTCGCATCGACCACACCAATCCCATGGCATCGGCGCTTGACCAGTCGCCGGCGAACGGTGCGTCTCTGGTCAGATCAAGCTCACCCTGTGCGCCGATCAGAAATTGCGCCTGACTCTCCCAGCGGCTGCCGTCAGCACCGTCCATCCATGCGCGCAACTTCGCTTCGCCCGCTGCCAGCCCGGTGAAACGGATGTGCCGGGGCTGGTCGATCAGCCCTTCATCAGCGTCAATCCAGTACTGCACACTCATTGCGCCTCCTCAGCACGCTTGAGCAATGCGGCGCGGTCGAACTCACTAAAGGCGGGAACAAATTCGTTGGAGAAAATCGTGTCTACCGGCACATCGGCGGTCGGGAACTCCCCGGTTTTCGCCATGGCTGCAATCGCATCCTTGATGATCTGCAGGTTGTATTCACCCGGCACGCGGGCGCTGCCATCCGGGTGATGCAAGGTGTTGCGCAAACGGCGAACCAGCAGCTCGCGGGCATCGGCCAAACCTTTGCCGTCGGCGTCAGCCGGTTTGCTTTCCGGATGTTGGCGCCAGAACGCCTGCACGCAATACGTCGGGTTAGCCTCACAGACCAGTTGCCCCTGGGTATAAGCACGGCCAAAACGACGGATCAGGTCCGGATTTTCCTTGAACGTGTCCACATGGGCGACGAAGCCATTGCCGGGGTTTTCCTGAAAAACCGGTGGGTAGGCAATCCGGCGAATCGGCGTACCGGACAGCTCCAGCATGTCATCCCAACTGCTGTTGAAATTGAGCGCATCGACACGTCCGGTTTTCAGCGCCTGAAAGCCCGCACCCAATGCGCCAACTGCAACAAACTCGACGTTCTTACCCGGCTCCAGCCCAGCAATTCGCAACGCGGCGCGGCTGTTGGGCAAGGTGCCCCAAGTCAAAGCTCCCACGCCGATCTGCTTACCTTTCAGATCGGCCAGGGACTTGATCGGCGAGTCCGCCAACACCGCGTACTCCATGGTCTGGCTCGGCACGCCGTTATAGAAGTAGCGCACCGGCAACGGGTCTTTACCGTTGAAGTAGCTGGAGATAATCGGCTCGGCGACCGGAAAACCAAAGGTCACGCGCTTGCTTGCCAACTGAGGCAGCAAGGCACCCGCCCCCTGAAACACCACCACGTTGACCTTCAGCCCCTGCTCTTTGAACAGGCCCAGTTCTTCAGCGGCGGCGTAGGCCGCGCCGTCATGCACGGCGGGCGGAATCGCCAGCGCCACGGTTACATCATCCAGCGCCCAGGCCTGGGTGGCGGCGAACATCAAGGGTACAGACAGCGGCAGCAACAACTTTGCAAAGGTCATGAGCGGTCCTTATGGAGTCAAAACTGATTGCGCCTGATCAATCAGGGCGCGACGGTCGATCTTGTTAGTCGTGGCGAGTGGCAATACGGCAAGGAACCAGACCCGTCGCGGATGCTGGTAAGCAGCGGCGTGCTCCAGCACAAAGCGTTTGAGCTGATCTTCACTGGCGTTAAAACCTTCGCGCAGGACCACAAAGGCCACGGGTTTGTGGCCTTTGATGGCGTCTTCCACCGGCACGACGCAGGCCTGCTGTACCGCGGGATGACGCTCCAGCAATTTCTCGATTTCACCGGGGTAAATGTTCTCCCCGCCACTGACAAACATGTCGTCACGGCGGCCGATGAAGGTGTAGAAACCTTGCGAGTCGCGGGCGAAAACATCGCCGGTGATGTAATAACCGTCAGCGGTAAAAGGCAGCGGCAGGTCCGGGCGATTGTGGTATCCGCTCATCAAGCCGGGACTGCTCAGTTCCAGTACGCCCTGATCACCGAGCGCACCGGCTTCATCGCGCAATCGCACCTGTACTTTGGGGTGAGCACAGCCCAGAGACATCGCTGGGGTGGGTAAGCCAGCCGGATGCGGCGCAAAGACCACCGGCCCGCCTTCGGTGGTGCCATAGGCATTGATGACTTTTGCCTCGGGCAACAGGCGGTGGATTTGCTCCAGCAGGCTTGCGCTTACCGGTGCCGAGCCCATGCGCACGACCCGCACCGGCGACAGGTCAGCCTCAGCCAGCAAGGTCTTCTCACTGAGCATCATGGCGATCATCGGCGGCACGGCGGTCAACCAGGTGCAGCGGTGGCGCTGAATCGCAGCGATGTAACCCGCCGCAGTAAACTGCGGCAGCAATACTGTTGTCGTGTGAGAGGCCAGGCTGAGGAAGGCCAGCGCCAAGGCATTCATGTGATAGAACGGTGCGGCAATCAGTGGTTTTTCGTCGGCCAGGCGGGTCGCCTGCAAACGGGTTCGCACCACCCACAAATGCGCTGCATGGCTGAGCACCACGCCCTTGGGTTTGCCGGTGGAGCCCGAGGTATAAAGGATAAGCGCGGGTTCATCTGCCAGGGGCGTAAATGCCTCGTACGGGCCCGGATTGGCGAAAGCATGAAGCCCCTCGCTACTCAACTCGATGCGCTCAAGCCCGACGGGTGCTGACGACAAACGACGTGGATCACAAAACAGCAACCGTGCACCGCTGTCGGCAATCACGTAATGCACCGTGGCATCAGGGAATTTGTAATTGACCGGCACCGCTACCAGCCCAGCACGCATGATGCCCAGCACCACCGCCAGGTATTCCACGGAGTTAGCGCCCAACACGGCGACCCGATCACCCTGAACGAAGTCTCGTGCGGCCAACGCACGGGCAACGCCATCGGCAAGGTCATCGAGTTCGCCGTAGGTGATGACTCTTTCTGCAGCCACCCTCCCGGTAGGAGCGAACTTGTTCGCGAGGCGTTGTGTCAGGCGCGCCGCCTCGCAAACAAGTTCGCTCCTACCGGTCGAGGCTGTATCGTCTATTCCAACAAACGCCACCCTCTCCCGGTCAGCCTGGCGGTCTATCAACCGGCCGAGGTTTTTAATGCCGTCGATCACGAGACAAACTCCAGCAGGGTTTCGAACTCACCGATCTCGATCAGTACACGCTCCGCTTCTAGCCGATAGGGCAAACCGGCCTGCTCGGCCAGGCGCGCCAGTTCGGCAGGATCAGCGCAACGCAGGGTAATCGCCGCAAAGCGCTCGCCCCGTTGGCTCAATTGACTGGCGGACGCACCGAACCGCTGCTCAAGAGTGGCTTGATCAAGAATGTCCAGCGCAAAGCCATCGCCCAGTTGCCCCAATGCGGCGTAGCGCTCGCGTGCTTCTTCCGGATCTGCGCTGAGCACCGTCAATTTGACGATCGCGCTGACACCATTGGCATGCGTCAGCCACTGCGGCTGCCAGACCAACTCGGGGGTTTCGTGATGGCAGTAGTAAACCCGCCCGGCGGCAAACTGGTTGGCTTGCAGCCGCACGGTGGTGAAACGCGCCGTCAACTCCCGCCCCTGATGCTCCACGGCGCGGGAGAAGCGCTGCACCGGCTGCACCAGAAAACCGGCGCTGACCAGTTCGCTGTGCGTGGCATGGGCGTTACGGGTGCTCAGCACCAGACCGTCAATGCCCAAAGGGCTGTCCAGCACCTCCTGGCGTAACTTGCGCGTGCCCAGCGGCAGGCCGATGAGTTCAAGGTAACCGCCCGGGAACATCATCAAATGATTGAGAGAACCCAGCGAGTGATAACCACGCGGCGTGAGGGTGAAACCCAGCGCAGCGAACACTTGAGCTGCGGTGTCGGTCTCGAAACGAGTATTGATGACCAGATGATCCAGAGCGGTTTGCATGATCAGGCCTTGGCAGCAGGAGTCGAATAAAGACCACGGCCACTGGCGACCAGATGTCCCTCGGCATCGAATACCTGCGCTTCGGCCACCGAGAACTGCTTGCCGAACTTGATCACCCGGCCAGTGGCGCGCAAATCACCTTTCGCCGCACGATGGTAGTCAACGCGCAAGTCAACGGTAGGCACGCCCTTGCCGGTTTTCGAGACCAGCGCCCAGTCGGCAGTCAGGTCAACCAGTGCCGCGAGAATGCCGCCGTGGGTATAGCCACCTTCGATGTTGACCACCCACTCTTCGCGCCATTTGGCGGTGAGCTCGATGCTGCCCTCACCCACCTCGATCACTTCAAGGCCCAGCCATTGGTGGTAAGGCCCTTTGAGCAAGCGGGCCTGAATGTCAGCTGCAGTTGGCAATGTATCGGTCATGTTCAATTTCCTGGTTGTTGAGTTTGGTAGGAGCTCACGAGCACCGAGGCAGCGATAGCGTTCTGCCTGAGCCACCGCCATCGCGGCCTCGCGGTGCTCGTGCGCTCCTACAGAAAAAATGCATCTCAATTCGGTTTAGTCGCTGAATTGAACGTGCAGAGCCCGTGCCGCCGAATGCAAAACTCCGGCAGCGGTACAGCGTTAACAGGTTAAAAAGGGCTTACGGCGTGACGACAACCTTGCCCAACACTTCACGGTCGCGGATCAGGGCCAGGCCTTCGGCGGCCTGTTCCAACGGCAGGACACGGTCGATCAGCGGATCGATCTTGCCTTCGGCAATCAGGTCCAGCAGGCCCACAAGGTTTTCCTCGTAGAAGCTGTTGGAGCCCTTGATGTTCAGCTCGAAGCTCCACACGTAACGCAAATCCTCGGCCGGATCGTGACCCGCAGTCGCGCCACAGACCAGCAAGGTGCCGCCGCGCTTCAGGCATTTGAGCGATGGCACCCAGGTGTCGCCGCCGGTGAAGTTGATCACTACATCCACGCCGCCTTCATGGGTGCGGCGTTGCGGCTTGCCATACTGGGCAATCGCCCACTTGGAGAAATCGGTCTCGCGATAATTGAGCACGTGATCGGCGCCGATTTCCTTGAGCCGCTCGCCCTTGGCGTCACTGCCCGCACAAGCGATCACCTCCGCGCCAAGTAGTTTGGCAAGAATCACACTGGCCGTGCCCACACCGCCGCTGGCGCCCAGAATCAACACCCGGTCGCCAGGTTTGACGGTGTTGTGAGTGATCAACATGCGGTGCGCGGTGCCATAAGCCACCGGCAACGCCGCGGCCTGCTCGAAGCTCACTGCCGACGGCAGGCTGATCAACTGACGGGCATCCACCAGCGCATACTCAGCCATGCCGCCGTCAACCATTTCGCCCATCAGGCCGACATCGGGTTTCAACGGGTTGACCAGTACACGGTCGCCGACGTTCCAGCCGCTGACGCCCTCGCCCAGTTCAGTAATGGTGCCCGCCAGATCGAGGCCGATCACCACCGGCAGCGGCACCTTGATGCCCGGCATGCCTTTGACGGTAAACACATCGTGGTAGTTGAAAGAAGACGCGCCAACACGGATCACGACGTGACCCTGGGTGACTGCCGGTACCGGCTTGTCGCGTACCACACGCAGACGGTCAAGGTCGCCGTGTGCATCGAGTACCAGGGCTTTCATGGTTTTACTCACTGGGGATTTCTCCTGAGTTGGTGATCAATCGGGGATGGATTACTTGAGGTTTTTTGATTCGGCGTAAGGCTTGGTAGCGAACAGGTCATCCTTGAGCGCGCCCTTGACCAGACCGCCTTCAATAAAGACTTTGTGCTGCAACTTCAGGGTCTCGATGTCGGCAGGCTCGAAGGACACGCGGTTCATGGCATTCCACAGGCCGACGTAAACCCTGGCGTCCCTGGTGGGCAGGTTGGCGCTCTTTTCCAGAATGCCGACCACTTCGTCATGGTGGCTCGCGCCCCAGGCCAAGGTGTCGCGCAATGCAGCAATGACTTTGGCCACTGTCTCCGGGTGCTCATCCACCAGTTTGGCGTTCACTGCGCCAACACCGATGTACGGCACGGCATCGGTTTTGGTCAGCTTCTTCCACTCATCCGCGAAGCTGCCCAGACGTTTAACCTTCAGTTCGTCATCCAGTTGGTCGATGGTCAACGAACGCAAGGCCGCACCATCCACCTGCTCTTGTGCAAGGAACTGCGCCAGTCGCGATTCGTTGCCACCAATCAGCGAGAAGTCCGTGGGCTGAATGCCGTAGTTACCCGCCAATACCGTGCCAGCGATCACCGCCACCGAAGAGCCGGTGGGCGACATGCCGATCTTCTTGCCCTTGAACTCGGCCACCGACTTGATCGGCGAATCGGCAGCCACCACAAACTGCACATCAGCCGGCTGAGTGGCGGCAAAGATTCTGATCGGCACGCCTTCGGCGGCGGCACTGAACACGCCTGCCACCGGTGCGCCAAATGCCAGGTCAATGGAGCCAGCCGCCAGTGCGCGGATCGGCGCATTTACATCCGGAAAATGCACAAAGGTCGCCTCGATACCGCGCTTGGCCAGAAAGTCCTTGGCTTCAAGCACCGAGCCATAGCCCAGGCTGACTCCGCTGGTCCAGTAACCAATGCGGACGGCTTCGGCCGCCTGGCTGGAGATAGAAACAAAAACAGTCGTCGCCAACGCTGCGGCGGCAAAAAGCTTGCGCATGGGTGCAGCTCCTGAAGGAATAATTCAAAGGGTTATTGATTGGAGGTTTTCCAGCGAAACAAACGCCGTTCGAGGGGCTTGAGCACACCCGCCTCAAGCAGCAACATCAACGTGACCAGCAAGATGGTCCAGGCGAACACTTGATCGCTCTGCACCAGATCAGCCGCCTGACGCAGGCGGTAACCGATACCGTCGGACGCGCCGAGGGTCTCCGCGACCAGCGACACTCGCCAGCCGAAACCGAACGCCAGGCGGGCACCGGAAAAGAAATACGGGAGGATGGTCGGCAAGTAGATCTTGAGCAGGATCTGGCCGCGGGACATGCGAAATGAGCGCGCCAGATCGATGTGCTGGCGCTCCACGGTCTGCGCGCCCTGCCAGACATTGGTCAGGATCAACGGCATTGACGTCATGAACACCACAAACACGGTGGTGGCATCGGAAATGCCGAACCAGATAATCGCGAAAATCGCCCAGATCGCTGAAGAAACCGTGTTGAACACCGCAAGTATTGGCTCAAAGAATTGCGCCAGGGTGCGGCTTGAACCCAAAGCCAGTCCAAGCGGCGTACCGATCAGTGCCGCCAGAGCAAAACCACTGAACACCCGGCCCATAGTCGCGCCCAGATCATGAGCGAAGGTCGCGCTGTGCCAGAGCGTATTCAGTGCGGTGAAGACCTTTTCCGGTCCAGGCAACACGAAGGATGGAACGCGTCCGGCGGCATACCACCAGGCGACAGCAAACACCGCCACTAACAGCAAACGCTGGGCAAAAAGAATCACGAACCGGTTGGCAAGCATGCTGTTCATAACTTCAACCGCAGTTGACGAACCTGCTCGCTGACGTCAGCGGCGGTCGGTGTGCGTGGACGCTGCAAGTCAATCGCAACGATGTCCCGTACCCGGCCGGGTCTCGGCTCCAGAACCACCACGCGATCGGCCAGCACCACGGCTTCTTCCACGTCGTGGGTGACAAAGACGATGGTCATGCCCTTGAGCGCTTGCAGGTGCAGCAATTCATCATGCATCTGGCTGCGGGTTTGCGGATCGAGCTTGGAAAACGGCTCGTCCATCAACAACACACTGGGCTCCACCACCAGGCTGCGCGCCAGTGCCACGCGACTGCGCATCCCGCCCGACAGCTGATGTGGCCAGGCCTTGGCGAACGCCTCCAGCTCCACCAGTTTCAGCGCGGCGTCGGCACGAGCCAGGCGCTCGGCCTTGTTCAGACCCGATCCTTCCAGGCCAAAAGCAACGTTGCTGCGCACAGTGCGCCAAGGCAGCAAGCGATCTTCCTGGAACATGTAGGCGACGCGGCGCCAGCCGTCGAAATCTTCGGCGGCCATGCCTTCCAGTTGCAGGCTGCCCTGATCAGCCTTGAGCAGACCGGACAGGATATTCAACAGCGTGCTTTTGCCGCAGCCGGAGGTGCCCAACAAGGCAAGAATTTCGCCCTGAGCGACTTGTACCGAGATATCGCGTAGCACTTCCAGCTCGCCAAAGTATTTGGAGATGCCTTGCAGGCTCAGCGCCGGAGCCGTGAGCGGAAAAACGGCCTGCGCGGTCATCGGGCAAACCTCGCGGCAAGCATCGGTAGCGATGCGCCGGATTCGCTGAGGCTGTCGTAAACCTTCTCCAGCGTCATGGCCTGAAAGGTTTCGATGTGACGGCGGGCAATCAGTTCGGCCCGCTTGCCATCGCCTTCTTCGAAGGCGTTGATCATGGCGTTGTGATCGTGCTTGATCTCGGGTTTGGTGCCTTGCACGTTGAAACCCAGCGCCACCAGACGGGTCATTTCATCCATCAGGCCGGACAAAGTACGCACCAGTCGTTCATTGCCCGAGGCTTCGATGATCGCCATGTGGAACGCCTTGTTAGCGTCCATAAACACGTCAATCTGCTCCGACAGCGGCACCAGATGGCGAACCCGGCAAGCTGCTTCGAGAGCCCGTAGATGCTCAAGATCAACGCGCCCGACCGCCAGTCGTGCGGCCATGGGTTCGAGTTGTACCCGCAGGGCGAAGATTTCTTCGACGTCTTTCAAGGTGATCGGCGCGACCTGATAACCCTTGCGCGGAATCGAGCGCAGCAGGTTTTCGTGGCACAAACGGGTCAGCGCGATGCGGCAACTGCTTTTACCGATGCCGTAGTCCGCCATCAGGTCAGGCTCGGTGATTTTCATGCCCGGCATTAACCGGCAGGAAAGAATGTCGCGACGGATGCGGCCGTAGGCATCATCGCCAAAACTGGCGACCTCGGGTCTGGCAAACGGCGTGGCGGGAGTAGTCATCTAGCGGCTCAATCCAATCTGTGAGCAGCTCACAGATTGATTCTGTGAGGCTTACCAAGGGCCACTACGCTAATCTAAAACTTCATAAATCCGAACGAACGCTTTCGGCTAAGAATATGCATCGGGAGCATAACGTGGGCTGCTCACAGCACTGAAAGAAACCTCAAATTCCGCGGAATGCCCCAGCGGTAGGAGCGGGATGAACCACTGGTAGGAGCGAACTTGTTCGCGAGAGGGACAGCGCGGTTTGTCTGATAGACCGCGGAGACTGCATCGCGAGCAAGCTCGGCTCCCACAAAGACTCATCACAGCCAATACCGCCTTCGCTCAAATCGCGATCCGGCGCAGCACAAGAGCCCGGGAAAACTCGTCGAGCAGGTCCAGATAACGCCTGCCGGGTACATCCGCGAGTAAACCACGGGTGTAGGGATGGGCCGGTGATTCGAACACCTGCTCGGTATCGCCGCGCTCCACCACCTTGCCTGACTGCATCACTACCACCTGATCGGAGATCTGCCGCACCACCGCCAGATCATGGGAAATGAACAGGTAACTCAAACCTAGTCGCTGCTGCAGATCAGCCAGCAGCGCCAGTATCTGCGTCTGCACCGAGGCATCCAGCGCCGAAAGCGGCTCGTCCAGCACCACCAGTTCCGGCTCAAGGGCCAGCGCACGAGCGATGGCGACACGCTGGCGTTGACCACCGGAAAGCTGCCCCGGTCGGCAATGCAATAAACGGGACGGCAACTCAACCTGCTCCAGCAGTTGCGCAGCACGGGCAGAACGCCAGGCTTTGTCGCCGATGGCATAGGCCTGCAACGGCTCGGTGATGATTTGCTCCAGGGTAAAACCGGGGTCCAGCGACGCATAAGGGTTCTGATAAACCACCTGAATCCTGCGACGCAACGCCTGCCAGTCGCGGCGTGTGTATTGGCTGATTTCTGCACCGTCGAACAGCACACGCCCGCTGTCCAGTTTTTCCAGGCCAAGGATCAATCGAGCCGTGGTGGATTTACCCGATCCCGACTCCCCCACCAGGCTGGTGGTACCCCGGCGCAACAGCGTAAACGACACATCATCCACGGCCGGCAAACCCGGATTACGCCAGCTGGAAAAATCCTTGCCCAACCGCTCGACCACCAGCAATGGCCGCTCGTTGTCGAAAGCCGCACGGCGGCGTTCGGACACCACCGGCAGAGCCGCAGCCGACAGCACCGGAACGGTTTTCAGCAATTGTCGGGTGTAAGCGTGCTGCGGTCGCTGGAACATCTGCCGGGTATCACCGCTTTCGACGACGCGGCCACGGTACATCACCAACACCCGGTCGGCCCGATCCAGCGCAACCCCCAGATCATGGGTGATCAGCAGCACCGCTGTGCCGCGCTCTCGGGCCAACTCCTGCAAACGGTCGAGAATCTGCCGCTGCACCCCCACATCCAACGCACTGGTGGGCTCGTCGGCAATGATCAGCGCCGGATTGTTCGCCAGCGCGATTGCGATCAATACCCGCTGACGCATGCCCCCGGACAGCTGATGCGGGAAGCTGCGCTGCACTCGCTCGACGTTCTTCAGGCCGACCTCTTCCAGCAATCGGGTGGTACGCAGCCTGGCAGCGGCCCTCGGCACGCCGTGAATCGTCATGGCTTCCTGCAACTGAGCGCCAATGCGCTTGACAGGGTCCAGCGACAGACCCGGGTCCTGCGGCACAAAGCCCAGCACATTGCCGCGCAAGTTTCGCCATTGCCTTTCGCTGGCGGCGACCTGCTCCGTACCGTTAAGCAAAATGCTCCCGGATTCGATCCGGCCATTGCCCGCCAACAAGCCGACCAATGCCGCCGCCGTGGTGGACTTGCCGGAGCCGGACTCACCCACCACAGCCAAAATCTCGCCGGGGTACAGGGCGAAGCTGATCTGACTGACGCCATCCACCCGGCCTTCACGGGTCTGATAACCAATGCTCAGGTCGCTGACCTGTAAAACAGCGTTTGCGGTACTCATGACTTGTTTCCCTGTAGATCCTGCACCGCGCGCGCGAGCTGATTGGCCGCCAGCACCACCGACGCAACCACCAGCCCCGGCAACGTTGTGTACCACCAGGCCGCGACCATGTAATTGCGTCCTTCCGAAATCAGTAGCCCCCACTCCGGTTGCGGCGGAGGTGCGCCAAAACCGAGGAAGCTCAAGGCAGAAACGGCCAGCACTGCGCTGCCGAACTCCAGTGCAGCTAACGCCAGCACCGGGCCTGCGGCGTGCACCAGAATGTGCCGACGGATGATCGTCCATGGCCCCACACCACAGGAGACAGCCGCTTCGACAAACACCGAGGTACGCCAACGCAACACTTCGCCGCGCACCAATCGGGCGAAGGTCGCTACGGACGACAGTCCCACCGCCAGGGCAATGTTCAGGGTGCCAAAGCCCAGCACCGTGATGATTGCCATCGCCAGTAACAACGACGGAATCGCCATCAGCACTTCCACCCCGCGCATCAGAAACGCATCCACCAGACCGCCGAAGTAACCGGCGATGACGCCCAGGAGGATGCCCACCAGCAAGGCGATCGCCACAGCCAGCGCCGTGGCCTGCAACGAAATCGCCGAGCCGTGCACCGCTCGGCTGTACAGGTCACGGCCCAGTTGGTCGGTACCAAACCAGTGTCGGGTACTTGGGCTTTGCAACGCTTCGCTGGGTACGCCCAGCAAGGGGTCGTAATGGCTGAACGCAGTCGGCCACAGCGCACAGGCCAACACGGTTAACAGCACCGCAATACCCAAGGGCAGTAACGGCCTGCTGCGCAACAGCGCAGCGAGTGTTCGGCTCCAGTGCGGTTTGCTGACCGGCGCACTGGATAGGCTGTTCAGAGCCAGATCGTCGTTGAGTACGCTGCTCATTTGCCGCTCCTTCCCTGAATACGCGGATCAAGCAATGGGTACAGCACGTCCACCAGCAAGTTGACGCTAATGAAAATCAACGCTGCCAACACCACCACGCCTTGCACTAGCGGGATGTCCTGACCGCTGACGGCGCCTTGAGCAAGACGCCCGACACCTTCACGCGAGAACACCGTTTCAGTCACCACCGAACCGGCCAGCAAATTGCCAACGATCACCCCGGACAGACTCAGCAGCGGAATGGCGGCGTTATGCAGCAAATGCACGAACAGCAAGCGGCCCGGACTGAGCCCTTTGGCAATCAGCACTTCGACAAAGGGTTGCGCACGCACCGCCTGCAACGAGCGCGTCAGTACCTGGGCAATCACCGCTGCCGTAGGGATCGCGAGCGTCAGCGCGGGCAAAACCAAGGCACTGAAGCCCTGATTGCCCATGGCCGGAAACCAGTGCCACGAAAACGAAAAGCCCTGTAGCAAGAGCAATCCGATCCAGAATGTAGGCAGTGACACGGCCACCGAAGGAATGCCCAGCAGCGCGTTGCGCAACCCGTCGCGCTTGACCAGATTGGCCGTCAGCGCCAGCGCGATACCCGCCAGCAAGGCAAGGCCCAGCGCCAGAAAGGTCAACGCGGCAGTGGCTGGCATTGCCTGAGCCAAGGCCTGAACAACCGGTTCGCCGCTCTGTATCGAGTGACCGAAATCCAGCTGCAGCGCCTTCCACAGGGCAATGCCGTATTGCACGGGCAAGGGCTGATCCAGATGGTATTCAGCGCGCAAGGCATCGACTTGCAATTGGTCGACGGCTGAAGGTTCGCCCTGTTGATTGAGCATGATGCTCACCGGATCGCTGGGTAGCGCGTACAAAATTACAAACGACACGCTGAACGCCGCCCACAGCACCAGCAACGCCTGGCCAATGCGGCTTAGTAAATAGATGGATGCCTGCCGGAGCGGCAAACGTGTCGCCACTTCGTTGCCGGGGGTGGTCAGTAAACTATTGCTCATGGCTTTTCTCTCAAACAACACATAACCCTATGGAGATGCAGCTCCCGGTAGGAGGTAACTTGTTGCCGAAACGGTGAATCAGGCACACCGCCTCGCCAACAAGTTGCCTCCTACCCGTCCGTGTTAGCCGCTCTTCTACCGCTGCAACCACGTATCGAAAAACTGCAACCGGGATGACGCCTCGTAATGCAGCCCTTGCACCTGGCGCTTTCCGGTAGGAGGCAACTGGTTGCCGAAGCGGTGAATCAGGCACACCGCCTCGCCAACAAGTTGCCTCCTACCGTCCGTGTTAGCCGCTCTTCTAACGCTGCAACCACGTATTGAAAAATTGCAGCCGCGATGACGCCTCGTAATGCAGCCCTTGCACATGGCGCTTTCCGGTAGGAGGTAACTTGTTGCCGAAGCGGTGAATCAGGCACACCGCCTCGCCAACAAGTTGCCTCCTACCCGTCCGTGTTAGCCGCTCTTCTACCGCTGCAACCACGTATCGAAAAACTGCAACCGGGATGACGCTTCGTAATGCAGCCCTTGCACCTGTTTGCCGTGGGCCAGCACCGAGGACAGCTCGATCAGGGGGATGGCATGCCCTTCACGCAGCAGAATTTCACTGGCCTCATCGGTCAGCTGCTGGCGTTGGGCGTTGTCCAGCGTGGCTGCAGCCTGCTGCAGAATCTGATCGACCTGTGCTGGCTGACGACGGTTGTAATTGCGGCCGTTCACCTCATACACCGTGCGCACCACGTCCGGATCGGCGCGGGTCAGGTTGAAAAATGTCAGGTGCATGTCACCGGCAGACTGCAAGGCAGCGATTTGGCTAATGGTGGATTTGTTCAGGCGCAGTTCGATGCCAACCAGCCGTAACTGCTGCTGCACCAGTTCCAGGATCGGTGCGTTTTGCCAGTAACTGAGTTGCAGGGCCAGACGCTTGCCTTCCCGGACGCGGATACCGTCTGCGCCCACTGTCCAGCCCGCCTCATCCAGCAGCTGTTTTGCGCCCTCCGGGTCGTATTTCAGCAAAGAAGAAAAGTCACGATAGAACGGCGTGCTACTGGCGAGTAAAGCCGTTGCCGGTTTTTGATAGCGGGAAATGATGCTGCGCAACTGCTCGCGATCAATCGCTTTGATCAGGGCCTGACGGACCTTTATATCGCTGTACAACGGGTCGGTTTCATCCGGTGTCAGGTTATAAACCACACCCGGATTGGCCCGAGTCAATAGCGGCACACCCTGGTTTTCCAGCACCGTTTCGTTCTGCGGCACCACCGCCGTGTCGACATCGATCTGGCCCGACAACAGACTGCCCAGACGCACGCCGGATTCCGGCACGATGACGAACTCGATGCCGTCCAGCCAGGCTTTGCCTTTGTGCGTCGCCAGTGACGATTCCCCGGAATACGCTTCATGACGTGCAAGCACCACCTTCTGGTTATGCACGAAAGATTTGATCACAAACGGCCCGCTGCCAATCAGGTTGCCCTGGCAACGCTCGGCAGGAGGCAAAGCCAGCGTCGACGGCGACAGCAGCCCCAGGCTCATGGTCGACGTGGCTTGCAGAAACTGCGCGTTGGCCTGCCCGAACTCGATGACCACCGTGTTCTGGTCAGGCGTCTCGATGCTTTTCAGGCCTGCCAGATAAGTAGAACCCAGCACCGAGCGAGCGCCCAACGCGACTATGTTTTCGAAATTGGCTTTCACCGACGCTGCATTCAGCGCAGTGCCGTCGCTGAAGCTGACGCCTTCGCGCAGGTGAAAAGTGAAGCGGCGTGATTCGCCATCCACCTCCCAGCGGCTCGCCAGCCAAGGCACGATTTCACCGGTTTTCGGGTCCTGATCGGTCAGTGAATCCACTACCTGACGGCCGACATTCAACGCGGTATTGTTCCCCGCCTGTTGCGGATCGATGCAGTTAGGGTCGCCGTCCAGCGCGACTTTGAGAGTGCCGCCAGCAACCGGGCTGGCGTTGGTACTGGCGGTCGGCGCGCTGGATTTATCGCCGCACCCGGCGAGGGATACGGCAAGGAAAAGCAGCGCCAGTCGGGCACCCGTGGCAATTTTTAACGAAGTGTTCAAGGTCATAAGAAACAACTTTCTCTGAAGTCTGGCTTGGACCCTGTGGGAGCTGAGCTCTAATAGGGCAATGCAATCTTTTGTGGGGCTCACCGCGCATGCCGATTCGCGACATACGGCAAGCCGAGGTTTTCCCGCAGGCTTTTGCCCTGGTATTCACGCTGGAACAGACCGCGACGTTGCAGTTCGGGCACGACGCCTTCGGCAAAATCACTGATGCCTTCATGCAGGCCGCTGAACATCACATTGAAACCGTCTGCTGCTCCCGCTTCGAACCATTGCTGGAAGTCGTCGGCAATACTTTCAGGCGTCCCGATCAAAATGCGGTGCCCGCCCGACGTCAGCTTGTTGAACAACTGCCGCACCGTCGGCCGCTCACGGCGAATCAGATCGAAGACTAGCTTCTGGCGACTTTTATGGGTGTTGGTGTCGAACTGTTCCGGCGGTAACGGCACCACTTCGTCGAAGGGCAACTCGGAGAGATCAAACCCGAGGCTGGTAAACCGCGAAATGGTGCGCAGGAAAGTCTTCGCATTGAGCAGCTCCTGCAGACGGTCGTACTTGGCCTGAGCCTCGGCCTGGGTGCGCCCTACCACCGGCGAGACACCCGGCAGCACTTTCAGGTGATCGGGGTTACGTCCCAACGCGGCCGCACGTTGCTTGATTTCGGTGTAGAACGCCTGGCCCTGCTCCACCGTATGCTGCGCCGTGAACACCAGTTCACCGGCCCTCGACGCCAACGCACGACCGGCATCGGAGGAGCCCGCCTGGGCAATCACCGGATAACCCTGAATCGGCCGCGCTGCGTTGAGCGGGCCTTTGACCTGGAACGATTTGCCGTGGTGATCGAGCACGTGCATCTTTTCCACATCGAGCCAGGTGCCGCTGGCCTTGTCCTGAACAAACGCGTCATCTTCCCAGCTGTCCCAGAGGCCGGTGACCACGTCATAAAACTCTTCGGCGCGCTCATAACGGTCGGCGTGCTGAACGTGAGCATCAAGGTTGAAGTTCTCCCCACCGCCCAAAGAGGTGACCAGATTCCAGCCTGCCCGGCCGCCACTCAAATGGTCAATGTTGGCCAGCTTGCGGGCAATGTTGTACGGCTCGTTGTAAGTGGTACTCGCGGTGCCGATCAGGCCGATGTCGCGGGTGACCAGCGCCAGCGCTGGCATCAGCACTAATGGGTCCCAGCGCACGCTGTTCGGGCCACGCGCCAACGCCTCAAGGTCCAGCTCGACGTTAAGGCTGTCATTGAAAAACAGGGTGTGAAAACGGGCTTTTTCCAGCGTCTCGGCGATCCAGCGAAAGTGACTGAAATCCTTGAACGAACCAGCAGCGGCCTGTGGATGCCGCCAGCTGGAACCTAAAATCCCGGCGCTGGGAATAAACGCGCCAAGGATGATCTGTGGTTTTGCAGTGCTCATGCTTGATGCCCCTGTCAGAAGGTATAACTCACGCGGGTGTACCAGAGGCCACCGTAGGGATCGAAAGGCGAGATGCTGCCGAACTTCGGGAAGCCGTTGACGTCGCCAGCCGGGTAAGCGTTGTTGTCGGCACGCACGTCGAACAGGTTGTTGGCGCCGACCGCCACACCGAGGCTGTCGGTCACCGCGTAAGCGACCTCCAGATCGGTGATCCACTTGGCACCAAAGGTCACGTCAAAGTCAGGATTGACGTCCCGGGAGATGACTTTGTCGTAGCGATTGAGTGCCAGGTTGATGTTGAGTTTATCGACCTGCCAGTTGCCGCTGAGGATCAGCTTGGTCTTGGGGTTGGCCACCGTCAGATAGCCCTGGGCAACCCGGTCGAACAGCTCAAGGCCGGTGGACGCCAGCGCCGACGGAGTGGATTTGATGCTGTCTATTTCGGTCTTGTTGTAGTTGAACGCCAGGCCATATTTGACGCTGCCGTAGCGGCCATAATCGATCTTGTAGTCCGTGACCAGATCAACACCGCGAGTTGTCGTATCAGCCGCGTTGGTGAAGTACTTCACCCGGTAGCCCGGTCGATAGCCCTGTTGCTGAAGAATCTGATCGACGCTGTTACCGGACAGAAAGCCGGTCAGCCCGATACGGTCCTTGATTTCGATCTGGTAAGCATCGAGCGTCAGGTTGGCTGCGGGCACAGGTTTGTAGGTGAAGCCGACGCTGATGTTGCGTGACTTTTCAGGGTCCAGATCGCTGGCCCCCAATGCCTTGGCCAGCGCCGAATCGACCCGGGCGGTCTTGGCCTCAACGAACTGCAGCACGCCGTTGACCGAGGTGTATTGGTTGGAGGTCTGCGCGTAGGTGGACTGCGACAGAGAAGGCGCCCGGAAGCCGTTGCTCAGCGTGCCGCGAACCGCAAACTCGGGAGTGAAATCGTAGCGCAGCGCGAGCTTGCCGCTGGCAGTGTTGCCAGAGCTGTCGTCATACTTTTCGAAACGCCCGGCAACTCCCACGTAAAGCTTTTCGGTGGGGTTGATGCCCAGGTCCAGATAGGTCGCGTAGCTGTTACGGCTGTTCTGCCCTTCGTCTTCAGGCGTGAGGGTAATTGCGCCTTGTGCACCGATGGCTGCTGGTCTTCCGACCAGCGGCCCACTCGGGTAAACATAACCGCCATTGATATACGAGAGCGGATCATCGGACTCGGTCTTGTAGCGCTCATGGCGGTGCTCGGCGCCCCAGGAAACCTGCAAGGGTTTGGCCAGACCGACCTCGAAAGCACGGGTCAGGTCGAGGTTATTGGTCCACTGATCGAAGGTGTTGGAGTAGGTATCGAAATGCGTCGGGCTGGACGGACCTAAAGACGCATTGAGTGTTTCGTCGGTACCGGCCTGCCCTTTGTCGCGTCCGAAGGTCGAACTCAGATCCCAATTCCACTCCTTGACCAGCCCCTTGGCACCTGCGGCGACCTGATAGTCGATCTCCTCAAGGGTATAGAACGGTGCCGTCCCGTCGGGGTAGATCTCGGGGATGATGTTGGTTGAGTTCGGCCGTCGGTAGTTCTGCCCGCCCCGTGCATCGCGCTTGCTCAGGGTGGAAAAGGAATACAGGCTCAGGTCGTCATTGAGCGGCAACTCGGCGTTATAGCCTACGTTGATGGCTTTGATTTTCGGCAAACCGTTCTTCTGCAGTTCACGGTTAGTGCTTGCTTCTCGGGGATCGGCCGAGCCATCGGCTTGCGGGTAATACAGCGAGCCTGTGGCATCCCGCGAACGGACGGCGGTCTGCTGGGATTTGGCGTCCAGGGAAAAATTGAAGAAACCATCGTTGGGCAGCGCAAACCCGGCGTTGAGCGCCTGCTTGATAATCTCGCCGTCGCCCTTGTAATACTCGCCAAACTGAGTGCTGGCCGTGCCGCCATTGTCGTTTTGCTTGAGGATGATATTGATCACCCCGGCAATGGCGTCCGACCCGTATTGGGCTGACGCACCGTCGCGCAGCACCTCGATGTGGTCGATGGCGCTGATCGGGATCATGTCCAGATCCACCGGATTGGTGCCATAAGCAGCCGTCGAATCCAGGTTGATCACTGCGCTGTTATGGCGACGCTTGCCGTTGACCAGCACCAGCACGTTGGAACCATTCAGGCCGCGCAGGCTGTAAGGCCGGGCAATGCTGTCGTTGGAGCTGCCTGATGGTCGCTGACTGAAGGACGGCAAGGACTTTTCCAATGCCCCGCGCAAACTCCCGGAGCCGGTTTTTTCCAGTTGCTGGGCACTGATCACGTCAATCGGGGCCGGGCTGCTGGTGACGGTACGTGCCTCACTGCCCCGGGAGCCGGTGACAATCACTGTATCCAGGGTATCGGTGCTGCTGTCAGCGGCAAATGCCATGCCCGGCAGCAAGCTGAAACCGGCAAGGAACAACGGCGCCAACGACGGTGCAACGGCGAAGGAATTCATTTTCATAAGGTCAACTTTCCAGAATCTGCTTGAAGTCGTTACGCCACAGCGGTCGCACGTCGACCTGCTGGCGAATCAACTGATGTTCAAAAAAGGCATCGGCTACTTGCTGCTGGGAGGCGATGGACTGCTCGGAGACCGGCACCATGCGCTGCGCTTCGCCACGCAGGCGGAACTGATCCAGATACAGCTGCGCATCAATGCCCGTAATCTCCTGATTACGCCGCGCCCAGGCTTCAGGGTTGTTTTGCACCCAGGCCCAGGTGGCGCGCTCACGCAGAAGAAAATCAGCGACCTGCGCGCTGCGTGCCGGATCCTGTAACGCGCGTTGCGTCGTGGCGATCAGCGTGTTGCCCCGGTAATCGCTGACGTTGTGCAAACGGGTGCCGCCGGACTGCACGGCCTGAAGCACAGAAATACCGCCGCCGATCACGGCATCCAGATGCCCGCTGCGAAACGCGATCAAGGCTTCCTGGATCGGCATGGGAATCGGCTGCACATCCTTCAGAGACAGGCCGTGCTGATTGAGCAGGCGCAGCAGGAAGTAATGGGTGTTGGTGACCCGCACATAGCTGATCTTCTTGCCCTTCAGGTCCGCAACCTGATGAACACCGGCGTCATTGCGCACTACGATGCCAATGTCGCTGACGTCTCCGGGAATGGTCGCCACCAGGGCAATCGGCACTTTGGCAATGGACGCGAAGATCGGCGGGATCTCGCTCATGTACACGTAGTCGAGACTGTCACTGTTCAGGGCTTCGAGGACCAGATTGCCGCCGCCTATGTCGATCCACTCGACGGGGTAAGGCATATCGAGTTGTCCGGCCAGCCCCATGAACGAGGCTGCCGAGCCTTTGTAGCGCCAGACCCGCAGTGGCGCCTGCTCAGCGCCGAACACTGGCGGAGTTATAGAAGCCAGCAAGCCACCGGCCGCTGCAGTCGCACTGCCGGTCAGCAGTTGACGTCGAGTAATAGCAACCATGACCTCAGGCCAACAGATCAGGTTGCTGGGTGATGATCTCGTCCCACAGCGGCTGGAAATTGAGCCAGGCAAACAGCTCGCTGCGCGCCCTGCTCTGGGCACTTGGCGGCTCCACTTGCGGGATCACCGGCACCCCGGCAGCACGTGCCAACAGGTGCGAGCGCGCAACGTCTTCAGCAAGGATGAAACGCCAGGCCGCGCTCTCGACCGTTTCTCCCACCGTCCAGACACCGTGGTTTTGCCAGAACAAAAGATTGTTACCTGCAAAGCTGTCGACGAACGCGCCGGTCACGATGTCGCGGTCCTGCTCCAGACTGCCGTCGGCTTTGCGTAACGCATGACGCGGGAAGATTGCCTGATCGCCGACAAAGGCCCCGGCTTCGGCCGTGATCGGATCAAAAAGCTGCGCCAGCGATGACCATGTCCGCCCATAAAAACCGTGCAAGTGGGCGATGCCGACGACTTCCGGACGGGCTTGCTGCAAGCCGTAATGCAAATCCAGTGCGCTGGTATTGAGCAGCCCGTCACCTTCGACGACTTGCCCTTGGGCATCGACGCGCAGCAGTTGCGAAACACTGATCTGCGAAAACGGCACGCCCAGCGGGTTGATCCAGTAGTGATCGGTTTCAATCGGATCGCGAGCTGTGAAATGCCCGGCCAGGCCGACTTCGAATCCATGACGTGAAAACAGGCGATAAGCCGCCGCCAGACGTTGCTTGCGATGCAGCCGCTCTTGCAGCAGGTCGTCGTGGCGCGGGACGCTCTCAAGGGTCAGACGGTTGTTGCTGTTGGGCAGGCTGTAAATGCTTTTGGTGATGACAGGTGCATGGCTCATTCGGTTCTACTCAACCAGTGCTCGTGTTGCCGAGCTTTTTTCTTCAGGCGAACGCCATCGCTGCGCACATTGGAGCGCGCGGTGACAGGTCAGCATTTTGGGAGTTCCGGCCCCCGCAGCGAGGGTCGGCGGCGGGTCGGAGAAATGGGCAGTAACGCTAGATGGTCATGATCAGGGTCCCTCGCATAAAGGCTGGCTGCTGCTCTCCTCCACCGTGCGAGGGGTCGGGTCGAGTCATGGTGTTGTTGCCGTTTTTACGGCTGACGCTTAAGAACCTAAAGCAAGGAAACAGCCTTGTGAAATTCCTTATTCGTCTAACGTAATATTTAATCTGATTATTTATAACCACACCTAGCATTCATTTTAGGCATATAAGCCGCTTAGACCATCAGCCAGTCCGGGCTCGCAAGATCCCGCCGGGCGACTGACATGACCTAACGAGCTGAAAATAAATATTGAGCATAATCAAATATAGAACAAATCAATAGAATACATATTAGCTTAGAAGCAAAAAGCCTTTTACAGCAGCCAACCATAAGAATACGGTCTTAGAAAGACAGCCTGACCCTGCGTTCCGGTCAGCCTTCCCATGCACCCCACTCCCGCTGTGTAAAGGATCCATCCATGCATCTGAGACATTCCTTGGCAATACCCAACCGCGCCACTGGCGTCGCAATACACAGTTTCATGGGGCAAGGGTCGAGGATTGCGCGATGAGTAAACGTTTCCCGTTACTACGCTTGCTGGCCGCCTGCGCCACCGTCGCCACACTACTGGGCTGCTCACCGTCCGCTCAGGACCTTGAAGCCAACAAGACACTGAAAATTGCGTTCTTTCGCGACAACACAACGCTGGTCAGCCTCGACCCCTTCCAGGTCTACTGGCTTGAACACCGCGTGGTGCTGCGCAACGTCGCCGAGTCGCTGACCGATCAGGATCCGCAGACCGGCAAGCTCATCCCCTGGCTGGCTGAAAGCTGGCAGGTCAGCGACAACGCGCTGGAATACACTTTCCATTTGCGCAAAGACGTCACCTTCAGCAACGGCACGCGCTTCGACGCTCAGGCGGTCAAAACCGCCTATGACGCCAACAAGGCCTTTGCCGCGCAACTGCCAACGACCTTTGGCGCGACCTATCTGAAGGGCTACGACCACGCCGAAGTGGTCGATGACTTTACCGTGAAGCTGGTGTTGGCCACGCCTAATGCCGGTTTCCTCCAGGCCACCTCCACCACCAACCTTGCGATTCTGGCGCCGGAATCCTACAAGCTCAGCGTCAAGGAACGTTCGCTGGGCGCCATTATTGGCACCGGCCCGTTCGTGCTGGAGCGCTACACCCCGGAAAGCGGCCTGAAGCTGGTCAAGCGCAAGGGTTATGCGTGGCCTTCCGCCAATGTGAAAAACAAAGGCGAGGCGCACCTTAATACCGTCGAGGTCAGCTACGTGCCGGAAGAAAGCGTGCGCAATGGCCAGTTCGTGCAGGGCCAGGTGGACATTCTCTGGCCACGCGCGCCCTTCTCCGAAGTCGACCTGAACCTGTTCAAGTCCAAGGGCGCCACGATTCAGAGCCGGTCGCTGCCTGGCCCGGCGCTGAACTTCTACCCCAACACCCGTGGCACGCGCATCCTCGCGGATCGCAATGTGCGCCTTGCGCTGCAAAAAGGCATCGACCGCAAGACCTATGCCGCGACCGTGTACAACCCGCAGTTCCCGGTGGTGACCAGCATCTATGACGTCACCACGCCGTACTACAAGAACAAGGCCGACACGCTCGGCTATGACCCGCAAGGCGCGGAAAAACTGCTGGATGAAGCTGGCTGGCAAAAAGGTCAGGACGGCTATCGCAGCAAGGACGGCAAACGACTCAAGCTGGTCTACAACTTGTCGCCAGCGGAAACCGCAGGCGATGTGCTGATTCAGGACCAACTGCGCAAGATCGGCATCGAGCTCAAGCTCAACGTGCTGACCACTGCCGAATGGGCCGCTGCCAACGCCTCGGGCAACTATGACCTGACCTCCACCTACATGACCCGTGCCGACCCGATCATCCTGCAAACGATCATCGACCCGCGCACCGCCAACAGTTCAACCCTGGCCACCAACCTGTATGCACCGGAAACGCTGCCCAAAGCCCTCGAGCTGTATGACGCAGGCCTGACCGCCACACAAAGCGAGCAACGCGCAAAAGCCTATGGCGATCTACAGGATCTGCTGATCGAAGAAGGCTCGGCGTTCCCGATCTATGAGCGTGTCTGGCAGGCCGCGACGGCCAAGAAGGTACACAACTTCTACTGGACCGCCGAAGGCTTTGCCCTGCTCAACGACATCGAGATCGTCGCGCCATGAGCCGCTACGTGATCGGCCGGATCGCCCAGGCGCTGCTGGTGTTGTGGGGCGCGTACAGCGTGACGTACTTCATCCTGTATTTACTGCCGGGTGACACGCTGTCGATCATGCTCAGTGCGTCGGGTGTCGAAATCGACGCGCTGTCGCCTGAAGAAATCGCCAAGGCACAAGCCTATTACGGTCTGGATGGCGGGATTTTCCAGCAGTACTTTCACTTGCTGTGGGGCGCGGTGCAGGGTGATTTCGGCAGCTCGCTGACCCTCAACCGTCCGGTGGCAGAATTGCTCGTCGAGCGCTTGCCGCAGACCCTGGCGCTGGCCGGTCTGGCCATCGTGTTTTCGCTGATTGGCGGCATCGGACTGGCGTACCTCACCGCCTATGTGCGCTGGCAGCCGCTCAAGGTCGCACTGGCCCGACTGCCTTCTTTGGGCTTTTCGGTGCCGGTGTTCTGGATGGGGCTGCTGCTGATTCAGTTATTTGCCTTTACCCTGGGCTGGTTTCCGGCCACCGGCAATCAGGGTTTCTCCAGCCTGATCCTGCCCGCCGTCACTTTGGCGATTCCCAGCGCTGCAGTGTATGCGCAGGTTCTGCAACGCGGCTTCCAGGGTGTCTGGAAAGAACCCTACATTATTACCGCCTACGCCAAAGGCCTCAGCCGCGCGCAGGTTCAGGCCCGGCATGCTTTCAAGAACGCAGCCTTGCCGTTGCTGACCCTGATCGGCCTGCAAGTGGGCAATACGGTGTCCGGAGCCGTGCTGGTCGAGACGATATTTGCACGCTCCGGCGTGGGTCGGCTTGCGCAAGAAGCCGTGCTGCGCCAGGACATCCCCGTGGTGCTGGCAATCGTCGCAGTTTCGGCGGCGGCCTTTGTTCTGATCAATCTGATCGTTGACCTGCTCTACCCCGCCCTCGACCCACGAATCGCCCACACACCAAAGGTCTCCTGACGCCATGACTATTTTTGATAATCGCCTTGAACGTCTGGCTCGCAGTTTCACCACCACGCAGCCAGCGCCGCCGGCCTTATGGCGTCGCCGCAGCCGCTTCAGCCGGGCCCTGGAAGCGACACAGCCACTGCTGCGCCGACCGGGCTTTCTGCTGGCGGTTGCGATCATCGCTTTTGCCTTGCTCGCCGCTGTCGCGCCAAACCTGCTCACCAGCTTTGCGCCTTACGCCACCTCGCCGACCGACAAACTCACCGCGCCCAATGCCGTGCACTGGTTCGGCACCGATGAACTGGGCCGCGATTTGTATACCCGGGTCGTGCACGGCTCAAGCCTCTCGGTGCAGGCCGCCCTGCTGGCCGTGGGCATTGCACTGGCAGGTGGCTTGAGCCTGGGCATCGTCTCCGGTTTCGCTGGCGGCCGGATTGACGCCGTGATCATGCGTTTCATCGATGTGCTGCTGGCCCTGCCCGGCTTGTTGCTGGCGCTGGCCATCGTCACCGCCATCGGTTTCGGCACCATCCCGGTGGCCATCGCCGTGGGCGTAGGGATCATTCCCGGTTTCGCCCGGACGACACGGGCCGAAGTGCTGCGCATCAAAACCCTGCCCTACGTCGAAGCGGCGCGTCTGGGCGGCGCCAGTTGGACCCGGACCTTGCTGCGGCACATCCTGCCCAACGCCTGGGGCCCGGTGGCCGTGCTGGCGACGCTGGATTTCGGCGCGGCCATTCTCGCCACTGCAGGTTTGAGTTTTCTCGGTTTCGGTGCGGAGCCGCCTGCTGCGGAATGGGGAACGCTGATCGCCAACGGACGCCACTTTCTGATGACCGCACCCTGGGTGTCGCTGCTACCGGGGCTGTTCGTGGTCGCCGTCGTATTCAGCTTTAACCATATCGCCCGCACCCTTGAGGAGACTCAACGATGAGCATCACGGATGCACTGATCGACGTGCGCCAACTGGCTGTTGCCTACCGTTTTGGCGGACAGATCAATCAGGCCGTACGCGGCGTTTCATTTCAGGTGGCCAAGGGCGAAACCCTGGCCATTGTCGGCGAATCCGGCTCCGGCAAATCGACCATGGCCAATGCCATCCTTGGGCTGCTGCCGGACAACGCCGTGGTCACCGGTGGCCAACTGTGGGTTGGCGGCACCGACCTGACCCACGCCACCGAACGGCAGAAACGGCAGATTCGCGGCAGCACGATCGGGTTGGTGCCACAGGACCCCATGGTGGGGCTGAACCCGACGCTGCGCATCGGCAAACAAATCGCCGAGGCGCTGATTCAGGCGCACGGCCGTCGTTATCCGGCGGTAGACGCCGATGTGCTGGAGTTGCTGCAACAGGTGGGTCTGGACAAGCCGCTGCTGCGCGCCCGGCAATACCCCCACGAGCTGTCCGGCGGCATGCGCCAGCGGGTGCTGATTGCCATTGCACTGGCGGGCAATCCAAGGCTGATCATCGCTGACGAGCCCACCAGCGCGCTGGACGTGACCGTACAACGCAAGATTCTCGACCACCTGCAACGATTGGTGGCCGAGCGCGGCATTTCGTTACTGATCATCACCCACGATCTGGGCGTGGCCGCAGATCGCGCGGATCGGGTATTGGTGATGAAAAGCGGCGAACTGGTCGAACAAGGTCCGCCCCAGCAGATCCTGATCAACCCGAGCCATTCCTACACTCAGGCACTGCTTGCCGCTGCGCCCGCCTTTGGCCAGCGCAAGACACCCGCAGTACCGCGGCCCTCCACGAACGGCAAGGCACCGATCCTCACGCTGGAGAACGTCGGCAAGTCGTTCCGCCTGCCTTATGTGAAAGGCGAAAACGCCGATTTTCAGGCCTTGGAGGATGTGAGCTTCAAGGTATATCCGGGGCAAACGCTGGCCATCGTCGGCGAGTCCGGCTCGGGTAAAAGTACTGCGTTGCGCATTGCGCTGGGTCTGGAAAAACCGAGTCAGGGCCGCGTGTTGTTCGAAGATCAGGACATCACTCACTTGGGCTGGCGTGACTTCCGCCCGTTACGCAGACGCATGCAACTGGTTCAGCAGAACCCGTTCGCCGCCCTCGACCCACGCTTCACCCTGTTTGAGAGCATTATCGAACCGCTGGTGTCTTTCGGCCTGCTCAAAGGCCGGGATCTGGAACAGGCGGCGCGCAAGCTGATCGAGCGCGTGCATCTACCGGTGGCGTATCTGGATCGTTTGCCGCGAGAGCTCTCTGGTGGTCAGCGGCAGCGGGTCGCCATCGCACGAGCGCTGGCGTTGCAACCGGACTTGTTGTTGCTCGACGAGCCGGTTTCGGCACTGGATGTCTCGGTTCAGGCGCAGATTCTGGATCTGCTCGTGGAGTTGCAAAGCGAGCTGGGCATTGCCTACGTGCTGGTGTCCCATGATCTGGCCGTGGTTGCCAGCGTGGCTCATCAGGTGTTGGTGTTGCGTCAGGGGAAGACCGTCGAACAAGGCGCTGCCAGCGAAATCTTCCACCAGCCGGAAGCGGCGTATACCCGCGAGCTGATTGATGCGATACCGGGGCGACGGCTGGAGGTAGCGGCGCAGTATTGAGTTGAAATCCGTTCGGCAGCTCTTATCAAACAAAATATAACCACGTGATTTGGAATGCTCTTCTGTAGGAGTGAGCTTGCTCGCGATAGCGTCAGCACAGGCAACATATTCATCGACTGACAGACCGAATCGCGAGCAAGCTCACTCCTACAGGTACTGTGTTTACAGCTCAATGTTGGTACACATCCCACAAGGACGATCATGACGCGCACCTTTCTGGCTTTGACTCTTGCCTCGCTTCTCGCACCGGCCCTCAGCCAGGCTGCGACAACGAATATCACCGACGCGCAGTACCGAAAAGTGCTTGAAGGCTCATGGCGCGCCAAAGAGAACAGCGCTCGCGACAGTTATCGCCATCCAGGCGAAACGTTGAAGTTCTTCGGTTTGCAGGCTCAGCAGACGGTGATCGAAATTACGCCTGGTGGCGGTTGGTACAGCGAAATTCTCGCGCCCTTGCTCGCGGGGCACGGACGTTACATCGCAGCGGTTCAGGCCCCCTATTCCGGCGACTATTACAAGAAAGCCGCCGACGGCCTGACGCAGAAATTCAAGGCGGACCCGGCCCGTTACAGCAAAGCCGAAACCATCGAGTTCGACGCGCAGGCACCGGTGTTCGGCAAACCCGGTACAGCAGACCGCGTGCTGACCTTCCGCAACGTTCACAACTGGGTGCTGGCTGATGATGCGCCGCAGATGTTCGCGGCGTTTTTCAAGGTGCTCAAACCGGGCGGTGTGCTGGGCGTGGTGGATCATCGTGCCAAGCCCGGTGCCGACGTCAGCAGCATCAAAGCCAGCGGCTACCTGCCCACCGATTACGTGGTGAAACTGGCCAAAGACGCAGGCTTCAGGCTGGAAGCGCAGAGCGAAGTCAACGCCAACCCGAAGGACACCAAGGATTATTCAGCAGGCGTCTGGACACTGCCGCCCTCGTACAAACTGGGTCAACAGGACCGGGCGAAATACGCGGCGATTGGCGAGTCAGACCGGTTCACGTTGCGGTTTGTGAAGCCGTTGGGTGAGTAATGTTATTTTTTGATTTGGAATGCAACGTGCTGCCGGAGACGCTGTTTTGGCTTCAAACACGATCCCCGTGGGAGATTCTATGTTTGTATGCAAGCTGACGCGGTTCCTGTGGGAGCCAGGCTTGCCTGCGATGCATCAGACGTAGCTGGATGCAACACCGCGTTATCGTTTATCGCAAGCAAGCTCGGCTCCTACAGCAGAATGCGATCTCATGTGTGCGAATTCATTCGCGAAAGGGCCGGTACATCCGCAACCTGTGTATCGTCTGAAATACAGCTTTCCCGGCTGAAGCCGGTCCCACCTGCCCGTCATTAGCGTTAGGTCACGGCCACTCAATAGACGGCCGAGACTAACTGCGCCAGCAACCCCGACCAAATCCGGGTAACGATTTGTAAAACATCCACTGTCATCTCACCGACGAGCGCGCTCTGTACCGGGGCTGGATATGTTTCTATCCATGACACCTCTGTGACACCTTCAAGAATGACAGGAGTCTGCGCATGCCTATCCACTCGTTCAGCCGTCGTCATTTCATTCAGGCCAGCTCAGCACTGGCAGCCATGGCGGCACTGTCTCCCCTGCTTCCCGCATTTGCCGCAACACAACTGCTAACCCGCAAGCTTCCCTCGTCAGGTGAAGATCTGCCGGTCATCGGTCTGGGCACCGCCCGCACCTTCAACTTTGCAGTGACCTCAAGTGAGATGGATCCCGCGCTGGAGGTGCTCAAGACGCTACTCAGCGGCGGCGCCAGATTGATCGATACCGCGCCCAGCTACGGAGACTCCCAGGCCGTCACCGGGGAATTGCTGACCCGTGCCAAAGCCCATGGCCAGGCGTTTGTGGCCACCAAGGTTTCCTCCACCGGACGTGAAGCGGGTTTGCGGCAAATCGAACAGGCTTTCAAACAACTGCAAACCGAGCGTATCGATCTGATTCAAGTGCACAACCTGCAAGACACCACGACCCAGTTGCAGACGTTGCGCGAGCTCAAGCAACAAGGTCGGATTCGCTACATCGGCGTGACCCATTACGTCGAGTCAGCCCATGACGAACTGCTGGCCACGCTGCAAAAAGAGAAAGTCGACTTTGTTCAGGTCAACTATTCCATCGGCGCACGCAACGCAGAAAAGCGTCTGCTGCCGTGGTGCGCGGACAATGGCGTAGCGGTTCTGGCCAACCGCACGTTCGAAGCCGGACGTTTGTTTGCCAAGGTCAAAGGCAAGCCGGTGCCCGACTGGGCCGCTGCCGAACTGGATGCCAGCTCATGGGCGCAACTGATGCTCAAGTTCGTGCTCGCCAACCCCGCTATCACGGCAGTGATTCCGGCCACCAGTAACCCGCGTTATGCTGCCGACAACCTGCTGGCCGGCCAAGGTAGATTGCCAGACGCCAGGTTGCGCGAACGGATCGCCGAACTGTTCGCCTGATCACCTGCCATCGGGAGCGTGTCCGTGTCCTTTGTTGACCACCCACTGATCCATCGCGTTGCCCGCGCCATCAATGCCCAGCCGGGCGAACTGCGTCCGGCACTGGCAGGTTTTGCCCTGTTCTTCTGTCTGTTCTGCGGCTACTTCATGCTGCGCCCGATCCGCGAAGCCATGGGCATCCAGGCCGGTGTCGAGAACCTCCAGTGGTTGTTTACCGCGACCTTCGTGGTGATGCTGATCGCGGTCCCGTTGTTTGGCTGGCTTAACTCGGTGGTGCCACGCGTTCAGTTCGTCGACTGGGTGTATGGGTTCTTCGCCATCAACCTGCTGTTTTTTGCCCTGACCTTTGCCCTGCATGACGACAGCGTCTGGTTGGCGCGTGCGTTTTACGTGTGGATCTCGGTCTACAACCTGTATGTGGTTTCAGTTGCCTGGAGTCTGATGGCCGATGCGTTCGATGGCGGGCAGGCGCGGCGGCTATTTGCGTTTATCGCAGCGGGCGCGAGTGTCGGTGGTTTGCTCGGCCCGTTGATCAGCGCCTTCTCGATTGACGTGCTCGGTCAGGGTGGTCTGGCCCTGGTCAGTGCGGTGTTGTTGCTATTGGCGTTGGTACTCAAGCGTTACCTTATGGCCTGGCGCGAGTACGGCGGCGCTGGGCGGCCTGGTGCACCTGCGGCTGAAAACCCGCGTCGGCCCGTAGCAGGCAATCCGTTCAGTGGCATGCTGCGCGTGCTGCGCTCGCCGTATCTGCTGGGCGTGTGCCTGTTCGTGGTGCTGCTCGCCACGGCGAGTACCTTTCTGTATTTCGAACAGGCGCGACTGGTTTCAGAGTTGTTCGCGACGCGTGAGGAACAGGTCCGCGTGTTCGGGCTGATCGATTTTGCGGTGCAGGCAGGTGCGCTGGTTTCGCAAGTGTTCATCACCGGCCGGATCGCCCAGCGCTTTGGCGTCCGCGTGCTGCTGGCGGGTGTGCCAGCACTGGTGTGTATCGGCTTTATCGGTCTGGCACTGGCCCCGACGTTTGCCATGCTCGCCAGCCTGATGATCGTCCGGCGCATTGGCGAATACGCCTTCATCCGTCCCGGTCGGGAAATGCTCTTTGCGCCACTGGATGCGGAGACCAAATACAAGGCCAAGAACTTCATCGACACGGTGGTCTATCGAGGCGGCGATGCCGTCAGCGGCTGGGCGAAAAGCCTGCTCGACATGCTCGGGCAAGGCACTGTGCTGGTGGCATTGGTGGGAGCCCTCTGCGCAGCACTGTGGGCCGTGACAGGTTGGTATCTGGGACAGCGCACAGATCGGGAAGCACCCCGGTAGGAGCCAGGCGTCAGGTGTGCATCACCGCATCAAACCCTCTCGGGTAGGAGCGAACTTGTTCGCGAGGCGGCAGGCCTGATTCACCGCGTGAAGCCCTCTCGCCAACAAGTTGCCTCCTACCTGGTCCGCGTGAGGGCTGAATGAGCGCATCGCCGACACAACCCTAACCGGTAGGAGCGAACTTGTTCGCGAGGCATCAGACCTGATTCAACGCATCAAGCCCTCTCGCCAACAAGTTGCCTCCTACCTGGTCCGGCGGCAGGCCTGGTTTCCGCGTCGCCAACGGGTCGCTGCCCGCATCTGAATCACCGTATCAAATCTTCTCGGGTAGGAGCGAACTTGTTCGCGAGGCGTCAGGCCTGATTCAACGCATAGGGCTGAATGAGCGTATCGCCAACAGGGCACGGATATGAACGGGGGCACACACTACCGAACCAGGCGCTTTTCCTTCGAGGGGCGGTAGCCGAAGTATGAGCTGTAGCACTTGCTGAAGTGGCTGGGTGAAACGAAGCCGCAGGCGACGAGTACTTCTACCTGTGACATCTCGGTGTGTTGCAACAGACGGCGGGCTTCGGTGATGCGCAGTTCCAGATAGTAGCGCTGCGGTGTGGTGCCCAACTGCTCGCGAAACAATCGCTCGACCTGGCGTCTGGAGCGGCCGGAGTACGCCACCAGTTGCTCCATCTCCAGCGGTTCTTCGAGGTTGGCGTCCATGAGTTTCACCACTTCGCGCAGCGGAGCGCTCACGGATAAATGTGGCGACGCCTTGATGCGTCGATAACGCGACTCCTCGAAGGAAAGAATGTCCTCGATCCCTTCCACCAAAGCCTTGTCGTGCAGCGTCTTGATCCACTCCAGCGCCATATGGAAAGCACCGGTCGGGCTCGATGCGGTGAGGCGATCCCGGTCCACGACAAACGCTTCGCTGGTCACCAGGGTGATTTTGCAGACCTCGGCCAGCGCCGGGCGATGTTCCGGGTGGATCGCGCAACGGTAACTGTCGAGAAGCCCCGCCACCCCCAGAAACCATGCCCCGTTCCATAAGCCTGCCAGGGCACTGCCCTGCTGCGCAGCTTCTTTGAGAAGAGGATTCAACTCCGGGTAGATTTTCAGTTCGGTCCGGTAACCGCCGCACACCACCAGCAGGTCCAGATCGCTGATCTCGGCAGAGGTGATTTGCGCGTCCGGGCGAATCACCAAGCCCAGGTCGCTGACCACTTCGCCGTCATGCAATCCGAAGGTTCGCGTGGTGAACAATCCGGGCCGCAAGAGATTGGCGGTAACAATCGTGTCCAGCGCCTGGGTGAAGGCAGGCAGCGAGAAGTGTTCAAGCAACAGGAAGCCTGCTCGTGCCTGCCGGGTGGGCACGCCACGATTATCTTCCAAATAGCGAAGGTTCTTGCCCTTCATGCCTCCGCTGAATTGACGTCGCTCAGTCATGTTCGCCTCTTTGCTCCCTCTCACGAACACCGTGCCAGTGGCTCTCAACGCCGGGAGTTTTTTCAGGCCGGATAATACCTTGTGTGTCACAGGGACTGTAGTGCTTGCGCAAAACCGTTGAAAACCGTCCATGCGTGGGGTGTTTTCAGACTGATTATTTCCGAATCCGTAACAGTGTTTTGCTCAGATTGCCGCAGGACAATTTGCCGCAGCCCGAGCTTTTTTTGATAAGGTTGCAAAAGTAACCAGTTAGTTAATTGTTTGCGGAGTTCCTTTGAACTGAGCCGTGTCGCCAGCGCAGAGCCTGAAAAGCCTCTGCGCGACCGCTGTTCCGGAAGCAGCTGCATCGGCTGATTCCTCCACTACGCTTAACCTTTCACATCAACGCTCATGCGTTATCAGGACATGCACCATGACTAAGTCTCAACCTACGGCGTCCGTCAGCCGCTGGCCCATCTGGGTCGCGGCTCTCGGTGTGCTGGTATTTGGATTACTTTTCACAGGACTGGGCGGCTACCTCGCCACGCTGGGCGGTAGCTGGTATTTCCTGCTCGCCGGCCTCGGCATGCTGGTCTCCGCCGTGCTGCTCTTCAAACAGCGCCTGACGGGTGCCTGGCTGTTCGCAGCCGTCATGGTGCTGTCCATCATCTGGGCGCTGGTTGATGCCGGTCTGAACTTCTGGCCGCAGATCTCCCGTCTGTTCGCACTGGGCGTATTGAGCCTGGTGGTTGCACTGGTCTACCCGACCCTGCGCAAGGCCAACGGCCTAGTGAGCGGTCGCGGCGGCTATGCGCTGAGTGGCCTGCTGGCACTGGCTATCGTCGGCGGCGCCTGGGGCATGTTCATCCCCCACGCTTCGGTTTCCCCGACTGGCGACGGCCCGGGCCTGACCAAAGTTGACCCGGCCAAAGCACAGAAAGACTGGGCGCACTACGGTAACGACGAAGGCGGCAGCCGCTTCGCTGCACTGGACCAGATCAACCGCAGCAACGTCGGCAGCCTGGTGCCCGCCTGGACTTACCAGACCGGCGACGTTGCAATCAGCGACGGCAACGGTGCCGAAGACCAGATGACCCCGCTGCAAGTCGGCGACAAAGTGTTCATCTGCACCCCGCACAACAACGTCATCGCACTGGATGCCGACACCGGCAAACAGCTGTGGAAGAACGAAATCAACGCGCAGAGCAAAGTCTGGCAGCGCTGCCGTGGTCTGGCGTACTTCGATTCGACAGCGGCACTGGCTCAGCCGGTTGACGGCAGCACGCCCGCCACCGCGGTATCGGTACCGGCTGGCGCCAATTGCCAGCGTCGCTTGCTGACCAACACCATCGATGCGCGCCTGATTGCCGTGGACGCCGACACTGGCGAGTTCTGCCAGGGTTTCGGCACCAACGGTCAGGTTGATCTGAAAGCAGGCCTGGGCAATGTTCCGGACTCCTACTATCAACTGTCGTCCGCGCCGCTGATGGCCGGTTCGACCGTGGTGGTCGGCGGTCGTGTTGCCGACAACGTTCAGGCGGACATGCCTGGCGGCGTGATCCGTGGTTTTGACGTGATCACCGGCGCCATGCGCTGGGCGTTCGACCCGGGTAATCCAGAAGAAAAGAAAGCTCCAGCGGCCGACGCCACTTACGTGCGCAGTACGCCAAACAGCTGGGCGCCGATGTCTTATGATCCGGCCATGAACACCATCTTCTTGCCGATGGGCAGCTCGTCCACCGACATCTACGGTGTTGAACGTACCGCGCTGGACCACAAATACGGCGCTTCAATTCTGGCCTTGAACGCAACAACAGGCGAAGAGAAGTGGGTCTATCAGACCGTCCACAACGACCTGTGGGACTTCGACCTGCCGATGCAGCCTAGCCTGATCGACTTCACCAAGGCCGATGGCAGCAAGGTGCCGGCCGTAGTGATCGGCACCAAGGCCGGTCAGATCTTCGTGCTCGACCGTGCTACCGGCAAGCCGCTGACCAAAGTTGAAGATGTCGCCGTCAAAGCCGCAAACATCCCCAACGAGCCCTACTCGCCAACTCAGCCGTTGTCGACCGGTATGCCGCAAATCGGTACCAAGCACATGACCGAATCGGACATGTGGGGCGCGACGCCGTTTGATCAGATGCTGTGCCGTATCTCGTTCAAGCAAATGCGCTACGACGGCCTGTACACCGCGCCGGGCACCGACAAATCGCTGAGCTTCCCGGGTTCCTTGGGTGGCATGAACTGGGGCAGCCTATCGACTGACCCGGTACACGGTTTCATCTTCGTCAACGACATGCGTCTGGGCCTGTGGATCCAGATGGTGCCGCAGCAGAAAGATGCCAAGGCGTCTTCCGGTGGCGAAGCGCTGAACACGGGCATGGGCGCAGTGCCGCTCAAAGGCACGCCTTATGCTGTGAACAAAAACCGCTTCCTGTCGATTGCCGGCATTCCGTGCCAGGCCCCGCCGTTCGGCACCCTGACCGCGATTGACATGAAGACCCAGAAAGTCGCCTGGCAAGTCCCGGTCGGCACCGTTGAAGACACCGGCCCACTGGGCATCAAAATGCACCTGCCGCTGCCAATCGGCATGCCGACACTGGGTGGCACGCTGTCTACTCAGGGCGGCTTGATCTTCATCGCCGGTACGCAGGACTACTACCTGCGCGCCTTCAACTCCGCCAACGGTGAAGAAGCCTGGAAAGCCCGTTTGCCCGTCGGCAGCCAGGGCGGCCCAATGACCTTTGTGTCGCCGAAAACCGGTAAGCAATACGTGGTCATCACCGCCGGTGGTGGCCGTCAGTCACCGGATCGCGGTGACTACGTGATCGCTTACGCGCTGCCTGACAGCAAGTAATCGCCAAAAGCAAAAACCCGCTGCCACCTCAACGGTGACAGCGGGTTTTTTATTGTCTTTTTCCGGGCTAAAACCACGCTCATCAAACAACATGCAAGCGACAGGATTGAACTGCATTCTCTGTAGGAGCTGCCGAAGGCTGCGAAGCTTTTATCCCGACACACCGCTATCGCAGCCTTCGGCAGCCCCTACAGGTCCCACAGGGTCCGCCAACATGAAAAACGTACTCTACGTGCTCGCTTGAAGCGTACTCAAAAGCACGGCAGTGCAATTCCTGATTGCCCATCCTGCCTACCCTGCCCACTTCCATGACACCGATGGCCGCGCATTCCGGCGCTCAGCCGCGCGGCCGAAACGGTGCCATTCATGAGGTGTGGAGATAGCTATGCGCAATCGATTTTTAAGGGCGTCACTGGTCCTGACCCTGCTCGCAGCACAGATGGCTGGCAGCGCACAGGCGGCCGAAACTGCAGCCGTCGCCGTTGCCCCGCAATACGACACCAGCCACGTCTATGTCGCGCCCAATGACGTGGACCGCTTCGTGCAAAGCTTCACCGCGACCTTTGGCGGACAAAGCACCAAACAAGTAGTCGTCAACGTCCTGCCGACACCCAGCAGCACCACCTCGCAACTGTTGCAGACGCCCTACGGCACAGTGTCCCTGTTTGGATTCACCACGCCGATCCCGCGTCCTTTCGGACAGGAGCGCAATGGCTATCTGGTCAAGGACATGGACCTCGCCATCAAGGCAGCGCGTGAAAACGGTGCTGATGTGATCGTCAGCGACTTTCCCGACCCTATCGGCCGCGACGTCGTCGTCCAGTGGCCAGGTGGCGTGAACATGCAGCTTTACTGGCACACCAGCACACCAAACTACGCCGCCTTCCAGACCGTCCCGGAAAACCGCGTTTATGTCTCCAACGACCGCGCTGATGCATTCATCAAATCTTTCCTGGGCTTCTCCCACGGCAAGATCATCAGCGACGACAAACACGCCTCGGCCGTCGACATTGGTCAGGCGAAAAACACTTATCGCCGCGTCAGCATCCAGTCTGATTTCGGGCGCATGACCGTACTCGCCAGCAACGGCCAACTGCCCTACCCGTTCGGCCACGAAACCACCGGCTACGAGGTGCCTGACCTCACGGCAACCCTGAGCAAAGCCATTGGCTCCGGGGCAAAAATATTGGTTGCACCGTTTACCAGCCAGGGCCGCAGCTCGGCGATGGTTGAATTCCCGGGTGGCTACGTCGCTGAGATTCACCAGTTGCTTGCAGCCAAGTAAGCGCCAGTCAAAACGAGGTCACCAATGAGCCGAAGCAATTGGGTACGTGTGCCCGGGTGGAGCCTGGCAATCCTCTGGCCGCTGTTGAGCGCCAGTGTATTCGCCGATGAACAACCAACCCGGCCAGTCATCAAAACCAACCGCTGGCAGGAGGACTGGTCTGTACTAAAGGACCCGGCCCTGCGCACCGAACCGCTGGACAACCTGAAGTACATCCCGCTATCCAGCGCCAATCCGTTCACCTACCTGTCGTTGGGCGCGACCTTGCGCGAACGCTTCGAGATGAACGATGCCAGCGGCTTCGGCATCAACAACGTGTCGCGCGACGCCTACCGGATTCAACGCTTCCAGGTGCATGCCGACCTGCACCTCAATGAGAACTGGCGGGTGTTTACCGAGCTTGAAGACGCCCACGCCTACGACAAGACCTCAATCGGTGGCGCGGACCAGAACCGCGTGGACTTGCGCCTCGCGTTTGTCGAGTACATCAACGCGTTCGACGCCGGGACCTTGAAGACCCGCGTCGGCCGACAGGATTTCGCCTTCGACCTGCAGCGCTTCATCTCCTCGCGGGATGGCCCCAACGTGAGGCAGTCCTTCGATGCGCTGTGGGCTGACTGGGAAACCAGCAACTGGCGCTTCATCGGCATCGCCAGCCGCCCGGTGCAATACCTGGACGGCCGGCATTTCGACGATAAATCCAATTCCGACGTGCAGTTCCGCATGCTGCGCGTCGAGCGCCTGATCGAAGGCAAGAATGAGCTTTCGGCGTATTACGGCCTGTATGAACGCAGCGATGCGCGCTACCTCGACGCCGCAGGCAACGAAACCCGGCACATCTTCGATGCCAGACTGGGCGGCGCGGCGCAAGGCTATGACTGGGACATCGAAGGCATGCTGCAAAACGGCTCGGTGGGCGGCAAGGACATCAAGGCCTGGGCAGCGGGAAGCCGGCTCGGCTACACCTTCGAAAGCGTGACCTGGAAACCGCGCATCGGCTTGCAAACCGACGTAGCCTCAGGTGATCGCAAAGCAGGCGACGGCACCGTGGGCACTTTCAACCCGCTATTCCCCAATGGCTATTACTTCTCCCTGGCGGGCTACACCGGCTACAGCAACCTGATCCACATCAAGCCGTCGATCACCGTCAAACCCATCGACAAGCTCACCGTACAAACCGCAGTTGGCCTGCTCTGGCGGCAAACCACCGACGACGCCGTCTACACCCAGCCCAACATCGCGGTAGCCGGAACCGCAAACCGCGGCGACCGCTGGACCGGCGCCTACGGCCAGTTGCGCACCGACTACGCCTTCACCCCAAACCTGACCGGCGCCATCGAAGCCGTCCACTACGACATCGGCCAGACCCTGCGCGACGCAGGCGGGCATGACAGCAATTACCTGGGGGTTGAATTGAAAATGAGCTGGTAGCGCAAACGCCACCAATTCTGTAGGCGGCCTGCATAGCACACGGGATAACAACCTGCGGCGATGTTGCCACGCAAGCACCGCCCTGTGGGAGCGAATTCATTCGCGAAGAGGCCGGTACATCTAAAGCATGTACCGGCCTGAAATACCACTTTCCAGCACGTCCACCACTTCCCCTAAATCGCCTTGCGCTGCCTCTCCAACCCCACCAAAGACGCCTCAATCAAAGCACGAACCGCCTCCAACTGATGCACAACAGCACGCCCCAGCGGCCGAAACTCCGGCGCATGGTTATCCGCAGATTCGTAAGCCGTCGCGGCAGCGCAGCGCAGATACTCGCAAGCTAGCACCAGCGCATCTTCAACGCTGATATCAGGTTTTACTGTGAAAGGACTGGCGATGGGCGACGGGGCCGAAGGTGCAAAGGTGGCCGAATGCGGTGCGGATTTAATCATGTGGAATCTCCCGAATGGATTGAACCGCCATGACACAGCCTGCTGACTTAATGTCGGCCAGCTGCTTGGCGATTGTTACTCCTCGATCGGGCGGCCTGTCAAAACCGGTCGCTGGTCGAGCGACGGGCGGAGATTATTCCGAGCTCGAGAGCGGTGCAACAAGCGCTGAGCGATATAGGGAAATTTCGGAAGCGCCCTACAGAGGAGAAGTTTTCCCGTGTAGTCATCTCTCGTAAAGCATCGGAGGGAATTGGGCGCAGACCGCGATTAAGCGAATAACGTCGTTCTTATGTAGAAGACCATAAAAGATTTAGAACAAAGCAAATACAAGAAAATATACAAATAAGGAGAAAGCCGCAAGACACCCTCTCATTACTGGATCGGCATCCACACCCAAACTGCCTGGCCCGATACCTACGCGCCCTCCCCGGAGATAGTTATAAACAGCCTGACCAAACCACAATTGAACGAGCAGCATTGAAAAAAAAGCAATGCCAACTTTCATCAAATCTAATAAAGCTCGCTATTAGTGAGACCATCAGCAAAGTAAATCCGACAACATGGCAATACATCTTCAGAGCTCTCAACATCCAACCCTCCTTAAATACCTAAGTTGACTTCTGAACATTGTATTCGCAATGGAAGAAAATTGGGGCAGAGAATCTGACAAAATCGGGGTTAGACCATGATTAAGCACTCGAATGGGGTGACGTAACACTTCCAAAAAATCAGATTTTTTAGCTACTCATCCTTGTAGAGTTCCTCTGAATCATTCCGTCGAAAGCTACCAAACCGCTCATCAGAAACGATCAGCCACTCAATAGAACTGGATATCGCATCTAACCCCAACTTACTACCACACGTATACATTATTGATGGCATGTCATTAACTTATCCAGCTCACTTTAAAATCAGAAGGAACTGGGGTAGAAGGAACTGGGATCAGACCACGATTAAGCACAAATCTAATCATTTCAAAAAAAAACCAAACTATAAAAGATCGAATAAAACATTCGTGTTTTGACCCCACTTCTCTCCTCCCCCCTTTGACTTCACACAACCCACAATGCCATCTATATTATTTATAAATTAACCGTGGTCTGACCCCGTTTTTTTTCCGGCGCTGTTGAATGCCCACCTCCAACATTCCCGCTTGGTTTTAATTCAACACTCAGTATATGACCATCAAAATCAATCGAAGCCTTAACGTTGCTTACAGACAATGAGGCCTGTGCGTTAAAATCAACTGTGCTTTTTGGAATTCCTTTTGCACCATCAAATCACCGTGCAGACTCATACCTATCAATAAAATAGACATCCGCAACATCACAATCAGGATAGATCCATTTCTCCCAGTTAGACACTACCCATTCCTTATCGAGACCACCATCCACGGAAGAGCTTTCTTTAGGCAAATTAATGAGTATCAATCCAGCTTTGTAGCCGGAAGTGACAATTAACCCATATGGCCTCTCTTCGATTTGGCTCTCGAAAATCATAAAATCAACTGACTCTTCATATGGATATTTCCCATGAGCTCTAAATATATTTCCACGAGAAAAAGAACAACTTTTGCAGTCAACCAATTTCACTTTGATCTCCTGTCATTTTATCTTCAGATCATGGCCGCCAGTCTTATCGGCTGGTTTTGTTTGTTTGAACTCAATGAATAATTGGGGTCAGACCACGATTAGGCACAAACCAATCTTTTCAGAAAACCGAACTATTAAAGAACGAATACGACAATCGTGGTCTGACCCCGAATTTCTGACCCCGTTTTCTCCAGATAAATCAACATCAGCGCGACAATACGAATGTGATACCATCTCAAGAACATATCGATATCGTCTAGAGCATCCGCAATTTGCCCTGAGATGATGTTGTCATCTAGATGTTCACGAAGAGCAATGAGTACTTTTTCTTTATCAAGCTGGCGGTTAATCCTTGCTATATGTCCAAGACAAGTTGCTGCAAGCTCTCTAACATCAGGGCTTTCGTTGCTAAGGAACTCTAAGCATTTATTCTGCGCCCATCTCCAATCAGAATCATTTAAAGCAACGGAGACAAGTGCCTCACAAATGCTCTTAGCATCCCTCGAAGCAAAGTCTTTTTCTAAAGCTTGCTTATTATAAGATTGGAAATCTTGATAGTTCATTATCGCTTCCCACCAGTAAGGAAAACAATCGTGGTCTGACCCCGTTTTTTGAGAATTGGCTCAACATTCCATAGCCAGCGCGTGCCAAACCATCCCGAACACCTGTGCCAAAACGTACAAAATCATCTGTGTTTGAAAAACGTTTTGGAATTACAGGCGCTTTTGCACCAACTTATTCGTGAGAAGCTAAAGTCTTAGTCGCCTGGTGCAAAGTAGCCATAAGGTCCTCAAAATTGAAATTCCATTTACCTCCCTCAACGGGGGGATAAATCTCTATTTCAATTGGTCTTCCTGGCTCATGTGATACCTCAGCCAACTGACTCGACCCCGCCCAAATCTCGAATACACAATTCTATCGATCTGGGGGGCTTGTTATCACAGTAGATAAAAGATTCATGGCTTCGGCGGCTCCAATAAACCAATAATTTTCCATTCGAATCGTGGCGAAGCCCACGGCCATCGGCGGCAATCATGAACAATAGTGGTCTGACCCCGTTTTCTCTCCCATTAACTAGATTTTGATTCTCCAAATTGGGGAAAAATCGGGGTCTGACAATATGACAATCGGGGTCTGACCCCGTTTCTCATGCGTGAAAACAATCGTGGTCTGACCCCGTTTTTTTCCTTGCTAGCCATGCAGGGTTGGCGCAACCAAAGCATCTCATAAAACATCAAACTACTAAGGAGTACATGAATAATAGAGGTCTGACCCGTTTTCTCCCGAGCCCAGCCTGAGAAGCAGATTTAAATCCGCCTAGTAAATCAATTGTGATCTGAGTCCGCGTCTCTGTTCTCGCTTATCAGGGCAAAATAAATTTCTTCATCACTTATTACGTGCTCCGGAACAGCATCAAAAACAAAAATTTCGTCACCCAAATTCAGTATAGAAATATTCCCCTCCTCGAAGCGAAATTGAACGCCTATAGTTGCGCTCTCAAAGGAAGAGATGACGGCAAAAACCGAAGCCAACTTAAGCCCAATAAATCTTGCGAAGCCAGACTCACCAGAGATATCACACATGGATAGCGTACCATATTCGGACATATTGACTTCGACAAGTGGCGTCCCCGACACATTTATAGACACACAGTCAGATCCTCCAGTTAACTTAATGGGCGCAACGCCATCAAAAATAAGATAAACGTCCTGGGGCCGACTATCACGAACCCCTTCATATATATGAAATAAACCAGTGACAGACACTAAGCAGTGCCCTATCGCTGACTGCACCCAATCCTCAATTACAAATAAAGACATCTACAACCCCGCTGATTTTAGCGCACTCATTACCGAAGGATTATTGACCCCATCTTTCATAATTGTAATGAATTCGCCATTAGGTTTGGTCATTACAACGTCACTTCCTTTGACTCTGAAAATCACAGCCCCTCGCGAGGAGAATAATTGGGGTCAGACCACGATTAGGCACAAACCAATCTTTTCAGAAAGCCGAACTATTAAAGAACGAATACGACAATCGCGGTCTGACCCCGTTTTCTCCACTTGATACGACACCAAACTCATCGGTGCTAGGGTTGTAACGTACGATATCTCCATTAGCTCTTGCTTTTTCAAGCACACCCGCACGCTTCGACGCTGTTAAGAACTTATCAGCTCGTGCTTGATACTCAAGCGCGTTTTTCGCACTGAAGTCGCTGCCATGACGTGCAAAATGGTCATCAAGCTTGGCGTGGTCGGCAAACTTCGCCCCGCTTCCTGTCGCTTTTGCACCATCTAAACTCTAACGAGCACAAATTCCATAAAAATGCCACTACCAATCATACTTTCAATAATTATCCGACTCGCCTCTATCGACTTCACTGCGAAATTTATTTCATTTAATGACGAGGAAAAGTCAACGATACAATCCATGTCTGGAATTCTCTTGCTTCCCTTGATTTCAAAACCTTCAATACCAAGAACTGCAATATCGTTATTTTTGCAGTAGTTGATCAGCCTAATTCCATCGCCAACATCAAACAAAGGAGTGCCACTCCACATCAATGTAGGAGTGATAGGTAAATCCTCTACGGATACTTCAACTGCAATCAGTCCCATGGCGCAACCCACCCAGGGTCATTTTTATTGGAGACTTGGACAATCGCTCCCGTGCGATCATTCCTCACCACATAAGAACCGTCCTTAGCGATATACCCAGTAGCGGGATCATTTAGGCGGCTTCCTGACACAGTATCAAAACGAGTATCTTTCGTCACAACCGTTTTGATTGGTTTATCGATTACAGACTGTATGGAGCTTTCCGTCCAACCCCGCTTACCCATTTGCTCGGCAATCTTTGGCTCAATCGTAATTGAAATTCCTTTTGCACCGACAACGCTCACCATCCGCCCAGCTACTTTACCTCCGAGCGACTGCAGCCCGCCACTCGCAACATCGATAAGAAACTCAACCGCCAAGACCTGCGCATCACCATTGAGCTGGAAGACGCTCGAATCCGACTTGGCATACTCCGTCTTGGCAGCGTCATGGGCGTCCTGAATTTCCCTTCGCTCCGACTCGGTCAGCTTAGCTGTAACGACTATTGCCAACTCTTCCTTGAGAGCATCAACCTTTTCTTTCGCATAAGCTGATACTGCGGCATTAATTGCGACACTGAGAACTGCTTTGAAAGGCCCCATGACCGCTTGCGCAGCCAAGAGCGCAAGCTGCGCTTGCTCCACGGGTAATGTGTTGAGGTATTTTTTCAGTTGGATGGTGTGATCCAGCATCTCCGTAATCAAAGGCAGTGGAGCAGTGATGCTTGTTGGATCTATTGCTGTCGCTGCACCATCGCCTGCCCCCTGAGAACCGCCAGCGGATGGAGTGCTTTGAGACGTCAGGCCAGAACCGCCAGCCGCACACCCTCCTGCACCGCAATCCGTAGCCTTACTATCAAACTTCTTCGCGACGTCTGCCCAGCTGTTGAGTTCTGATGCAACCTGAGTTGGCAATTTTTCCATCAGGGCAGGATCCAGTCCTGCACGTACAAAATTTTTCCCAATCGCCAACGCCCGTTCATCCCCCATAGCTTTTCGTGCAGAGGCGGGGATGTCATCAAGACTAACTACTTGTGCTTGTATCTCGTTCCAGATTTTCTCGGCCGACGTCTTGACTTCAACAACACGGCTTTTTGTGATTTCGTCGTAATTAAGTGCGGCCTTCCCCCAAGCTTCCGCGGTCGCAAGTGGATGAAGCACCGAGTTGATAGATGAATCCGTGACGTACAAATCCGTCCTGTGCTCATCATCCCTGGTGATCTCGTACGCTTTGCTTAAATCCCGGTTGAGACCTGCCGTTGAATCACTACCGGTCTTGGCGTCATCACGGACAGCGATGTCACCGCTCCCAACGGTAGCGCGGACGATCTGATCTCGATCTTTTTCGTAGTTATAACCCTGAACGCTCCAACCGTTCTTTCCGGCTTCACCTTTTCCGACCTGAGTGGAATCCTGCGTTGTGGTACCGCCGCCTCCCCAACCATAGGTACCACCGAGATTCAGGTAATAGCCGTGCTCGTTATCTTTCCCTGCAATGTCGCTAAAACCGAGCGTGCCGGTATCCAGCTTGAGGTTTCCGTTGTCAGAGGCAAGCACTGAACCATCAAGCTGCGTGTGCTGCTCAGTTCGAATGTCCAGCCGGTCCTTGGCAGTGATCGAGGTTTGATTGCCTACCCAGTTGGTGCTGCCGTTAGTTCGCCCATATCCCGCCGAGCCGCTAGCACTGCCTCCAGCAGGCCCCACGGTGACGGTCGCGCTGACGTCGAATTCTTTGCCACTTACCTCCCCGGTATCTGGCACAGAGGAAACAGTCAGGTTACGCCCGACCTTTCCGGTCACGTCATCACCGCGCAATGTGGCACCCGCAATGGTGGTATCCCGGCCGCTTTCAAAGCCGAGCGTATTTCCGGCGTAGAGGTAAGCTTCTTGTTGTTTCTCGGCATCGCGGTCCAGACTGCCGCGACCTATATTTACACTGGCGTACACACCAACGCCGCCTTGTCCGACCGCAAGCCCTACTTCGCCACCACCACTGTGACGGTCGTCATTACTTGAGGAGTCATTCTGAGCAGCCCGGATAGTCAGATCATTACCGGCCTTCAGATTGATATTGCGCTCGGCTTCAATCCGAGTACCAATCAGATTGAGATCGTTAGTGGCGTCCAGATTAACGTTGCGTCCGGCATACAGCTGGGTTTCGCCCGAAGTGCCCTGGTCAGAGTCTTGAGTGGCAATACCATTGCTGGCGCCAATGCCAACCTTAAATCCGCCACTGGTGCCGCCAACAATGCCGCCTTTGCTTTGCTTCTGCTCACCAACAGAAACTTGCGAGCCCTTGGCGACGTCTAGAGTGATGTCACGCCCGCTGACATTAATATCCCGACCAGCCTGAAGCGAACTGCCTCGCACGTTGACATCATTACCAGCCACCATCGAAACATCGTTGCCAGCGTTGAGTGCTGACCCCTTACTACTGACTGCGTAATTAGTCAGGCCTTCGGTCTGCTGCTTGTTACCCGCACTACCGTCAAATGTTGCACCTCGGAAGAACTGATCCAGTGAGTCAACAGCCTTCAGAACGCTTGAAACCTTGCTGACGAGGTCATCACCTTTGCCAATATTTTTAACCGCATCCACGGTGTCGCCGAAGTTGTGGTTTACGGTAGAAGAAATCCCATTGCTGGTTACGCTGTGGCTGTTGCTTTGAACATCGGTTTCAGCCGCCGCGTCAATTCGAATATCACGACCGGCTTTTAGCAAAATATTGCTGTCGGCGTAGATATCGGAACCTTGGATGCTAACGTCCCTTACGGCATCCACGTTGACGTTCGCGCCTGCAACATAGCTGGCAGCTGCGGTTTGGCTTCCCTGTACCTCGGTATCACGAACGGTGGTATTACCGGCAAACCCGGTAAACCCGTTACGGTCCCATGTCAAGGATACTCCCGTCGTTTTCTTCGATTGCCAGTTCGCCGTCTGACTGCTTTCTACACCGGCAAGGAGGTTAACGTCGCGCCCGGCAATCAGTGAAGTAGCCTGCTGGGCATCTACCGAACTGGCGACAATATTGATGTCACGCGCGGAGTCCATGGTAGCGTTGTTTCCAGCAATCACCTGGCTCCCGACAGCCGTGGAAGTTGCAGTTGCATTGCCAGCACGCTTGGCTGACCCGACATTCATCCCTATGCCGTCAGAGTTCCCGCTGAACGAAAGCCCCAACTTATTTTTGTACGACTCTGAGCGGCTGTAAGTGGTATTGCTCGCGTAAGTGAGATTGATATCACCTGTGTCGTCTAGCAGTCCTGCGTGGAGTTCGGCATCCTGGCTTGCCTGTAGCGCACTGGCGCTTAATTGCACGTCTCGACCTGCGGCGATCACCGCATCGTTGCCTGCCAGAAGCTGACTGCTGACCTGTGATTCAGAAGTTTGCAACTGACTCTTGCCACTTTTGTTCGCGCCGAACAGACCTGACTTGGTCTTTTTGCTGTAGGTGCCATGCTCTTCGATACCTGACACCACCGAAACATCACCAGTAGCGCCCAACAACATATCGTTGCCGGCCCTGAGTTGGCTGCCAACAACCATAACGTCGCGGCCACCATTGATACTTAAAGTTCCGGACGAGTCCTGACTGGCATTGATCGTCAGGTTTTGACCGGCATCAATGACTGAGGCGACGTTAGTACTGTCATAGCTCTCGGTCTCAAGCGTGCTGCCGCGCCCAAAAGACCCCTTCTTCTTTTTCTTGTAATAAGAGTGGTCCTCGTTTTGTGCCGAAGCAATATAGACATCTTGCCCAGCATCCAGATTTACATCTCCAGCAGCTTTGACAGTACTGGCAATGATTGCCAGATCTGAGCCCGCCTTGAGATTGACGTCGCCACCCGCAGTAAGTGCGCTCGACACCTGACGAATATGATCCTCCTGCGTCGTCACTTTTTTGGTCTTGCTATCCGAGTGCTGTTCGTTCGCAGCGGAGGCCAGTATCAAGTTGCGCCCAGCATCCACTGCCAAGTCCTGCCCTGCACTCGCCTTGCTCGCCAGCGCATTGATGTCGTTGCCCGCCTTGAGCGTCAGGTCGCCTTTTGCAGTAACACTTGAGCCCAACTGAGTGATGGTTTCTTCGGTGCGCATGCCGCGTCGCAGAGCGTTGTTGGTGACGGTGCGGTCTTGTACGGCCAGCAGGTTGATGTCGTGGCCTGCGGTCAGGGCGGCGTTGCCCCCGCTGCTGATCTGGCCTTTGTTGGTCAGGTCGTTGGCAGAATTGATGGTCAGTTCTGAACCGGCAGCGATGCTGCTGCCTGCGTCGACGGCGGTGATACTGCCGGCACCGACTTGCAGTTGGGTCGCGGTACGGTCGTTGGTGATGTCGCCGGTCAGGGTGGTGAGGTTGATTTTGTCGCCACGGATTTCACCGGCCAGCGCGTTACGAATGCTGTTGGTGGCGAGCATCGTCAGGTTGTTGTTGGCCTGGGTCAGGCCGCCCTGGTAGATGCTGCCGCCGCTGAGCAGCGTCATGTCTTCGCTGGCGCGCAGGGTGCCGACGTTTTTCAGGTCGCCGCCGGTGATCATTTCGATGTTGCGGCCTTGCACCAGGCTGCCGCCGCGCAGGTTGCGTGAGTCGACTTTGGCCAGATAGAGGACCGGCGTGAGCACGGTTTCGCCTTCGACGACGCGTTCTTCCATCCAGACGATGTCGTGGGTCAGCGCTGCAACCTGCTCCGATGTCAGGCCGACGCCGAAGCTCAGGCCAAGGGCGTCTTTGCTGGCGACGGCGTTGTCCATCAGGTACTGAAATTGTTCGTAGTCGCTGCTGATGCTGTCGGCCAGGAAGCGCTGGCCGGTCTGGGCGCGCACGGCATCGGCGATCAGGCGGGACTCGTAACGGCCATCGCCCAGGCGGCGATCAGCGGCGGTCGGGTCGTAACCGAGGATCTTGAGCAGGTAGTCCGAACTCATGAACTGGTCGGTGTCGGTCAGCGACGGATTGCTTTCAATCAGGTACTGCCCTGCGGGATTACGGCTCTGGGTGAACAGGCCGTAGTCGCCCTGAGGCAAACGGAAACTGGACAGTGCGGTGGGGTCAACGCTGACGAAAGGTGCGCCGGTGAAATCCACAGGCACGAAGCTGACGTGCACGCTGCCGTCGGCGGCGGTGGTTTCGACACGTTTGACGTCTTTCAGCGGGCCGGGGCTGCCGACGGGCGTGCCGAGAATGACCTCGCGGCCACCGGGGCCAAAGGTGCTGCTGTCGAGGGTGGCGCCGATCAACTGGGCGTTGCCCTGATCAGTCAGGCTGCCGTTGACCAGCGTGTTGCTGATGTTGAGTTTGAGGGTACCGCCTGCTTGGACGGTGCCGGTGTAGGTTGCGCCGTTGCCGGGTAGCAGTGTGCTGTTGGTGCTTTCAATGCCGTATTTCGTGACAGCAGTAGGGATCGCGGCCTGGTTGGCGATGGGGGCGTTGGCGTAGTAGGCGTTCCACTCGTTGGTGGCGGCCTCTGTCTCCCGATAGGCGCTTTTGCTGACGCCATCGAGGTGGTAGTTAACGTTCTCGATACGGTTGTCGAGGGTGAAACCGCGGTTAGTGAAGTTGGTCGCGGTAACCGTTGCATTGCGGTTCGCCGCCAGCAGGCTTTGGCCGTTGGTGACGGTCACGGCATCCAGCAATAGATCACGGTTGGCGAGCAGACGCGAGGCTGGAGAGTCCTTGAGGACTTTGCCCTGATAAACCGTCTGAACAATGTAATAACCCGAGTGGGTCCCGCCGCTGCAGTCCGTGCAGTTGATGACGATCGAGCGGCTGCCCGCCGCCTGAGTCACTTCGAAATCGGCCTTGGAGTTATCCAGCTCTTTGGTCTTGATGTCGATATCGCCCGCACTTTCGATACTGGCAGAGAGGTTGCTCAGCAGGCTGGCGCGTGTGCCGTCCGCCGCTGCGAAACTGAAGTTGCCCGCGCTGTAGATGTCGGCGTATTTGTTGAACAGGCTGTCGGCGCGCAGGGTCATGTCGGCACCGGCGAAGATCAGGCTGTCTTGCTGGTTATCAATGTCTTTGACGGCGGTCAGCTTGAGAAGCTGCTGCGCGCCCAGGGTACCGCGGTTGACGATACGGTCGGCAGTGGCCGTGAGGTTAGCGCTGGAGGTCAGGCGCCCGAGGTTATCGAGAGTGCCCGTGATGGTCAGCCCGGCATCCCCGGCGCTGGCGATCCGGCCGCCGTCCTGAGTCAGGTTGGCGGCCTGGATGTTCAGGGTTTGTAGAGTGGAGATCAGGCCCTGGTTGATCAGGTCGCCAGTCAGCTTGAGGGTCAGGTTGCCGTCGCTGAGCAGTTCGCCCGCGTTGGTCAGGTTGGCGGCTTCGAGGCTCAGGCTGGTCGCACTGGCAATGCGGTCGCCCGCTTGCAGGGTGATGCTTTGCAGGCCGGTGAGGTCCAGCGCACCGTTGACATGCCAGAGGCCGGTGCCATCGACGTTGGTGACGTTCCAGTCGCCAGCGCCCAGACCGACCATCTGGCCCTGAGCGCCCAGCAAACTTGCCGAACGCAGACTGAACTGGCCGGTGGCGGCGTGCTCGATCTGCCCGCCGCTGTTGAACAGCGTGTTCGCTTGCAGGCTGAACGCCTGGCTGCCGATGGCGATGCGGCCATTGCGGTTATCCAGATCGCCTTGCAGCGCGATGCGGCTCAGGTCACCAAGATGGGCAAGCATGCGGCCGCCCGCGCTGTTGTCCAGCGTCTGCCCGTCGAGAAGCAGTTTCTGGCTGGCTTCGATCAAGCCGCCCTGGTTGATCATACGATCCACGGTCAGTTGCAGGTTGCCGTCCAGGCTGGTGAGGGTGCCCGCGCTGTTGTCGGCGTCGCCTGCGGTCAGGCTGACGCTGCTCGCGCTGATGCTGCCGGCCTGGTTATCCAGACGGCCCTGCCCCAGATCAAGTTGTGCATGGCTGCCCCCGGCGAGAATCGTGCCTTGCTGGTTCTGGATCTGTTGCGCGGTGAGTTTGAGGCCATCGCTGCCGCCGACCAATTGGCCCGCGTCACGGTTGTCGATGAGGTTTTTTACGTCTACATCAAGGCGTGTGCCGAGCACCTGACCGCCGCGGTTATCAAGGCCGCCAAAGGTCGCGGTCACAGCGACTTTTTCACCGACGATGATGCCCAACTGGTTGTCGAGGCTGCCGACCGTCAGCGTGGTATCGCCGACGGTGGATTGCAGGCGACCTTCCAGGTTGTTGACGGCCTGAGTGACCGTCACCTTCAAGGCACCGCTGTCGGCGATGATGCTGCCCTTCTGACTGTTATCGAGGCTGCTGCCAGTGATGGTGACGGTCTTGCCCAGCAGAGTGCCGTTCTGGTTGACCACTTCCCCGCCGGTGACGACCAGAGCGGTTTCGGCCTGCACCGTGCCTTCTGTATTGTCGAGGTGCTCGCTGGCGCTGACACTGGCGGTGCCGAGGCTACCGCCAATCAGGCCTTTGCGGTTGTCGATGCGTGTCGCAGTGGTGGTGACTTGCCCACCAATCAGCTTGCCATTGCGGTTATCGAGGGCTTGTTCAACGGTGAGCTGCAGATCGCGGGTGGCGATGACCTGGCCTGAGTTGGTCAGGTTTTTCGCATCGATCTGCACATCGCCTTTGGTATTGCGGGTGTTATCGGTATTGACGCCGGCTTCGATGGCGCCAAGGTTGGTCAACTGGCCTTTGGTGGCCAGCATCACCTTGCCACCGGCGGCGATGCTCTTCTGGTTGAACAAGTCGTCGTCAGTGGTGATGCTCAGGTCGGTGCCTGCGTACAAGGCGTCATTGGCGTCAAGGCTCTGCGCCTTGACGGTCACTGCGCCACTCGCGGCCGTGGTGGTCATGGTCAGCTTGCCGTTGGCATCGATGCTGACATCACCGGAACTGGCCGCCATCTCGCCGTCGAGCTTGACGCCCACGCCCTGCTCGGTACCCACCAGTTTGATCGAGCCTGCGTACATGCCGCCCAATGCGCTGCTGTCGATCGCCAAAGACGGCTTGACGCTGCCGTCATCGGCCAGGGCTGTTGCGTCGAGGGTATTCGCGTCGACCTTGTTGCGGCCGGTGACGACGTTGAGTTTTTTCGCGTAGAGCTTGGCGTTGAGTTTTGCCGAGCGGGTGATCAGGTCGAATTGTTCGATGTTGCTGGCGTTAAGGCCTGCCCCTTCGATGGAGATGTCGCCACCATCCACCTGGAAGTGATCCAGACGGCCTTGATCCAGCACCGGTTTGCCGGTGGTCAGGGTGGCCTGCGGGGTATTGATGAAGCCGCAACCGTTGCACGTCACGCCATAAGGGTTGGCGACGATGACCCGCGCCGCTTGCCCGGCGACTTCCGTGTAGCCCTTGAGCTGGGTGCGGTTAGTGCCGGTGACTTCGTTGAGAATGGTGGTCGCCGCAGTGCCCTGCAGGTTGCTGTTGCCGATGATGATCCCGCCCAGTTGGGTGCTCTGGGTCTGGGCGGTGGAGTTGTTGAGAATGACGCCCTGGCTACCGACGTTGTATTGATCGAAGGTGTTGTGCGACAGACCGCTGCCGTTGGGCGTGGCGATGTTGATCACCGGTACGCCGTTGCCCGCCGTCGTCAGGCTGGTTCCGCCGCCGCTGACCGCGATGCCTTCGGCCTGCACCATCAATGGCTGCCAGAACATCGCGTTGGCGAGAATCAGGGCAATGCCACGCTTGGGCATGCCCCAGAAACGCTCCCGCGTGTTGAGTGCGGCAGAGGGTTGACGTGCCAGGAAGGCCAGTTGCTTAACGTCCATGCAGAGGGTTCCTTGGCGGGATCAGAGAATAAGTTCGAGGCGGAAATAGATCGGGGCTTCACGTTCACTGAGGGCCACAGGCCGCTCCAGTGAGTGCGCGAACGTCACGCTGGCAGACACGTGTTTGCCACGGGCGGACAGTTCCAGCGAGTTGCTGGACACCCGGCCGTTCTGGCCGCCGCTGTTGTCATCGCGGCGAATCACGCCCTGGTCGTAGCCGACACCCAGGCTGTATTGCTGGAAGACCGGCTGCAGCCAGTCGAGGGTGACCGGGCGAGTCCAGCGCAAATCGTTGCGCCAGTAGCCGCCGCTGTCGCCGGAGAGAAACTGCTCTTTGTAGCCGCGCACGGCTGACTGGCCGCTGACGCTGAAACGCTGGCTGTTGTAGAGCATGTCTTCACTGCGCTGACCGGTGGCCAGGCTGCTGAAACTGAAGCGCTCGTCACCGATCTGGAACGGCTGCAGATAACTGAGGGTGGCGGTGTATTTGCGATAGCGTGCGGTGGGTTCGTTGCTGGCGCGCTCGCCTTCGCCCATGGCGTCCAGAGCACCAACGCCCTGCTGCATGCCCAGTTCAAGGTTGGCGAACGCGCTGCCCACCACACGGCCATGACTGAAACCGAACTGGGCTTCGGTGATGCGCTGGCCGCCGTTGGCCAGTTCGCTGTCTTCGATGAAGTTACGGGTGCGCAGATGGCTGAGACCGGCGCTCAAGGCCGTTTTACCTTTGGCGTCACGGTGGATAACGCGCTCGGCGCGAAACTGGTGGGTCTGACTTTCACCGGTGTATTTGAAGTCGAACCCGACGCCCTGGCCGAGGGTGCGGTAGTCGCTGTCGCTGTAGGTGTAACTGAAATTCCACCAGCCCCATGGCAGGTTGTAATTGAGCATGCTGCTGTAATAGCTGCGCTGATGGTCGCTGACCGCGTCGCGGCCGCCACGCAGGTTCAATTGATCCGCCAGGCCCAAAGGGCTGTCCCAATCCAGACCAACGCCCCACTGCTGTTCACCCGTGCTTTTCTGGCCATCGTTATGGCGGGCCAGTGTGGCGCGCCAGGGCTTTTGCGGGGTGTTCTTGACCAACACCGTGCTGCCACCCACGGCGCTTCCGGGAGCCAGCTCCATCTTTGCCTGATTGGAAGGGAGACGGTTGAGCTGATCGAGCAGTTGCTCGATCTGGCGCAGGTTCAACTCCTGGCCTTCGCGCCCCGGAAAAGCCATGGCCAGCTCGCGTGGAGACAAGCCGCTGCCCGTGTCGCCCTTGAGGCTTTCCAGCTTGCCTTCGACGACCAGCACTTGAAGCGTGCCTTGGGACAGGTCCTGTTGCGGCAGGTAGGCGCGGGTCGTCACCAGGCCTTTATCGATGTAGTGATCGGTGATGGCTTTGAGTACGCCATTGAGTTGCGCCACCCCGAGGCATTGGCCGATGAAGGGTTCAAGCAGCGCATCACGCTCGCGGGTGGACAGCGAGGCCGCGCCTTTAAGTTCGATGTTCTTGATCGGGAAGCAACGGGTATCGGCGGGTGCCACCGGGGCTGTTGGCGTTTGCTGGCGACCGGGCAAGTCCTTGAGTTCTTCAAGGCGACGGCGTTGCTCTTCGAGCAGGCGATCCTGACGGTCACGGATAAGGTCTTGCTCACCCGGCGTGGGGGCGCCGTAAGCGGTGAATGGCAATGCGATCAACACCAGCAGCAAGGTGGCTCTTGTAACGGGAAAATACACGGGACGTCCTTGTGATGGCTCATTGATATCGCAACCGGCCGCGATACTATGCAGTCATAACTTTGGCGTCAATATTAATGTACGGCCCTGATACGTTAGCGATACATACCTACTACATTGCCCGATCAACGGTGCGCTAGATGCTTCTGCGCGGGGGCATCTGGCGGTATGCCGCTCTATATGCAAAGAGGCACTTTCTCTACGCATGATCGTCCTTCGCGGGCAAGCTCGCTCCTACAGGCACATGTTTGCCACGCGATAGCGGTGTGTCAGGGACGCTGGGGGAGCTCCTGGCAGTAACAACTCAACTCTATGATTGGGATACTTTTAACTGGAGGAGTGAGCTTGCTCGCGATCGCACCTGGTCAGGCGATGATTTTTAAACAGTGCTACCGCTATCGCGAGCAAGCTCGCCCCTACAGGGCCCGCGGTGTCAGGGACGCTGGAGCAGCTCCTGGCAGTAACGACTAACTCTATGATTGGAATACTTTTAACTGTAGGAGTGAGCTTGCTCGCGATAGCACCCGGCAAGGCGATGATTTTTAAAACAGTGCTACCGCTATCGCGAGCAAGCTCGCCCCTACAGGGCCCGCGGTGTCAGGGACGCTGGAGCAGCTCCTGGCAGTAACGACTAACTCTATGACTGGAATGCTTTTAACTGTAGGAGTGAGCTTGCTCGCGATCGCACCTGGTCAGGCGATGTTTTTTAAAACAGTGCTGCCGCTATCGCGAGCAGGCTCGCTCCTACAGGCATATGTTTGCCACGCGAAAGCGGTGTGTCAGGGACGCTGGAGCAGCTCCTGGCAGTAACGACTAACTCTATGATTGGAATGCTTTTAACTGTAGGAGTGAGCTTGCTCGCGATCGCACCCGGTCAGGCGATGATTTTTAAACAGAGGAGCAATGTCAGGGGCGCGGGGCGATCCTCTTCACTTCATTGGTGTGATGTAAGGCACACAACACGACCTTCTATATAGGAATGCGGCTATTCCGGTGATTGAAGTGTGGCAGGCAGTCCGGAACCGATGTAGTGTTCGCGCGCCTGACCAGAGAAAATCTTTCAGGTTCAAAACAATTATCGAACTACACTTGTGATTCATGCAGTATTGTCGGACACTCTGCACTGCCGACAATATACAGGCGTCATTCAACCGACTCGCAAGTTGTCAAGAATTCAGAGCGACAGCCGCCTCAACAAAAGATTCAACCCACAGTGACGAGCGGTAAGCAGATAATATAAAACACTTTAAATACAACAGCTTAAACCAAGTAACACCCTTCCAGACGCCCTCCGTCAAATTCACCCAAAACCTTTTAAAGACTCATCGATAAGCCAAAAGTTTCGCCCTGCGAAATTAAACATAAAAAGTGTATATAAATCTTTGCACTCATTGCGAATGCTGCTAATAATCGGCCCTGTTCCGGGAAGCAAGGCAATGCGCCATATCACACGAAGTGAATAATCATGTCTCCATTCTGATTTAACCCCGGTCTACTAAAACTCATTCGCTAGTTCACTCAAGCGCCCTCCGCGCCTTGGGTCGGCTACTGTGCGGCGCAATAAAATTGCGCGAGGAGGGCATCATCGCTCGCAGTCATTCAAGGATTAAAGTCCTGTCGATTTTCGGCACGCGGCCTGAAGCCATCAAGATGGCGCCACTGGTTAAAGCGCTTGCGGCTGAATCAGGTGTCCACTCGCTCATCTGCGTAACGGGCCAGCATCAAACCATGCTCAGACAGGTGATGGATCTGTTCGATCTCACGCCTGACTTCAGCCTCGACGTGATGAAGCCTAACCAGAACCTCAATACGCTGACGGCCTCGCTGTACGACGCGATTGATCCGGTACTGGACATGATCCAGCCAGACCGCGTTCTGGTACACGGCGATACCACCTCAGCCATGGTTGCGGCGATGGCTGCGTTCCACCGGCGCATCCCCGTCGGCCATGTGGAAGCCGGTTTGCGTACCGGAGACATCCGCTCGCCGTGGCCGGAAGAGATGAACCGCCGCTGTATTGATCTGGGCGCCGACCTGCTGTTTGCACCGACGTTTGAGTCGCGCACCAATTTGCTCGGCGAACGCCTGCAAGGTCGCTCCTTCGTCACCGGTAATACCGTGATTGATGCGCTGCAACTCACTGCAGAGCGCATCAATAAGGACAACGCGCTGCGCGACCGTCTTGATAGCCAGTTTGCGTTTATCAAGCCTGGTCGCAAGGTGCTGCTGGTCACCGGTCACCGCCGGGAAAACTTCGGCGATGGCTTCCTGGATATCTGTAAAGCCCTGCGCCAGCTGGCGAGCCGTAATGACATTCAAATCGTCTACCCCGTGCACCTGAACCCCAATGTTCAAGGCCCGGTCAACGAGCATCTGGGCGGCCTGGACAATGTGCACCTGATTGAGCCGCTGGATTACCTGGCGTTCGTGCGCTTGATGCAGCGTGCTCACGTGATCCTGACCGACTCGGGCGGCGTGCAGGAAGAAGCCCCTTCCCTTGGTAAACCCGTGCTGGTGATGCGCGAAGTGACCGAGCGGCCGGAAGCGGTTGCCGCTGGCACAGTGCGGTTGGTCGGTACCTCACCTGAATCAATCGTCAGCGGCGTGTCCGCGCTCTACGACGACGACCTGCTGTGGCGGCGCGCTTCCCTGGCGGCTAACCCTTACGGCGATGGCAAGGCCAGCTCGCGGATTGTCGACGTCTTGCTGGGCAGACCCATGCATGAGTTTGTGGTGGGCAAGCCACCGCGCGACATCGATATCCCACAGGTCATTACCCATACCGCCCTGAACCGTCCGGTATCCACATTCCAATAAACATTAAACATTCGCCCCCAACAACCCGAGATCTGCCTGAATGAAGTCTTCCGTTGCCACCCAATCGGGCGCGCTCAGCGCCCTTGCCTGTGGCGTGAGCCTGCTCGCGCTCATGCCCAACTTTGCCCTGGCCGCTGACAGCCCGCTCACTCAGGCGATCAATCGGTTGAACACTGATACCCAACAACAGCGCGAAATTCGCCTGAGTGATCTGGGTATCGATACGCCGATAATCCTCGGCTCCACCGATTCGCGGCGCGAGCTGTATCTGCCGGTTCCGGCCGGGGTACCGCTGACTGACGCGACCTTGCAGTTCGATGCCAGTTACCTGAATGGTGAAGGCGGACGCAACACCATGCTGTTGTCGCTGGATGGCTACCCGGTGCGTGCAGAAGGCCTGACTGAGCCGCAAGGAAGTGCCAATGCCACATTGGGCGTCGACAAGGCCGCGCGTGACAGCGGATCGGTGCGGCTGGGCGTTGCCTGGTCGTCGATTGTTTCCCGCGTGCTGTGTGAAGACGAACGCGTTATCGGCAATGTATTGCGCATCGACCCGAGCACCCGCCTGACCTACAGCTACAACGCCAATGATCTGCAGGATATCGGCGCAGCGTGGAATGCCCTGCCCGGCAAGCCAGGCATCATGGTTGCTCCTGGCAGTTTGTCTGCTGAAAGTTACGACGCCGCCTGGCGAATCGGCGTGGCGCTGGAGCGCATCGGTAAATACGCACGCATCCTGCCCTTCCCTGCCTTGCAGGACAGTGTCGACCTGAGCGCGCTGCGTGTTCCCGCTGAGCTGCTGAATATTCCCGCGTTTGCCAGCCTCAATGGCAAAGGCACGCAAACCCTGAGCGATCCGGCACAAATCGGTGCGTTGCTGGTGTTGGGCCAGACGCCGAACGTGCAGGCAGACCTGGCGATCAACGATCCGCAACTGCTCAAGGCAATCAACGAATCGCTGGACGCTTTGCATGCCCAGATTCAAGGCCGCGATGCAGCGGCTGCCGATGCGCTGAACCAGTGGCGTGAGCGCCACATCAACGCAGGCCAGAAAACCGGCAAAGACAACGTACGCCTGGCCTTGCTGGGCAGCCGTCCGATGCTGATGATTGCCCCCGACGCCACCACCAAAGCACTGACGATGTTCAGCTCGGCGTGGAACAAACTGGCTCGTACTCGCCAGTTGGCCATCAGCGAAGCGCAAGCCCCGCTGGACACCGATGGCCGTGTAGCGCTGTCGCGACTGGGCGGCGAGCCGGGCACCATCGACGTGTTGGCCAAGGCCGACTGGAGTGCTTCGTTCCCGCTGGGCGCCGTCGCCTATGACGGGCGCTTGCCAGTCAAGGCGGTGATTGATGTCTCTGCCGCGCCGGGTGCTTCGGACACGGCTCCTGTTGCTTCGCTGTTCCTCAATGATTACCTGATTGGCGCGCAGCAACTGGAAGCCAATGGCGAGAAACAACGCATTGAAGCGCGCATCCCGCGTTATGCCTTGGGTTCGACCAACGTGCTGCGCGTTTCCTTCCAGCGCCAGCCGGTCAGCGACCGTTGCCTGGAAACCCCTCAGGCGTTCCCGGTTGCAGTACGCCCGACCAGCCACATCGTGCTGGAGAAAACCACGCCGAGCGATGACTTCGCAGGCATGGCCGCACGTTTCGCGGTGGACACTCAAGTGTTGGTGCCACAAGCCTGGCTGGATCACCCGGCCAGCAGCTTGCCGCAGGTGATTTCGGTGGCCAGCGCCAGCGGTGTTTCACCGTTGCGGGCCCAGCTGAAAGTCAGCGCCGACCCGCAAGCCGCAGTCACACCGGACAAATCCTTCCTCGCCTTCGCCCTGCCGATCAAAGACAGCAAGCAGGCCGTGCAAGTTGATGATCAAGGTCGTCTGCGCATCATCCACAAAGATCAGGTCCTGCTGGACGTGACCCAGTTGAATAACCTCGCGTCGCTGCAAGTGGTCGAGTCCGGCAGCCAGCACGGTCTGGTTTATCAGACGCTGGGCGCTGACGCACCGCAGTTCGCCAAACCGATTCTGCTGACCCGTGGCGACACGAGCATTCTGGGTAGCAACGGCGCGCTGACCACTGTGGACAGCAAAGACCCGAACGGTAGCCGGATGATCGATGATGACGAGCCAAAAGGTCTGGACGCATGGCGCACGCCTTCCCTGCTCTGGCTGATCCCGGGCGGCATCCTGTTGTTCCTCGTATTGTTGCTGGCTGGCCGTAGCGCCCGTCGCAATCGCCAGTAACGGGAACCTGAGATGACGTCGCTTTATTGGCCCTACTGGCTGGCCCACTACTACAGTTTCCTGGAAGTCGCGACGATTGTGGTCGCCATACTGATCCTGATTTCCAGCCTGGACGATCTGTTCATCGATCTGTGGTACTGGTCTCGCCGGATATTTCGCAGGTTCACTGCCGGACGCAAATACCGGCCGCTGACCGCCGAGCAATTGATCGCCCGGGATGAGCAGCCTCTGGCGATCATGGTCCCGGCGTGGCTGGAATACGACGTCATCGCCCCCATGATCGAAAACATGGTGTCGACGCTGGATTACCAGAACTACGTGGTGTTTGTCGGCACCTACATCAACGACCAGCGCACCATCGACGAAGTCGAACGTATGCGTCGCCGTTACAAGCAGTTGCACCGTGTAGAAGTCCCGCACGCCGGGCCGACCTGCAAGGCTGACTGCCTGAACTGGGTGATTCAGGCGATCTTCCTGCACGAGCAAACCCACGGCATGACCTTCGCGGGTGTGGTGTTGCACGACAGTGAAGACGTGCTGCACCCGCTGGAATTGCGCCTGTTCAATTACTTGCTGCCGCGCAAGGACATGATTCAACTGCCCGTGGTCTCGCTTGAGCGCAACTGGTACGAATGGGTCGCCGGCACCTACATGGACGAGTTTGCCGAATGGCACGGCAAAGACCTGGTGGTGCGCGAAAGCATGAGTGACACCGTGCCCTCAGCCGGTGTCGGCACGTGTTTCTCGCACCGGGCGCTACGTGTGCTGGCCGGGGAAACCCAGAACATGCCGTTCAACACCGATAGCCTTACCGAGGACTACGATGTGGGCGCGCGTCTGGCAAAAGTCGGCATGAACGCGATCTTCGTGCGCTTCCCGGTGGAATACCGGGTGCTGCGTAAATCGTGGTTCAGAAAGCCTTACGAGTCGACCCTGAAAATGCCGCTGTGCGTACGGGAGTTTTTCCCCGATACGTTCCGCACCGCGTTTCGCCAGAAAGCTCGCTGGACACTGGGCATCGGCCTGCAAGGTTGGGAACAGATGGGCTGGAACGGCTCGCTGGCCAACCGTTATCTGCTGTTTCGCGACCGCAAAGGCATCATCACCGCCTTCGTCAGCATCATTGCTTATCTGATTCTGGTGCAACTGCTGGCGTTGATCATCCTGCGCCAGAGCGGCTTGTGGGATACGAGTTTCCCTACCCCGTTTGAAACCAATGGCTTCATCAAATACCTGTTGCTGGCCAACGGCATTGCCCTGGCCTGGCGCGTCATTCACCGCTGCTATTTCACTGGCGTACTGTACGGCTGGCAGCATGCATTACTGTCCATCCCCCGCATGGTGGTCGGCAACTTCGTCAACTTCATGGCTGCCTCCCGCGCCTGGAAGATGTTTATCGTCGGCAAGGTCATGAACCGCAAGCTGGTCTGGGATAAAACCATGCACGACTTCCCGTCCACCGATCTGGTGGCGGTCGCGCCGCGCAAACTGGGCAGCGTGCTGTTGTCATGGCAGGCCATCAACGACAGCAACCTGCAGAGCGCACTGGCTGAACAGCAGACTCGCCAGTTGCCATTGGGGCGGATCCTGCTCAACAACGGCTGGCTGGATGATGAAACCCTGGCCGAAGCCATCGCGTTCCAGAACGACTTGCCGCGTGTGTTTGACGTCGCGTCGAAGGCCGGACTTGCAGCACCGGTACTGGCCGACGAGTTTGCCCTGCGCTGGCGTGTCGTGCCTTTGGGGTTGAGCCCTGAGGGTCGTCCACAAGTTGCAGTGGCCAGCCCGTTGTCAGCAGAAGGGTTGGAAGAGATCAGCACCGAGTTGGGCAGCGAGCCTGTGCAATTGATTGCCCGGGAAAGCGAAATCGTCAGCCAATTGCGTCAACTCGATGCCTCCGATGACCGTGCCTTGCCACACGCCAGCGCGCCACTGCTGGGTGATTTGCTGATCGAAATGGGCCTGCTGGATCGCACGGTATTCAACAACGCGATGTTGCATTACAAACCGCAGCAACACGGCCGTATCGGCGATTATCTGGTGGATATCGGCGTACTGCCGAGGGCTACCATCGAACAGGCGGTCGCTCGCCAGCACAGCCATTATCAGCCGGAGCCGACATTATGAGACGCTCTCTGCTGAGCCTGATGGTCGCGGGCGCAAGCCTGCTGCCCGCATTAAGCTACGGCGAAACGCTGCCTCTGCCGTTGACCGGCCCGGCTTATCAAACCGCCAACGAAGCCTACAGCGCTTACGATCGCAAAGATTACGACCTGGCAATTGCCAAGGCCCGCGAGGCGTTGCGTCAGCGTGCCGACGTGACCCGGTTGAACCGGCTGATCGAACTGGCGGAACGTGACAAGGACATACGCGATAATCCGCGTCGCTATCCAAACGCGCGCCAGTCCCCCGGCTTCGCGGCCGCTGCTCAAGCGTTTAAAGCGTACGACCGCGATGACTTCGGTGTTGCGGCGCAGTCCGCTCGCAAAGCCATCGCCCTGGCCCCCAAGCGCATGGATTATCGGTTGTTGCTGATCGAATCCTTGCAGCGCCAACAGCATCTGGTCGAAGCCGATCAGGCAACCACCGAAGCGCTGCGGGTCTTCCCGGATGACGACGCATTGCTGATGCGCCGTGAAGCCATTCGACGTCAAATCGCTGCGCCGCTGGCCATTGCCGGTTATCGCGCACTGGAACAGAACAACCTGCCAGAAGCCGTGAATCAAGCCCGCCGGGCAGTCGGCTGGGCTCCGGAAATCGCTGCTAACCAGCAACTGTTGATCAGCGCCCTGCTCGCCTCCCGGGACTATCCCGCAGCGGAACAAGCCGCGACCGGTGCACTGGCACAGGACGACGGCGAAATTGCACCATGGGTGCTGCGCAGCTATGCACTGGACCGTCAGGGTAAAACTCAAGCAGCGCAGGCAGACTTGAATCAAGCGCTGGCCATTGAAGGTTTGCTGGATTCCGAGGAGCGCGAGATTCGTTTCTTCGCAGCGGATCTCGCGCTGGCCAACGGCAGTCCACAACAAGCGCTCGACCAGTTGCAACAGCTGAAGCCAGACGAAGGTGGCGAAGTCGCCCGTCGCCGTGCCGCTGCGCAGGTGGTGGTACGTCAGCAAAGCAAGGGGCTGAAAACCGCCGTGCGCTTTCCTGCCCCGGCATTGAACTGTCAGGAAAGCGCCTTCGGCCTGATCTGCGATATCTGGCCAGGCAACCAGCGCGATGCGGGAACAGACACTGCCGTGCAAGCTTACGCCGCATTGGCCCGCAAGGACTCGGCTTCGGCCGCCGCCCTCGCCCGCGAGGCTATTCGCCGCGCGCCGCAAAACCCGGCTTATCGCAGCTTGCTGGTCAGTGCTTTGACTGAACAAAAGCGTCTGCCTGAAGCGATCGACGCGGCCAGTGAAGGCATTACCGCCAACGGCGACGATGCCCGCCTGCTGGCGCAACGTGGTCGGCTGCGCCAACAAACCGGAGATGATTCCGGGGCGCGCAAAGACTTCACCCAGGCCTTGGCGCTCGGCAGCCTGCCGACGTATGAAGAAGCCAGCCTTTACGCGGCGCTGGGTCAGCGCCGGACGGCACGTGAGCGCTTGCAGCAAGCCCGTGATGCAGGCGAGCTGGAAGGCATGAGCAATTTGCAGGTGGCTTATCTCTCGGTACAGGCCGGTGACGACGAGGCGGCACATGACTCGTTTCTCAAGGCGGACACCGAGGCGCCACTGCCGCCAACGGCCACTCAGGATGCGGCGTACAACGCCATGCGCGTCAATGATGACGAGCAAGCGGTGGGTTACTTCAAGCGCGTGATCGACGCGCAAAATTCCGGTGAACTGGAGATGCCTGCGCAGCAGTTGTTCGACACGCGCCGAGCGGTGGCCGACGTCTCGCGCACCTGGGGCCTGATCAGCACCACGAGCTATCGCGGCAACAGCTCCAGCAGCGGTCTGAGCTCAGCACCGAGTACCGGCAGCAATGGCAACGGTGGAAGTGGTGGCAGCAGCAATGACAGCCTGCAGAACAGCACCGAACTGTCATGGCGCCCACTGGGTTATCGCAACGCACGCTTCGTCGAGCTTTACGGACGAATCACCGACACCTTGTGGGCCAAGAACAGCGACTCCGACACCGGCATGGACGCCCTGCAAGGCGCACTCGGCGTGCGGGTCAAACCATTTTCGTCGCTGAACGTCATGGCCGCCGCGGAACGAACCTTTCCGATCGGTTCGTCCAACATCGACGGCGACTGGCTGCTGCGTCTGGGCTACGGCTCCAGCGTCGGCACCGATCTGCGGGTCGATACGCCAAGCTGGTGGACCTCACAGCTGTTCGCCGAAGCCGGTCACTACGTCAACGACTCGCGCAATTACTTCAACAGTGAATGGCAAGGCGGCCGCAGCTATGCCATCGGCGGTACTGGCTCGCGTTGGGTCACCTTCCCGCATGTGGTGGCCGCTTACGACTACGACTCGAAGATGAACAGCAAAACCGGTGCCGATGGCCGCGCTGATTATTCGTCGGGCCACGCGGCAGGCGTTGGAGTGGGTAATAACGTGCGCTACTGGTTCCGCGAAGACGCTTACAACGCGCCGCGCTCCTACGTGGATTTTTCTCTGCAATATCGAGTGAAGGTGTCTGGCGATGACCGCGCCAAAGGCGTGTTTGCTCGACTGACTTACTCTTACTGAGGACTGATATGTACCCTAGAATCTGCTTGTGGCTGGGCATGAGTCTGGCTGCCACCTCGGCCCAGGCCGCGTCTGAAATCGCTCAGTTGTATGAATCAAAACTGCCGGAAGGTTCGGCCTGGGTCCGGGTGGTCAATCCATCCGACAGCACCCTGCAGGTACGCATTGATCAGGGCGCGAGCTTCAACCTGTCCGCGCAATCGACACTGGCCAGCCCGTTTCAGGTGGTCGATGGCCGTCAGCCCTTGCGGCTGACGGTGAATGGCCGTGAGATAAAAGACCTCAAGGCTCCGGCCAACGCTTTTGTCACGCTGATCCTCGACAACAACCCCGCCGCAGCTCCACGGTTGGTGGTTGACCCGCCTGTGCGCGGCAAGGACTTGCGTGCCGAGCTGAACCTTTACAACCTGAGCAACGGTTGCGAAAAGGCGGATGTCAAACTGGCCAACGGCTCCAGCGTGTTCAGCCAGGTGCCACTCAAGGGTCAGGCGCAGCGCACCATCAATCCGGTGCAAGCGACCCTGATTGCCAGTTGTGGTCAGAGCGCCAGCCTGCCGTTCAAACTGGAACCGTTCAAGGCCGGTGATCGCTATAGCCTGTTCCTGATCGGCTCGGGCCAGACGCCGCGTCTGGTCGGCCTCGTCGATCAGACTGCGCCATGATGGCCCGACTGAACATGTCCCTCTCCGGTCGCCGCCTGCCGCTGCCCGCGATGATGACCGCCGTATTATTGCTGAGCTTCTCCAGCACTGCGGTACTGGCTGCTTCGGCAGTGATTACCGGCAAAGACGGCTGGTTGTTTCCGGCCTGGGAAAGCCTGAACAAAGTCGACAATGCCGGTACCACTCGCAGCATCGCGCTGATCAAGGATGTGCAGCAGCAACTTGAGCGCAACAAGATCGCGCTGGTGGTGCTGGTCGTGCCCATGAAAGCGCCGTTCTATGCGCAGCGCCTGCCCGCCGATCAGCCGTTGAAACCCGCCGTTGCGCAACGTTACGAGCAATTGCAAGGCGCGATGCACAAGGCTGGCCTGACCACGCTGGACATCAAGCCGATCCTGCAGCAAACCGAACACGGTGATCAAACGGCGTTCTACCGCGCCGACTATCACTGGACGGCCTGGAGTGCCGAGAACACGGCCGACGCCACGGCAAACCTGATCAAGCAACGCTATACGTTGCAGGGCGAGTCCGGTGGCGGCGCCGTACTCGGTGAGTGGTTCGATAAGCGAGCGTTTGGCGATCTGGCCAGTAACTTCCTGCCTGCGGTCAAACGCAAAGCCATTGGCCGGGACATCTACACCGTGCGTCATCAGGTGGAAAAAGACTTGTTGATCGACGATGCACCTGCGCCAGTTCATGTGATTGGCAACAGCTTTGTACAGCCTTATCTGGGCTTCACGCAGAAGCTGTCCAACGCGCTGGACCGACCGGTGACGCTGACCTGGAACCCGGGAGATGTCGGACCTTGGGCCACCCTGCTGCAATACTTGCAGTCAGCGGATTTTGCCCAGCAGAAACCTCAGGTGATCGTCTGGCAATTCAACGAAGGCCAGTTTCATCAAGGCCCTGATGCGTCGGCCAACTGGAACGCCAAAGGCGTGGTTTCGTTGAGCCAGTGGCATCAGCGCATCAACAAGGCGCTACCGTGAGGATTACAGGCAGGCCATTAAACCGTGCGACTCTGACCGCTCTGCTGCTTGCAGCCATGATAGGGACAGGGATCGCCATGTTGATAGCAAACGCAGTTAAACCGTTGAATCCGGGAATCGTCGGTATGGTCTGGCAACCGGACAACGCCACGGTGGGTATCAAGGGAGACTGGCACAAACTCGGCGCACGGGAATTGTTGGTGCAGTGGACGGTGGTCGACGATCAGGCGTTTGTTCCGGGTACTGGCTTGCCCGGCGTGCCGGTCATGCCTGACTGGGTACGGATCGGTAAAGAGCCTTGGGCCAAAGACGTTATCGTCGGTCTGGCCGGGTATTTCAGCGAGAATCGCTCCCGGGATAACGTTGAGCAACTGGCTAAACTTTCAGAGCGCGTTGCCAAACTCTCTTTGCCGCTGAACGTCACGGGCTACTACTTTCCAGCCGAGGTCGATCCCAGCTGGACAAAGGCCAAGGAGCTGCCTGCACTGTTGGCCAAACTGCCAAGGCCCTTATGGATCAGCGTTTACGATGGCGCCAATATCGGCCCTGCTGCTACGGCTGACTGGCTCAAGCAATGGCTACCCGACGACATCGGCGTGTTCTTCCAGGACGGCGTCGGCGTCTACGCCCGCACAGCCCCGGTGGCTCGGACCTATGCCGATGCGCTGCGCGACAGACTGGGCAAGGACCGCGTGCGAATCATCGCCGAGGCTTTCCGGCCGCAATACGGCGGCGGTTTCCGCTCCGCCACCGTCGAGGAGCTCACACCGCAGCTGGAAGCGTATGACGGCTACCCGCTGTACCTGTTCGACGGCCCGCACTACGTGACGCCGGAGTTGGTGAAGCAGCTGTTGAAGTGAGGCTGGCAAATCAGCCGGATTGCCAGGTCCTGTAGGAGTGAGCTTGCTCGCGATGGCGACAGGTCAGGCGAACACTTATCGACAGAAACATCGAATCGCGAGCAAGCTCACTCCTACAGAGTTCCGTTTTAAACCGTACTACTGATTACAAAATCGATAACGGGTAGTTGATGATCAGGCGGTTTTCGTCGAACTCGTTGTTGCTGAAATCACGGCGCATGGTGGAGTTGCGCCACTTGAGGTTGAGTTTCTTCAGGACGCCGCTTTGAATGGTGTAGGCCAGCTCGGTTTCCCGCGCCCATTCCTTGCCATCGGTGGTGGCTGACGTTCTGACGTTGTCGCCGCTGATGTAACGGTTCATCAAGGTCAGGCCCGGGACGCCAAGCCCGGCGAAGTCATAATCGTGGCGGACTTGCCAAGAGCGCTCTTCGGCGTTATCGAAGCTGGCGTTGTAGCTGTCGTTAGCCAGCGTACCGCCACTGGTGCCGTTGACCCGCATCCAGGTGTCGCCACTGACTTTTTGCAGACCCACGTAGAACACATGAGCGCCATACTTGGCGGAGAACAACCCCGAATACGTCTTGTTATCCAGATTACCGGCCAGCTCGCGCCCGTCTTCCCCGCCTTTGAAGAACCCCAGATTTGCCCCCAGCGTCCAGTCGCCCAACGGCTGGCTGTGCACCAATTGCAGGTATTGCTGGTTATAAACGTCTTTCAGCTCCGCGCCCCACACGCCGACCATGGTGCGATTCTGATTGAACTTGTACTCGCCGCCGACGAAGTTGAATCGATCAGACACACCACCACCGAAGTTCATGTCCTCCATGCTTGCGTCGTTACGCGGGCTGTTGCCCTGAAACTGGCCGCCGTAAAGGGTCAGGCCATCGATTTCATTGGAGGTGATCTGCGCGCCCTGGAAGGTTTGAGGCAGCGAGCGGCCGTCATCCGAACGCAGGATCGGCAATACCGGCATCCACTCCCCGACCTTCAACTCGGTTTTCGAGATCCGTGCCTTGCCCGCCACTGCCAAACGACCGAAATCATCGGCCGGGCGTCCGTCACTGTGGCGTGGCAACAACGCCGTACCGTAAGTACCGCCACCGCCGTCCAGCTTCACCGACCACATGCCCAACACATCAACACCAAACCCCACCACGCCCTGAGTAAAACCGGACTTGGCATCCAGAATGAAACTCTGCGTCCATTCTTCAGCTTTGCTTTGCGGGTTAGTCGGGTCAACGAAGTTGCGATTGATATAGAAGTTGCGCAAGCCCAGAGTGACCTTGGCATCGTCAGCGAAACCCGCAGCCATTGCGCCACCCGGCGCGATCAACGACAGCCCCAATGCCGTTGTGGTGAAACCGAGAACGTTCGCTGCAAGGGTATTTAATTTAGCCATTTTTGTTATCCCCATTTCAGTTGGACGAGCACAGTCATACGCGACCTGAAAAGGCCCGTATTACCGGTTCAACGTGGTTAACCGTCACGGGATTTGCGTGACGGGATTATGCGTAACTCATTTCAAGTGGCGGCCATAAGCGGCGATGCCAGCTTATGGCCCTTCCGGCAGGACTTATTGCCCGGCACGCACCTTGGCGATTTCGTCGTACATCAACTTCACCAGCCCGCCATCAAGTTTTTCCGAGTACTTCTTGATCACCGGCTGAACGCGCTCACGGAAACGATCTTTCTCTTCGGCAGAAATGTCGTTCACGGCTACGTTTTTCTGCTGTTCCAGATAACCACGGGCCTTGTCCATGCTGCTTGCAGTCACTTCACGTTGATACTGCTGAGCTTTTACCGCAGCGTCTTTAACCAGCTTCTTTTCATCGTCATTCAGCTTGTTCCAGGTTTTCTGGCCAATGATGAAAGACTGCGGATTGAAGATATGCCCGGTCGTCGAGATGTACTTCTGCACTTCATAAAACTTGCTGCCCTGAATCACCGTCAGCGGGTTCTCCTGACCGTCGATAACGCCCTGCTCCAGGCCGGTGTAGACCTCAGGGAAGGCCATGGCTACCGGGTTTGCGCCCAGCGCGTTGAAGGTGTCCAGATAGATCGGCGACTGGATCACGCGGATCTTCAGGCCCTGCATGTCTTCCAGCTTGTTGATCGGGTGCTTGCTGTTGGTCACGTTGCGAAACCCAAGGTCCCAGTAACCGAGACTGACCAGCCCTTTGCTGTCCAGTTGCGCGGCGAGCTTTTGACCGACCGGGCCATCGATAACAGCGTGGGCCTCTTCGATGTTATTGAACAGGAACGGGAAGTCGAGCATGGCAAAGTCCGGCGCCTGGGCAGCCAGAATGCCGGAGTTGAGGACGGTCATGTCCAGGGTACCGCCCTGCAACGCGGAAACCGTCACGACGTCACCGCCCAGAGTGCCGCCCGGAAACAGCTTGACCTTGATCTTGCCACCGCTGCTTTGCGCCAGCAGCTCGGCGAACTTCTGAGCCCCCTGCCCTTGTGGATGTTCCTGTACGTTCTGGAACGCGAAGCGCAGCGTGCGCTCACGAATTTCAGCCGCATGGCTGGCCATGCTGCCCAGCAGCAGACCTGTGGCGCAGGCCCCGGCCAGCAGGGTTTTCATCAGTTTTTGCATGTCACTCTCCATATTGTTTTTAGAAGTCGAGTTACGGGAATGCACACCGGTATCAGCCGGTGAAAAACTTCAACGGTACAAGCACCAGCGAAGGGAACAGCACCAGCAGAAACAGCACAACAAACTGGGCCAGCATGAACGGCCAGACACCGCGAATGATTTCATCCATGCTGATTTTGGAAACACCACACACGACGTTCAGCACCGTTCCCACAGGGGGCGTGATCAACCCGATGGCGCAATTGATCATGAACAGCACGCCGAAATACACCGGGTCGATACCGGCCATGACCACAGCAGGCATCAGCACCGGGGTCAGCAGCAGGATGGTCGGGGTCATGTCCATGGCCGTACCGACCACAATCACCAGCAACATGATGACGATCAGCAATATCGTCTGGTTGTCCATGAACGGCTCAAGCACGCCAGCCAGTTGGTCCGGCAGTTCGGCAATGGTCACCAGCCACGATGACACCATGGCGGCAGCGACCAGAAACATCACCACAGAAGTCGTTTTCGCGGAGGCCAGAATCAGGTCGTACAGCTGATTGATCTTGATTTCCCGGTAGATCACCAACGCAACAAACAGCGAGTAAACCGCGGCGACCACTGCCGCTTCTGTGGGTGTAAAAATCCCGAACTTCAGGCCGAAGACGATGATCATCGGCAAACCCAATGCCCATAGCCCTTCGATCAGGGTGCGCATGACTTGCGCGGCACTTTGTTTTGGGGGCGGCTCGATATTTTCCTTGCGGGAAACGAACCACCACGCCACTGCCAACGATGCACCGAGCATCAGCCCCGGCACGATACCGGCCAGAAACAGCTTGGAGATCGAAACGCCGGACGCGACACCAAACACGATGAAACCAATGCTCGGCGGGATCACGGGAGCAATGATCCCACCCGCAGCGATCAACCCCGCCGAGTGAGCACGGTTGTGCCCGGCACGCACCATCATCGGCACCAGCAATGCTGCAAGCGCCGCAGCGTCGGCCACCGCAGAACCCGACAGCGATGCCAGCAAGCACGACGCAAGAATGGCCACGTATCCCAGACCACCGCGCTTGTGTCCCACCAGCGCCATGGCAATGTTGACGATCCGTTTGGACAGACCGCCCGCATTCATGATTTCGCCCGCCAGCATGAAAAACGGGACGGCCATCAAGGGAAAACTGTCAGCCCCGTTGAGCAGGTTCTGCGCAATGATCTGGGCATCGAACAGGTCGAGTTGCACCATCAGGGCGACACTGACCAGCAGTAAAGCGAACGCGATTGGAATGCCCAGCGCCATGGTGCCGATCAACGAACCGAGAAAAATAACCAGAGTCATGGATGGGTTCTCTCAACAGGCGGTTGCTGGCTGTGGATCTGTTTGATTTCCTCGGAGGCGTCGCTGTCCGTGACCATTACCAGCTCGTCATCCGCCAGTTTGCCGGTCATCACCAGGTACAACTCATACACCAGAATCGCCGCAGCGCTGGCACCAAACACCAACCCCGACGAGTAGAACAACGCCATGGATAAACCTGACGCGGGTGCGACCACGTCTATGTTGATGACCGCCTGCTGCCAACTGCCGATGAACACCAGCCAGCAGATGTAAAGCATCATCAGGTGCCCTACCACCAGGCAGAAACGCTTGCCACCAGCGGGCAAACGCCGGACCAGGCTGTCGAAGCCCATATGGGCACGGTCTTTGAGCGCTACCAGCGCGCCGAGAAAGATCATCCAGACGAACAACCAGCGCGACAGCTCTTCCGACACGCTGATGCCCGAGTTGAAGGCATAACGCAGCACGACATTACCGAACACCAGCAAGAGCATGGCGATCATGCACAACACAATCAGCAGCTTGAGCAGTTTGAAGTACAGGCCGACTATTCTTTTCATTATTGATACCTCGCAGAAACCCTGAACCCGACGCAATGAGCGTAGCGCGGCGAAGGCAACTACCGGTTTGGCGCTGACTGAGACGTGGTGCACACGCGGATATCGCGCAAGATCAAACGAGCAACAGATGGTTGCGTGACGGGGAATTCGAAGATGAACAATTGCGACCGCATGAGGGTGTCTCCATTGTTTTTATTGTTCCTCGGCACTGATGGCCAAGGTTTATGAGATGGAAAATGTACTAACCGGTTAATTCGGTCAATATCAAAAAATTAACCTGATCGGGGATTTGGAGGACGAAGCGCACATGTATTTACCGTCAAAATCTTCGAAAAATAAGCCATCAGGCGCTATCAACAGCAAATCAGCGGAAAAATTCCTTATCTAAACAACCAGCGATCAAAAACAAAAGCGTGCGATTATCGATTATTTTCTGATTAATTCAGCCCTCTACTGTTATCAGCGTCCTCGCTCAGGAGGTTGTCCATGCCCGAACATTCGCCGTTTTCCGGAGCCAAAATCGCCCTCCTCTGCGAAGGTCAGATATTGATCTATCTGCGCGATGACAAAACCAACATCCCCTGGCCCGGACTATGGGACCTCCCCGGCGGCGGTCGCGAAGGCAATGAAACGCCGCTGGAATGCGCGTTACGCGAAACAGAGGAAGAGTTCGGATTGACGGTTGACCCCGCCTGCGTGGTCTGGACGCGGGTTTATCCCGGCCAGGGGGCAAATGGCCTGGACACCTGGTTCTTTGTGGCCGAAGTATCGCCCGGCACTTTCGCTACTGTCCGTTTTGGCGATGAAGGCCAGCGCTGGGAGGTCACCACGGTAGAAGCTTTTCTATCTAATAGCAGCGTCATAAAGCACTTTCAGCAGCGACTAAGGGAGTACCTGCTTCAAGTCAGCTTTTAACGCACTAAAGTGATACTGGCGGCTGATGCAAGTTGCGCATAACATGCCGTGATTCCATATAGCCAGATATCACCCATGATAATAGCCAGCTTGCGCAGCCACCTGACACTCTGGTTCGCCGGACTGTCGCTGCTCGCCTTACTGAGCGTGGGTTTCTATGTCGGCCACATCGCCACCGAACAAATCAAGCAAGCCAGCGGCAGCTCCCTGCTCAGCACTGCGAAGTCAGCCGCGACGATGCTGGGCACGCAGTTGCGCGAGCGTCAGTTGGAGATATTTCTGCTCAGCCGCGAACCGCATCTGGTGCGCGGCAATCTGGATGACCCGGACATCTTGCCGTCGATGGAGCTGCGCACCCAGTCTCATTCCGAGTACGCCTGGATGGGCGTTGCCGATACCAGCGGTAAAGTCCGGCAAGGCGTAAAAGGCCTGTTGCTCAATCAGTCAGTGCTAGAGCGGCCCTGGTTCAAAGCCGGCCTGCAAGGCCCATATACCGGCGATCCTCATGAAGCCGTCTTGCTGGCCAAGCTGTTGCCCGCCGACGCCAGTGGTGAATTGCTGCGCTTCATCGATTTTGCTGCGCCGATACGCACCGCTGACGGTACGGTGGTCGGAGTCCTTAGCGCCCATGTGCACTGGAACTGGATGACCCGGATCGTCGAATCGGCCATTTTGCGCGAAGGTGTCACCGCTGACCTTGAAGTGCTCATCGTCAATGGCGACGGGACGGTGCTCTACCCTCAACAACTGACCGGACAGAAACGTCCCGAGCTGCTCGCGACACAGCAACCTTCAACTCCGGGAAAAGCCGCTGGCGCGCCGGAATGGTCCGAAGACGCTGACTACCTCTCCAGCGTCTTGAAGGTCCCTACTCCACCCTCCGCCAACCTGGCGTGGTACATCGTGGTTCGCCAGCCTCTGGAAACAGCGCTGCAGCCTGCGCGGATCCTGCTCTACAAACTGCTGATACTCGGTGTTCTGGCCGCGCTGGCCTTTGGCGTGGTGGCCTACTATCTGGCCCAGCACATGAGTCGCCCTATCGAGCAACTGGCACGCGCAGCCAAACGGATACAGGCCAAACAGCCCGGTGCTGAATTTCCTCAGGAGCATTCAGTACGGGAAATTGCCCAACTGGGCCAGTCCATCCAGAGCATGACCGAATCGCTTCTGGACAAGGAACGCGAGCTGCAAGATACCAATGCCTCGCTTGAGGCCACCGTCAAACAACGCACCGCGGCACTTACCCAGGCCAACGCCGACCTGCTGAAAATGGCGACCCACGACGCGCTGACCGGGGTCTACAACCGAAGGCGTTTTGACGAAAAGCTGCTTGAGTGCAGCCAACTGTTCGAGCGTACAAAACGGCCTTTTGCCTTGCTGTTCATTGACGCCGACCACTTCAAACATGTCAACGACACCTACGGCCATGCCACCGGTGATGACGTGCTGCACCAATTGGCACAGCTGATTGAGGAAAACACACGCGCCACTGATTTCGTGGCCCGTTATGGCGGAGAAGAGTTCGCCGTTTTATTGCCTGAAGCGGACGGCGAAGAAAGCCCGGAAGTCGTCGCCGAAAGAATTCGAAAAGCCGTCGCCGAGGCGACCTTTGACCTCGTTGGGCAAGTCACCGTCAGCATTGGTATCGGCGTGGCGGACGCCGCGGATGCCAATACCACGGCGCTCATCAAGCGGGCCGATCAGCAGCTTTATCAGGCGAAGGCTTCAGGCCGAAACAGAGTGGCCAGCAAGGCTATCGTCGACACATAAAAATCGCGCAACGATCGCGCCGGGCCAGGTCACGTTAAAGCTTTGCCCCCTGCGGTCGACGACTACCTATTAAAGAATAATTTATAAACTTGCAGAGGAGCAGCGGGATGCGGATGTTCAAGGCCTTGTATGAGTCTATCGAAATGCAATTTTTCGATTCGCTGACCAAAAAGCTCTCAAGCCTTTTCCTGCTGGTCGCCGTCAGCGGGCTGTTGTACTGGATAGCCCTGAGCATTCGCGCCGACATTGTTCAGCAACTGCGCGGCGCACAACTGGATGCCGCCGTGCTGAGCCAGATTGAGGGCAGCCTGAACGGCCTGAGCAATGCGATTCTGTTCAGTACGCTGTTCACCCTGTTCATGGTCAGCTTCATGGTCTGGTATTTCCGGCACCTGATCGTGCGACCGGTGACGCACATGACCAATGCCCTTGCAGAGATCGCCAATGGTGAAGGTGACCTGTCCAGAGATCTGCCGCTGCTGACCCACGACGAGATACGCGTGCTGGCCAGCACCTGCAACCGCTTTCTGGGCAAACAACGGGAAATCATCAGCAACGTGCAGGCACTGACCGTGCACATCGCCGTGGAGTCGGCTCGCTCGCTGAAAAACATCAGTGATTCCAGCGACAGCGCAACCCATCAGGCACGTTTCGCCAAAGAAGTGATGGATCAAAGCAACATGGCGGTGGGCAATATCCAGGAGGTTTCCCAGCAAACCCAGGGCATTTCCAGCACCACCGCGCAAAACCTGAGCATGGCCCGCGACTCCTACGCCGAGCTGCTGGAGGTCACCGGCAATATCAGCGAGATTTCCAGCAGCCTTAACGAATTCGGCACACTGGTCTCTGCACTCAATCAGCGCTCGTCGAGCATCAAGTCCATTGTGGGTCTGATCCAGCAGATTTCCTCGCAAACCAACCTGCTCGCGCTCAATGCGGCCATCGAAGCGGCCCGTGCCGGAGAAAGCGGTCGAGGCTTTGCGGTCGTCGCCGATGAGGTTCGCACGCTGGCACAGAACGTCAGCAAAGCCACCGAAGATATTTCGCAGAACATTGACGCAATGCTCAGAGAAGTCAGTTCCACTCATGAGCAGACCACCCAGATCAGCCACAGCGCACGGGAAACGCAAAAGGTCGTTGAGCGAGCGTCCGGCCATTTCGAGACGATGATCGGCGACTTCGAGTCCACTAACGGCAAGCTTGCCGACATCGCCGAACATATCCTGCAGTTCGCGGAAAGCAACAACGGCATTAATGACCGTGTGACGCAGATCTACGCCGACAGCCAGTCTATCGATCAACGCATGCAACATTCCGCCACGGCGACCCGGGACCTGTCAGGGGTCGCGGAGCGAGTGCAAACCATGCTCGGCAAGTTTGTGCTGGGGCATGGCGCCCTGGATGCGGCGATTACCCGTGCCAGCCAGTGCCGTGATCTGCTGCAGGAACGCCTTGCGGAGCTGCACCGTGGCGGGCTTAATCTGTTTGATCAGAATTACAAGTTGATCCCCGGCACCGACCCCAAGCAGTACATGACGAGCTATACGGAGCGCTTCGCTCAGGCCTGCCAGGAGGAATGCGACAAACTGACCAGGGGCACAAAGGGCGGCAAGGTTTCGTTCATTGTCGACACCAAGGGTTACTGCCCGGTGAACAACAGCTGGGTATCGAAGCAGCCTACGGGCGATCGCGCCATTGACTTGCCTGTGTGCCGCAACAAGCGGATGTTCGCAGACCCTATAGGCCTGCGTGCAGCGGGCAACACCCAACGCTTCCTGCTACAGACGTACCTACGCGATACCGGGGAGATCATGACCGAGATCGATGTTCCGTTCTTCTTTGACGGACGTCATTGGGGCAACTTGCGGATGGGGTTTGATGCGGCGGTGTTACTGGCGGAGTAATCAGATCGTCGGCGATAACCCCGCCCCCCCCCTGTGGCAGATTCGATGCCGACCGGCCCCAGGCATGATATGGCTACCATTATCCGAGCGAGACGCCGGACCTGTGGGAGCCGAGCTTGCTCGCGATAAAGCCGAACGCGGTCCATGTTAGATCGCATACGCCTTATCGCGAGCAAGCTCGGCTCCCACAATTACATTTCAGGCTGGCAGAGGCACATTGCCCAGTGTGAATGGTAAAACCTGACGAATGAGAACAATTCCGTTACCCTGTGCGCACTTTTTTACGGCGGATATGTCGTGCTGCCTGCGGCCGATTCGTCCTCACCTCTCGGTATGGGTAATTCAATGCGCCTGTTCACACATCTCGCGGCCGGTGTCAGCCTGCTGCTAGCCGGTCAAACCCTGGCCTTCGCAACCACCTATCCAGTCACCGTAACCGACCTCACCAACCGCCAGGTCGAGATCCCCGCCGAACCCAAACGCATTGTGTTGCAGGATGGCCGTGACCTCTTCACCCTGGCCCTGCTCGACCGTGCCGACCCGTTCCAGCGCATCGTAGCGTGGAACAACATCGTCAAGCGCTCCGACCCCAACACCTGGAAAGTCTTCGAAAACCAGTGGCCAAAAACCGCGAATCAGGCTACTGACATGAAGTTCGGTGACGACGGCGATCTCAACCTCGAAGCCGTTGTGGCGGCCCGTCCTGATTTGCTGGTGTTCCAGACCCGCGCACGCGCCTCGCTGGAAAATGCCGGTGTGGCACAGAAACTGGCCGCACTGAAAATCCCGGTGCTGTTCGTCGACAGCGACCTGGACCCGGTGGTCAACAGCCAGAAAACCGTGACGCTGCTTGGTCAAGTGCTGAACCGCGAAGAAGAAGCCAAAGCCTACGTCGACTTCTACAAGTCCCGACTGGCCAAAGTCGAAGCCATCACCCAGGAGCACAACAAGAAGCCCCTGGTGTTCGTGGAAGCCAAAGCTGGCCAGGGCGGCGCATCTGCCTGCTGCTTCACGCACGGAGATGTCTACTGGGGCAAGCTGGTACAGGCTGCCGGTGGCGTGAACCTCGGCTCGCAACTGCTGCCGGGCGCCACAGGCGACGTAACCCTGGAAACCGTATTGGGCAAACAGCCTGATGTGTATGTCATGACCGGCACCCAGTTCCCGGGCAACACCTCGGTGTCGCCACCCTTCGGCTTCGGTGAAAGCGTCAAACTCGACGCGATCGAGCGCCAATTGAAACTGCTGGAGCAACGCCCCGGCTTCGCCCAGCTCAAAGCCAGCCAGAATGGTCGGGTTTATGGTGTCTACCACCAGTTCTACGCCAGCAGCTGGAACATTCTGGCGGTAGAAAACCTCAATCAGGCGTTCTACCCGGAAAGCGCCAAACAGCTCGACGCCGCTGCCAGCCTCAAAGCGCTGTTCGGCCTGACCGGTATCAAGGCAGTCCCTGCGATTCTGTACGCGCCTGCGCCTGCTACCGGTAAATGACCCGCACTCATGACGACCTCTATCGGTAACGCTTCATCCGACGCCAGCAGCTATCAGACCCGCTACACCCATACCGTGTGGAAACGCACGGTATTGCTGATCAGCCTGCTGGTGATCGCTGTGGTGGCTTTTATTGCCGACCTGATCGTCGGCTCCGGGACGCTGACGTTCGGCCAGGCCATGAGCGGCCTGCTGCAGCCCGACAGTGTCGATGCCAGCACGCGCGTCATCCTCTGGGAATTGCGCATGCCCATGACGCTCATGGCAGTGCTAGCGGGCACCTGCCTGGCGCTGGCAGGGCTGATGATGCAGACGGTACTCGATAACCCGCTGGCCGAGCCCTTTACCCTGGGTATCTCTTCGGCCGCAGGATTCGGCGCCTCACTGGCGCTGGCCTTCAACTTTTCGCTGGGCAACGCACTGCCGGGGTTCGGTGCCGACTTGCTGGTTACCGGCAACGCCTTTCTGTTTTCCTTGCTGACAGTGGGCATCATCCTGCTGTTGACCCGTGGTCACGTTGGCTTGCAAGCCATCACCCTGTTGGGTATCGCGGTGCACTTCGTGTTCAGTTCGTTGCTGGGTCTGGTGCAGTACGTGGCCAGCGTCGATCAACTGCAAAGCATTGTGTTCTGGCTCATGGGTTCGCTGCTCCACGCGACATGGAACAAGGTCACGCTGTGCGCGATCATCGCGCTGATCGCCATTCCCGTGGTGCTCGTTCAGGCGTGGGCATTGACGGCGCTGCGCAGCTTTGGCGAACAGGCGGTGGTGTTCGGTATTCCGGTGCGACGTATTCGGACTGTGATGCTGATGCTCGCTGCGCTGCTGGCCGGTGCAGTGACCTCGGTGGTCGGCATTATCGGCTTTGTCGGTCTGGTTGCGCCGCACGTGGCGCGCCTGCTGGTAGGTGAAGACCAGCGCTTTACCATTGGGGTGACCATTGCCTGCGGGATCATCTTCGTCACCCTCGCCTCGCTGGCCAGCAAGCTGATCGTGCCGGGCGCAGTATTGCCCATCGGTATGGTCACCTCGCTGATTGGCTTGCCGTTCTTCATTATTCTTATCCTGCGTGACCGGAGACTGACATCCCGATGAGCTTCGCCACTGCTGACTACCGCGTCACTATTCACGGCAGGACTATTCTCGACGGGCTGGCCGTCAAGGCCGAGGCAGGTCGCACCCTGGCGCTACTGGGTGCCAATGGCGCAGGCAAGTCGACGTTCATGAAGGGCTTGTGCGGGCTGACCAAGGCGCACGGCTCGGCGACCATCGACGGTATCGACCTGCTGGGTTCATCTCCCGCTGTTCGGGCCAAATTGATCGGCTATGTCGCCCAGGACCTGGCGCATCTGGATGTACGCCTGTCTACCTACGAACTGCTGCTACTTGCCCAGCACGGCAGCTCACGCGGCTGGGCAACCGGCAAGGATGCCCAGCGCAAAGCCAGCGAGATGCTTGAGCTGCTGGGGTTGCAGCGTTTCGCCGAATGTCAGCCGGGGCAATTGTCCGGCGGTGAGCGGCAGATGATTTCTCTGGCCCTGGCACTGGTGCGCAGCCCGCGCCTGTTGCTGCTCGATGAACCGACTTCTGCGCTGGACCTGGCCAATCAACTGCAGATTCTCGATGCGGTCAGCGCCTACACGCGCAAAGAGAACATCGTCACTCTGGCGATTTTCCATGACATGAATCTGGCCAGTCGCTACGCCGACGATACCCTGATGTTGCATCACGGCCATGTGCACTGCAGCGGCCCGACCCGTAGCACCCTGACCCCGGAAAACCTGGCTCATGTGTACGGGGTTGATTGCCGGGCGATCAGCGTTGATGACGGCGCGTTTACGGCGATTTATCCGGTGTCGGTGCTTAAAGCTGCAGGCTGACACCTCTCTGTAGGAGCTGCCGAAGGCTGCGATAGCATTTGTTCTGACACACCGCCATCGCAGCCTTCGGCAGCTCCTACAGGGTCGGCTTCTACCTCTGCACAGCGCACGACATGCCGCACCTCCTGCCTTTTTCGCAATAAAGCACTTTCGCGCAGCGTATTTGTACCCGCTTCATTTCCCGACATGCCAGTACATTAACTGGACGGTCCCGCAGAGCGACCTGCAACAAAAATCCCCAGCTCGCTTACGAAATCTGCCAACCATCGGGAGTCCTTTACATGACAGTTTCCAGTATCCGTACCTTCAAGCTGGCGAGCCTGGCGATTCTTACCGGCTGCGCCAGCATGGCGTTCGCAGAGGACATCACATTCGTGTCCCAGGGCGGCGCCTATCAGGAAGCCCAGAGCAAAGCGATTCTGGAACCCGCTGCGAAGAAACTCGGCCTGACCCTCAAACAGGACAGCTCACCCAAAGCCTATCCGATCATCAAGACCCAGGTCGAAAGCGGCAAAGTCACCTGGGACGTGGTTGACCTGCCCACCGGTGACTGCGTTCGTGGCCAGCAGGAAGGCCTGTTCGAGAAGCTCGATCTAGCGTTGATTCCTAACGCAGCGCAATTGCCTGCGGACCTCAAGGATGACTACAGCGTCGGTTACATCAGCTACTCCACCGTACTTGCCTATCGCACTGACGCGTTCAAGGGCGACAAGGCGCCGAAGACCTGGGCGGATTTCTGGGACACAAAGAAATTCCCGGGGCAACGTTCACTGCGCAACTTGCCGCGCCCAACCCTGGAAATCGCCCTGCTGGCCGATGGTGTCGCGCCCGACAAACTGTACCCACTGGATGTGGAACGGGCCTTCAGGAAACTCGAAGAAATCAAGCCGCACATTGCCACCTGGTGGACCTCGGGTGGCCAGTCGGCACAACTGATCAGCGACGGCGAAGTGGACATGATCCAGGCGTGGAATGGCCGCATCACCGCTGTTCAGGCTGACGGCGCACCGGTCGCCTTCGATTACAACCAGGGCGTGCTGGAGACCAATTCGCTCTGCGTACTCAAAGGCTCTCCACACAAGGTGGCGGCCATGAAGTTCGTCAACGAAGCCATCGACGCCAAGCTGCAGGCTGCGCTGCCGATGATCATTGATTACGGCCCGCTCAACCCTGAAGCATTCAAGACCGGAACGATCCCGGCAGAACGTGCGGCGAAGCTGCCTTCAGCGCCAGAAAACATCTCCCGCCAGGCCTTGCTGTCGGCCAAGTGGTGGGCATCTGCAGATGGCATCAAGGCTGAAGAGCGCTGGTTGTCGTTTGTGCAGAAGAAGTAACGCCGGAACGCTCACCCGGTAGGAGCGAACTTGTTCGCGAGGCGGCTGGCATGACCACCGCGTCAATCCCTCGCCAACAAGTTGCCTCCTACCTGGTACGTGGCAAGCCTGAAACACCGCATCAATCCATCGCCAACAAGTTGCCTCCTACCTGGCACGTGGCAAGCCTGAAACACCGCATCAATCCCTCGCCAACAAGTTGCCTCCTACCTGGCACGCGGTTAGCCTGAACCACCGCGTCAATCCATCGCCAACAAGTTGCCTCCTACCTGGTACGCGGTAAGCCTGAAACACCGCGTCAAACCCTGGCACGTGGCAGCGTCTGGGCCACTGTACCAATCCCGTGCCAGAAGCCTCGACGCAGGACATGCCGCCAGCACCCTCCATTACGCAATAAAGCACTTCGGCGCAGGGCATTTCAGCGGCTTCATTTGCCCGCATCTGGGTACATTAGAAATGGCACGGTCCCGCAGAGCGACCGGACATGAAACACGCTTGCTTTCAGCACCTGCCCCCACCCTTCGGGAGTCGTTCACATGCCAACACTCAAGCATTGCGCCTTTCAGCGCTTCAGCCAGTGACGGGAGAAAGACATGTCCAATGCTTATCTCGCCAAGTCCCTGCCCGAATCCGATAACGACAAGCAACAGCCACCGCTGACCAGCGCCGATGCCCTTGCCCGTGAAGAGCGCAAGGAAAACACTTCGATGATGCTGCTGCTCACTCCTGCGCTGTTGATGGTGGCGGTACTGCTGATTCTGCCGATGTGCTGGCTGGCCTTTCAGTCGGTGCAGACCGAAGAAGGCTTCTCTCTGGCCAACTACTTTCGCATCTTTGAAGAGCGGATTTACTGGGACACGTTCGTGCTGACCTTCAAGATCAGCTTCATCGTGACCGTCCTGTCGATCCTGCTGGGCTTCCCCATCGCCTACGCCGCTTCACGCCTGCACGGCTTCTGGGCAAACCTTATTCTGATCTGCGTGATCATCCCGTTCTGGACCAGCGTGCTGGTGCGTTCGTATGCCTGGCTGGTCCTGCTGCAACGTCGCGGGCTGGTCAACCAGACACTGATGGACATGGGGATCATCGATCAACCACTGAACCTGATGCACAACACCACGGGTACGGTCATCGGCACCTTGCACGTGATGTTGCCGTTCATGGTGTTGCCGCTGTATTCGGTGATGAAAAAAATCCCGCAAGACTTGATGCAAGCCTCGGAAAGCCTGGGCGCCAAGCCGTTTTATACCTTCCGCCGGGTATTTTTGCCCATGGCCGCCCCCGGCATCATGGCCGGCTCGATTCTGGTCTTCGTGATTTGTCTGGGCTTCTTCATCACCCCTGAACTGCTCGGTGGCGGACGCACCATCCTCGTGTCGATGCTGGTACAGCGTAACGTCGAGCTTTACCACGCCTGGGGGGCCGCAAGCGCCGTGGGTCTGGTGCTGCTGTTTGTGGTGTTCCTGATTTTCTGGGGTATCAACAAGTTCATCCCGATTGAACGCATCCTGGGAGCGCGCTAAATGAAACTGGTTGCCTATTTGCGTCAGGTCCGTCTCTCCCACCTGCTCTTCACGGTGCTGGTGGCAGCCATTCTGCTGTACCTGATCCTGCCGGTGCTGATCGTGGTGCCGATGTCGTTCTCCGAAGCACGCTTCCTGCAGTTCCCGCCCAAAGAGTGGTCGCTGCGCTGGTACGCGGCGTTTTTCCAGAGCGCCGAATGGATGTCGGCGGCACGCGTCAGCCTGATCACCGCTGCGGTCACTACGCTGGTCAGCCTGCCCATTGGCATGGCTGCCGCCTACGCCATCAACAGCTCCAGCCTGAAGGTGGTGCGCACGCTGCAAATCATCCTGCTGCTGCCCATGATGGTGCCGATCATTTTGATCGCAGCCGGCGTGTTTTTCGTCTACGCCCGAGTAGGCCTGATCAGCTCCATGACCGGCCTGATTCTGGCGCACATCATGCTGGCGCTGCCGTACGTGATCATCGCGTTACTGGCTGGCCTGCGTAATTTCGACATGTCGCAGGAAATGGTCGCACGCAGCCTGGGCATGAATCGCTTCCGCGCGTTCATGGCGGTAACCCTGCCGCAGATTAAACCGAGCCTGGTTTCCGCCACGCTGTTCGCGTTTATCACTTCGCTGGATGAAACCGTGGTTGCGCTGTTCATTTCCGGTGGTGACAACCAGACCCTGACCAAGCGGATGTTTACAGCCCTGCGCGATGAAATCGACCCGACGATTGCAGCGATCAGCTCGATTCTGATTCTGGCTTCGCTGTTGCTGGTGGTGATTGCGGGGCGCAACAAACCAAGCTGACACCACCACCTTGCAGGAGCTGCCGAAGCTGCGAAGGCAATTTATCTGAGACGCCGCTTCGCAGCCTTCGGCAGCTCCTACAGGGGATCGGCCAAGAGCAACATCTGCTGCCAGCACCTCGAATTCAGCATCTATCGCCCGTTCCAATGGCCATCTCGGCATCGGTCGCTGGGCAGACATTTTTACAATGAGTCCACCGTTCGGACCTTCAAGGCACCTTGATCATGTTGAAAAATACCCTGCGTGACCCTTCTCTTTTTGTCGAGCGCGCCTACGTCAATGGCGAGTGGATCAATGCCGATGACGGCGCGACGCTGGACGTCACCAACCCTGCCGACGGTAGCGTGATTGCCCGGGTTCCCGCGCTGCAAGCCGCTGAAACCCGCCGCGCCATCGCTGCGGCTGAAGCGCGCTTCGTGACCTGGCGCGAGGTCCCCGCGGCCGAACGTGCAAAGCTGCTGGAAGCCTGGTTCAAGCTGATCATGGACAATCAGGAAGACCTGGCGCTGATCATGACCGCCGAACAAGGTAAACCTCTGGCGGAGTCCCGAGGTGAAATCGCCTACGGTGCCAGCTTCGTTAAATGGTTCGCCGAGGAGGCGCGGCGTATCTACGGCGATACTATTCCGTCGCCGGTGGCTGACCGACGCATCATTGTGCTCAAGCAGCCGATTGGTGTGGTGGCCGCCATTACGCCATGGAACTTCCCCAACGCGATGATCACCCGCAAATGCGCGCCTGCGCTGGCGGCGGGCTGTCCGGTGTTGGTCAAACCTTCGGAAATGACGCCACTGTCGGCCCTGGCACTGGCGGTACTGGCGGAGCGCGCCGGTATTCCCGCAGGTGTGTTCAACGTATTGACGGGGCTGCCTGCCGGGGTTGGCGGTGAAATGACCAGTAACCCTGCAGTGCGCAAATTGTCATTTACAGGCTCGACTCGGGTCGGGCAACTGCTGATGAGCCAATGCGCGAGCACGATCAAACGCCTGAGCCTGGAGCTGGGTGGCAACGCCCCTTTCATCGTTTTCGATGATGCCGACCTGGACCTGGCGATCGCCGGCGTCATGCAAAGCAAATTCCGCAACGCCGGGCAAACCTGTGTCTGTGCCAACCGGATTCTGGTTCAGGACGGCATTTATGACCGTTTCGCAGAACGCCTGAGCGCTGCGGTCGCCGAACTGAAAGTCGGTGACGGCCTGCAAACCGGCGTCACGATTGGTCCGCTGATCAACGCCGCAGCGGTGGACAAAGTAGCCCGTCATATCGGCGACGCGCTGGAAAAAGGCGCAAGCGTGGTAATCGGCGGCGCACCTCAGGGCGACGGCCTGTATGTCCAGCCGACCGTTCTGCGCGAGGCCAAGGCCGACATGCTGCTGGCCAGCGAAGAGACCTTTGGCCCTGTTGCGCCGCTGTTCCGCTTCAAGGACGAAGCCGAAGCACTGGCACTGGCCAATGCGACTCCTTACGGGCTCGGCGCCTATTACTTTACCCAGGACATGCGCCGCGCCTGGCGTGTGGGCGAGCGCCTGGAGTTCGGCATGGTCGGTTTGAATACCGGGATCATTTCCATGGAAGTCGCTCCTTTCGGCGGCATGAAGCAGTCAGGTACCGGCCGCGAAGGCTCCAAGTACGGCCTCGACGAGTTCCTCGAAGTCAAAGCCTGGCATATCGGCGGCCTGGACTGACGGCCAGCGTTAGCGACAGATACCGCCGGGCAGCAGATCCTGTTTTCCCGGCGGCTCAAAACGGCACGAACACGGCCAGCGCCTGTGTTCAGATGGATGCAGACACTCGCTCTGCACGGGAGGACGCTTCATGAATTTCAACGAAGGTTTTGAATCGGTCAGCGTCAATCAGGTCTGCAAGGATTACGGCAGCCTCAAGGCATTGAACAATGTGAACCTGAAGGTCGAAGCGGGAGAGTTCATGTCCCTGCTGGGCCCCTCCGGATCGGGCAAAACTACGTTGCTGAGCATTCTCGGCGGATTCATCAGGGTCAGCTCCGGCAGCATTTTATTTGGCGAGCGCGACGTGACGTTGATGCCGCCGCACAAGCGCGAGATCGGCGTGGTGTTTCAGAACTACGCCCTGTTTCCGCACATGACCGTGGGCGAGAACGTTGCCTTCCCGCTACGTGCCCGAGGTGAAAGCGCGTCGAAAAGCCTGGGGCGGGTCAAGCAGGCGCTGGCAACCGTTGAGCTGACCGGCTACGAAAACCGCTCGATTGCGGCACTCTCGGGTGGCCAGCGGCAACGGGTAGCACTGGCCCGCGCCATTGTCTTCGAACCCAAGCTGATCCTGATGGACGAGCCACTTTCGGCGCTGGACAAACAACTGCGCGAGACCATGCAGATCGAATTGCGCGCCCTGCACAAACGCCTCGGTGCGACGATGATTTACGTGACCCACGATCAGCGTGAAGCCCTGACCATGAGCGACCGCATTGCGATCATGCGCGGCGGTCAACTGGTGCAGGTCGACACCCCTCGCCGTCTGCACGACCACCCTTCTGACGACTTCGTCGCCAGCTTCATCGGTGAAAGTACCCTGGTCCCCCTGCAGCGCAGCGAAAACGGCCTCACGCTGGGCGCAACGGCCCTGCGCACGACTCGTCCGATCCCGCCTTCCGGCGATGTGTTTCTGGCCCTGCAATCGGAAAAACTGCTATTGGACAACGAGACCTCAGGCCCGGAATGGAACCGCCTGCGCGGCCGTGTTTCGGACATCGTTTTCCAGGGCGAAAGCCTCAAGGTGTTCGTCGATCTTGAAGGCGGCCCGACCGTGAGCCTGCGTCAGCCAAGCCATCACGAAGGCAATCTGAGCCTGCCGCCCATTGGCTCGCCTATGTTCATGCGCCTGCACCCGGAAGACACCATCGTGGTGCCGCGGGCAGTGGTTTGAGCCAGGAACCAAACATACCTATCCAGTTGAAAGGCTATTACTTTGTGGGAGCCGGGCTAGCCCGCGATGCATGAAACGCAGCCATTAGCCACACCGCGTAATCGTTCATCGCGAGCAAGCTCAGCCCCCACATAGCCGGTCCTACGGGATTGCAGGCCAACATAGAATCTCCCACAGGGGTTTGCGGCGCACCCAGAATTGCCTGCAGCCCCCCACAGCGAAATATTCCGTAACCTCCCCCTAAAACAGTCGATCACAGCGCTGGCCCGGGCAACTTCAGTGCTTGTGGTTCTGGCCAGTGCTTATCCTGAACACATCACCTGCCACCCCGGCGTTCACGGAGATTGAGATGAATTCTGCACTGACTGAAAACCAACGCCTGCTCGCCCTGCGTGAGCAACACGTCCCGCGCGGCATCATTACGGCTCATCCGGTTGTGGCTGCTCGCGCTGAAGGTGCGCAGTTGTGGGACGTAGACGGCAAGCGCTATCTGGATTTCGTGGGCGGCATCGGCGTACTCAACGTGGGTCACAACCATCCGCGGGTGGTTGAGGCCGTGCGTCGTCAGGTGGGCGAAATATCACATGCCAGCTTCCAGGTCGTGGCCTACCCCAACTACATCGAAGTGGCCTCACGCCTGAACAAACTGATTGGTGGTGATGAACACTACAAAAGCGTGCTGTTCACCTCGGGCGCTGAAGCGGTCGAGAACGCGATCAAGATTGCCCGGGGCCACACCAATCGCACCGCGGTGATCTCCTTCCGTGGCGGCTTCCACGGCCGGACGTTGCTGGGCGTGACCCTGACCGGCATGAGCCAGCCCTACAAACAGAACTTCGGGCCTTTCCCCGCCGAGATCTATCACGCCACCTATCCGAACCCGTATCGCGGCATCAGCAGCGATGACGCACTGGCCGAACTGGACGAGCTGTTCGCCACTGATGTCGCACCCGATCGTGTGGCCGCAATCATCATCGAGCCGGTTCAGGGCGACGGCGGTTTCATCGCCGCATCCAATGAGTTTCTGCAGGCCTTGCGAGCGCGCTGCACCCAGCACGGTATCGTGCTGATCCTCGATGAAATCCAGGCTGGCTTCGGGCGTACCGGCACCATGTTCGGCTTCCAGCACGCAGGCATCAAACCTGATCTGGTAACGGTTGCCAAGAGCCTGGCGGGCGGCATGCCTTTGTCTGCCGTGACAGGTCGCGCCGAAATCATGGACGCGCCTACGCCTGGCGGTCTGGGCGGCACGTATGGCGGTAACGCGGTGGCGTGTGCTGCGGCGCTGGCGGTTCTGGATCTGTTCGAAGAGCAGGATCTGCTGAGCCAGGGCGAGAAACTGGCAGCACAGTTACGCGAAGGCCTGTTGGCCCTGCAAGCCCGCTACCCGCGCATTGGCGATGTACGCGGTCTGGGCTTCATGCAAGCCATCGAAATGGTCGCCGCCGACAGCAAGCAGAGCCCCGATGCCGCGCTGGCGCAAAAAGTCATCGACGAAGCCCGCAACGCTGGCTTGCTGGTGATCAAGTGCGGCGTGCACCGCAACGTGGTGCGCTTCCTCGCTCCGCTCGTGACAACACCTGAGCAAGTGGCAGAAGCCTTGCAGATGCTCGACACCGCACTGGCTGCCGCCTGCTGAAATGACGCGGTACGCAACCTGGCCCGGCCTGCCCTTGCAGCGCCGGGGCCCGGATCAGATCCGGGGCTGAACCATGACGGAACCGACAGCTGTAACTCAGGAGCGAATCATGAAAGTCACCCAGTACAAGGCATTGGGTTTTTCCTTTGGGACACTGGTTGATCGAGAACGGGGCATCCTGGAGGGACTTCGACCGCTGGCGGTGCAGAGCACCCCCACCCCGAGTGACGAGCAACTGTTACAGGCTTATCGACACACAGCTCAAGAGCTTATCACCAGTACCTCAGGCGTTAGCCCAAGGGCTTTCCACGGTCAGTTGTACCAACGTCTGGCTCACCAATTGCATACCATTCCTGACTGGGATCAGAGTGTTGCTTTCAGTAGCTCTTCTGACCACTGGCCCATATTTGAAGATGTTCCGGGTGCCTTGCAGTACCTGAGCAAGTTCTACCGTTTGATACTGATTGCCCCACCGCACGGTATCGATATGAGCTCGCTGACCAGCCGCCTGCCGGTGACGTTCGACGCAGTTATCGAACCCAGCAGCAACGACTGGCACATGAGTCTGGATGCCGCGTTACTCCAGTTGGAGCTGGAGCGATCAGAACTGTTACCGGTGCGCAGTACGGAAACGGATGATCCCTGGAATGAGCGGGTGGATTTTCCGGTGTGTACGTTGCAACGGGGTCATAGCCAGCCGTGGAATCACTCCCCGCAGGCTCTGGACGGCAAGCGCTGTGAATACGCCAGCCTGGCAGACCTCGTTCATGCGCATCAAAAAGCGCTGCATGCCTGAGGCGTGACAGCCAGGATTTTGAAATTGCGAGGACTGAACCATGGACGCAGCAACCAAGCTCGATCGTATCGACATCAACATCCTGGTCCAACTGCAGAAAGACGGGCGAATGACGAACGTTAGCCTCGCCGAAGCCGTCGGCCTGTCTCCCAGTCCTTGCTTGCAGCGGGTCAAGCGTCTTGAGTCGGCTGGCTACATCAGCGGCTACGAAGCGCACGTCAACCTGGCCAAATTTGCCAATTCAGTCACCGTCTTCACCGAAGTGACCCTCTCGGACCACAAGCGTGGCGACTTCGTGAAATTCGAATCGAGCATCCGCAACATCGATGAAGTGCTTGAGTGCCATTTGATCAGCGGCGGCTACGACTATCTGGTGCGCTTTCTGTGCAGCAGCATCCAGCACTATCAGGAGCTGATGGAGTCGATCCTGGACAAGAATATCGGCATCGAAAAATACTTCAGCTACATCGTAATCAAGTCACCCGTAGTGAAAAGCACAGTGCCGCTGCGCAGTCTGGTCAGGGCGGTTTGACAACACTGGATCTGTAACAACACTGGATCCGTAGGAGCTCACCGAGGTTACGAGGCCAGCGATAGCAGCTTGTCTGACACTCCGCTATCGCTGGCCTCGTAACCTCGGTGAGCTCCTACAGGATCGGTTCAATTTTTTTCGACAGGAGCAGATCCTTTCTGCGGCCATTCACCGGCCAATAACGTCCAGAAACTGCTGCCATCCCGCCGCCAGGCGAACACCGGGCGCACGGAAGGTATGCAGGGGAATGGGGTTGAATTTGTCGCCGCTGAGCAAGCCCAGGTCGACCTTCTCGCCTGCGGTCATCTTCGCCAACTGAGTGCCCATCCAGGTCGACATGGCGACACCACCACCGTTGTATCCGATGGCGTAAAAACTGCGCTCATCCAGCTGTCCGGCATGGGGCAGATAATCTAGCGTCATGGCGACCAGACCGGACCAGCGGAAATCGACCTTGCAGTCCCGCAGAACAGGAAAGACCTCGCCCATGCTGCGTTGCAGGGTCCGGAAAGCACTCTGCGAATCGTTCTTGCCGAACGCCCCGCGTCCACCAAAGATCAGCCTGTCACCGACTACCCGAAACCAGCGCAACATGCGCTTGGTGTCACCACATACCTGTCCGCCGGGCATGATCTGCGCCAGCACATCAGGCGATAACGGTTCGGTGGCAATGATTGCACTGCGAAACGGAATAAGACGTCGATGCAAGGTATCGGTAACGCGCGTCTGATCGGAATAACCGTTAGTGGCATAGATGATCTGACGCGCACTGATCCGCCCTTGAGGCGTTTGCACAATCACACGGCCGGCCTCATGACGCACGTTTTCGGCCGGGCTATTGATAAACAACCTGACGCCCCGCTCCGTCAGGCTTTGCGCGATGCCACGGGCGTAATTCATGGGGTGAATCCCGCCTGCCTTTGGCGTCAGCAGACCACCGGCAAAAAGCGTGGAACCGGTCATTTCCTGCACCTGTGCGGCGCTGATCATGACCGAGGACGCGCCACCGGTTTCGCGCTTGATCCAGTTCGCGGTGGATTCCAGCCCGCCAAGGGCGTGAACATTATGCGCAGCAGCGATATGCCCGCCCATGTTGAGCTGAGCGCCGGTCAGCCCCAAGCTGTCGACCATCTCGATCAGGCTGTCGACCGCCGCATAACCCGTGCGATACATCTGCAACGCGATGTCGCGACCAAAGCGCTCCATAAGCGTCGGAAAACCTACCCGAAACTTAGGCGAGACAACACCGCCATTACGCCCGCTGGCGCCCCAGGCCAGGGTATTGGCCTCGACAATCAACGGCTCGCGACCGCTCAGGGCAATATGGTGTGCCGCCGACAGGCCGGTATAACCTGCACCGATGATCACCACATCACATTGGCGGTCACCTTCGAGGGATTGCAGGGCGGGACAAGGTTGGGCGGTTGCCGCCCACAGGCTCTGAACAGTCATGACCAGCATCCGGCTAAAAAGAGGAATGACGCCCGCGACGAAAACCGGGCGTCCAGGTCATCAACCCAGTTCTTTCTCGACTGCGTCGGCCAGTTGCGCCAGCGAAGTGAAGTGATAATGCGGTTCGACGCGCTCGGACTCCAGCGTACCGCCGGTGCCCTTCTGTGCAAAGCGACGCTCGATCCAGCAGGTCTGATAGCCCAGACGCATCGCCACGCCGATATCGTGGTACTGGCTTTGCGCGACATGCAGGATGTTTTCAAACAGGATGCCCTGAGTTGCCAGCACACCACGGGTGTAGGCAAAAAACTGCGGGTCGGGTTTTTCGAAGCGAACATCGTCCACGGTTACGCGAACATCAAACGGCTCATCCAGAGTCTTGGCCATGAAATCCAGTGCCCAGATCCGCGAGTTGGTGGTGGCCACCAGTTTGAAATGCTTGCGCAGACGTTTCAGTGCTTCAACCGAATCCGGGAACGCCGGGAAGTTCTTCACCGCCAGGCTGAGGCCTTTGGCGTACTCATCATTATCCGGCAGATTCAGCTTCGAAGCGATGACGTGGTAGCAGCGTTCGAGGTCATCCGGCCACCATCCCGAATCAGTCGAGGCACGCGCTTCGCGATAAGCCTTGAGGATGTCGTCGTCACTGTGGTTTTTACCCGCTTCGCCCGCGACTTCACGCACGTGAGCAAGAATGCCGGCTTCGAAATCAATGAGCGTGCCGACGACATCGAACGTCAGGGCTTTGAACTGCTTGAATGACATAAGGCGCTCCGCAAGATTATTCATGAGGGGAAAGCTGTCTGGCTAGAGGTATTATCTGCCCTGACTTCTCGTGAAATATTCCGTTTTGAGCGCACCTCGAAGCATAACCTACGGTTTTTTCAGGATGCGCGGCACACCTTGACTCAGGGCCTTGATCAGAGCAGCTTCGCCAAGCCTAAATCGGGGTAAAGCTCATGCACTTGAGCGATGTCGGAACGCATCTCTTCGATGATCCAGTCGCGGATATTTTCCACCACCGGACGCACCGGACGATTCGCCGGAGTGACCAGGCAACAGCGCCGATTCGAGATCCGGATTTGTTCGGTAGCAGGCACCAATTCGCCTTTGACCAGGCTGTTCGACACCACCGTCAACCAGCCCAGGGCCATTCCCTGCCCTAACAAGGCAGCCTGCACGACCACCGCATAATCAGAGAATATCAAGGCATTTTCCGTACGCCCTGACGAACCGAATTCCAGCGTCCAGTCGCGATCCTGATTGTCCATGCAGATCAGCGTGGGGGACTGCTTTTTAGCCTCATCACGCAGCACTTGCTTGAGGTACAGCGGGTTGCAGACAGGTAAGGTTATTTCAGGTAGAACCAGTGTATCCGTGGCCTTCAGACTGCCTGCGTCGATGTAGCGCATGCCCAGATCCACGTCCACCAACGGGCCGCCAATCCGCCCGGACATCAACTGAAAACGCATGTCCACACTGGGAAAGCGTTGACTGAAACGGCTCATGCGCGGCATCAACCAATGGGTGGTAAACGCGGTTGAAACTGACAGTGTCACCGTTTCTATGCCAGTGGCACGGGATTCAATTTCGCTGATAGCCGACTCGATAGTGCTGAAGCCTTCCTGCACCCTGCGGTACAAAATGCTGCCGCTTTCGGTAAGTCGCGCACCACTGCGAGTGCGTTCGAATAGCTGCACGCCGAGATGCTCCTCAAGCCGGGACAACATGCGGCTAACCGCTGGCTGACTGACGCACAATTCATCCGCCGCCCGTGTGAAGCTGCCACACCGCGCAGCCGCCTCGAAGACGAATAGAGAACTGGAACTGGGGAGCTTTCGACGAAGATTAGACATGATCTGAGCTTATGCCTGAAACAACTATTAGTAAATTGCCGGATGCGTAAACAGGTGCTTATTCTTGCGAGCGACCGGGTGCAGTTTTCAGAAACCGTTAACCCGCTGCGCGCCCTTTTTTCGCTCGCCTTGATGAGGCTGCACCAGATGATCGAAAACACCCTGAAGTTTTATATCGATGGCCGCTGGGTAAACCCGGCGAGCGACTTTCAATTGCCGGTGATCAATCCGGCGACTGAACAGCCATTCAGCCAGATTGCCATGGGAAGCCAGACCGACGTGGACGCCGCCGTGAGTGCGGCCCGTCGCGCGTTCCCGGCCTTCGCCAGCACTTCACCGGCCGAGAGAATCACCCTGCTTGAACAGGTGCTGGACGTGTTCATGCAGCGTTATAACGAGATTGCCGAGGCGATCATGGCCGAAGTCGGCGCGCCCAGAGCTCTGGCTTATGACTGGCAAGCGGGGATCGGCAAACGTCACCTGCAACAGTTACTGCGCACGCTGGACACGTTTGCCTTTCAAAAAACCAACGGCAACACCCTGATCAATCTGGAACCCGTGGGTGTCGTTGCGCTGATCACGCCATGGAACTGGCCCATCAATCAGATCGTGTGCAAAGTTGCACCGGCGCTGGCCGCGGGCTGCACCATGGTTCTCAAGCCCAGCGAGATTGCACCACTGAACGCACTGCTGTTTGCTGAAGTCATGCACGAAGCGGGCGTCCCGGCCGGGGTGTTCAATCTGATCAATGGCGACGGCCCTACCGTAGGCGCAGCGTTGGCAGCCCACCCCGACGTGGACATGGTGTCATTCACCGGTTCGACCCGCGCGGGCATTGAAGTCGCGCGCCTGGCTGCGCCAACGGTCAAACGCGTCCATCAGGAACTGGGCGGCAAATCGGCCAACATCCTCCTTGATGATGTGGACCTGGAGAAAGCCGTGACCTCCGGCGTCAACGGCTGCTTTGGCAACAGTGGCCAGTCGTGCAACGCCCCCACTCGCATGCTGGTGCCCGCTGCGCTGCATGATCAGGCGGTGCAAATTGCGCGTCGTGCTGCCCTCGCCCATCACGTCGGCGCGCCTACGGATGAGCAATCGACAATGGGGCCGGTCATCAGCGAACGACAGTTCCAGGCCATTCAGCGAATGATTGCGATCGGCATTGAAGAAGGTGCGCAACTGGTCTGCGGCGGGCTGGGCAAGCCTGAAGGTCTGGAGCGTGGTTATTACGTGAAACCCACGGTATTCGCCGGGGTAACGCCGGAAATGACCATCGCGCGGGAAGAAATCTTCGGCCCGGTGCTGGTCATTCAGGCCTATGACAACGATGAGCATGCGGTCGCTCTGGCCAACGACAGCGTGTTTGGTCTGGCCGGATATGTGCAGTCGTCCAACCTGCAGCGGGCACGAGGCATTGCCTTGCAACTGCGGGTCGGCGGCGTGTACATCAACCATCCCGACTGGAACCCCGGAGCACCTTTTGGCGGCTACAAACAATCGGGCAATGGCCGGGAATATGCCGAATGGGGGCTGGAAGCGTTTTTGGAGACCAAGGCAATTGTGGGCTTCCACCCCTGAGGGTCCCAAGACATCGAACTGAAATCTTCCAGAATCAAGCCGATCCTGTAGGAGCTCACCGAGGTTACGAGGCCAGCGATAGCGGTTTACCTGACACTCCGCCATCGCTGGCCTCGTAACCTCGGTGAGCTCCTACAGGTCCCATGGTAGCTTCGCGCAAGTCGTCTACCGGGATGTGTTCCGCGCGCTTTCAGCCTTGATCAAATCAGCCATGCGCTCGGCAATCATGATCGTCGGCACGTTGGTGTTGGCGCACGGAATCGACGGCATCAACGAAGCGTCACACACCCGCAACCCGCGGACGCCAATCACGCGCCCATCGCTGTCGGTAACGGCCTGCGAGTCATCAACGCGCCCCATACGACAGGTGCCGGAAGGATGCCAGGTACCGCCGACATTGCGCCGCACGAACTCGGTCAAAGCCGCGTCATCGGCAACCAGTTTCTTCAGCGTGACCCCTTGAGTAACCAGGCCGTGAATCAGCCACGCCCTAAGCGGTCCCGCGACATCCAGCAGCAAGCTCAAGGCACCGCGCAGCATGCCATTGAGCACACCTGGCTGCGCAACTTTGGCCACTCGGGGCGAATAACTGGACGGGAAAACCACGCTGCACTGCGTCTTGAGCGAAGACGCTGACAAGGTCGCGGCGCCAAACTTCATTGCCTGTTTAAGGCGCTCCAGATCCCGGGTATCAGAGAGCATGTTGAAGCTCACCTCAGGCTCCTCAGCCGGATCACTGGACCGTAAACGCAGGCGACCTCTGGAAAACGACTTGTTGACCCAGAAGAACATCGTCCCCAGGCGATAGCCCAGCGAATGCCAACCTGAGCGCGACAGAATCGCACCGTGCATGTCGCAAGGCACGGTGTCCGGCAGGCCCGAGGAAAAGCGCACGATAGCCTGCTCGTGATGTTCATTGACGAACGCAGTGCGGCCCGCTTTGTTGAGCAAGGCGGAGACCGCAATTGAGGGATGTTCCATGAGATTGCCGCCGACACCCGGACGATCCGCCACGACAAAAATCCCCAGTTGAATCAGCTCATCCGCGGGGCCTATACCGCTGCGCATTAACACTGCCGGGCTGTGGATTGCCCCTGAGCAAACAATAACCTCCTTGGCGAAAACATCACTTGTGGTGCCGTCCGCAGCGATAATCCTTGCCCCCACGGCCTGATGAGACTTGAACAGCACACGGTCGACCAGGCATTCAGTGCGTATGTTCAGATTGCTGCGTTGACGCACCTCATCAGAGAGATAGCACACGGAGGTGGGAATTCGCTCCCCTTCAGGACTGACGCCAATGGCGCCGACAAACACGCCAGGCTCCCAGAGTCCGTTCTGGTCCGGTTTCGTCGCCAGCCCGCCGTCGCCCAACGCACTCATGACGGCCCTGACGAAGGGTGAAAGAAACGCCTGCGCTGTACGGCGGATCCTCAGCGGTCCCTGACTACCGTGCAACGGTCCGTCAAAATCGGTATCCGTTTCCAGCTTGCGAAAGTACGGCAGACAGCTGTCCCAGTTCCAGCCGCTGGCACCAAGTCGCTCCCACTCATCGTAATCGTCAGGAGCGCCGCGGTTGGTCATCAGCGCATTGATAGCCGAGCCACCGCCCAACAATCGTGCCTGTTCGTATCGGCGCTCGCTGGAACGCTTGCCCATCAGTGCCGTCAACTGACGCCAGATGTTGCTCGCGTCCAGATAGGCGCGACCGGGATAACGGCTGCGAATTTCGGCAGGCATATTGCCCGCCGAGATATCACGCCCCGCCTCAATCAGGCACACCCGCTTGTCAGGATCTTCGGACAGTCGTGCCGCCAGCACGCAGCCTGCCGAACCGCCGCCAAGGATCAGATAGTCGATCACCTTCACGCGCTCAGCCTACTGAACAAACTTGAGCCAGCGATCCTTGGCCGCGATACCGGCAGGCGATGACCACCACTCCTCGGACATCAATGCCTGCTTCGCAGCGTTATCCGGGGAACTCGGCAGCTCTTTGGCCCGCTCTGCGGTGAGTTTCCCGGTACTGAACGCAGCCGGATTGCCAGGGCCATAGTCGATGTAGAGCGGCAAGTTAGCCTGCAGATCCGGCGACAGCGCTTCGTTCACGAACTTGACCGCTGTGGCGTAATTCGGAGCACCTTTGAGGATGCACAGCTGGGTGTTTTGCAGGATGCCGTCGTTATAGGTGAAAGCGACGTCAGGGTTGTCCTTGCGCACCGCACTGGCGCGACCGTTCCAGATCATCAGCATGTCGACTTCACCATCGTTGAGCAGTTGTGCCGACTGCCCGCCTGAACTCCACCAGACCGCGATATCCGGCTTGATCTGTTCGAGGCGCTTGTAGGCACGGTCGACATCCAGCGGGTACAACTTGTCGCGAGGCACACCGTCCGATAACAGCGCTGCTTCGAGGGTTCCCATCGGGTCATTGCGCAATGAGCGTGTACCCGGAAAATCTTTCACGTTCCAGAAATCGGCCCAACTCTGCGGAACCTTCTTCAATGTTTTGGTGTTATAGCCCAACACCGACGAATAGAACTCGTAAGCGACGGAGTAAGGTGTGCGATAGGCTTCCGGCATCGCCTGAACATTGGGCATTTTGCTCAGGTCGAGTTTCTCGATCAGGCCTTCGTTACCCCCGCGAATGCAGTTGGAGGGCGGTGTATCGATGACGTCCCAGACCGGCTTGCCTGCTGAACCCTGGGCTTTGACCATGGGTAAGGCATCGGGGACGCTGTCTTGCTTGATGGTGATGTTCAGGCGTTTGGCTGCCGGATCCAGGATCGCCTTGGTCTGGGCCTCCTGATACACCCCGCCCTGTGAAACAAAGGTGATTTCTTCTGCCGAGACTGACATCGCAAACGACACCGACACGCACAACAGGGATAAGACTGAACCCAATGAAACGGTTTTCATGGCAAATCTTCCTGAACGTAGAAATGATCGGCAGCTTCAAAAACCTTTCCTGAACACCCTGTAAAAACCCTCGTGCATGCTCAGGTTTGAATTTTTATAGTGACCGAGCGGGTCGGCTGGACGTTACAAGAGCCCGGGGCAATCCGGCAATGCACGAATAATCATTGCTGACATGATCTGCGGTTATGACAAATCTGTGGGAGCACAGCTTGCTTCCGATACGGACACCGCAGCTTCAAGCAAGACCGCATCATCGTTCATCGCGAGCAAGCTCGGCTCCTACAAGATAGCGCTACTGCGTAACACCGGCCGGGCCTGCCAGGCAAACATTGCTGACATGATCTTCAGTTATCCCGAATCTGTGGGAGCAAAGCTTGCTCGCGATAAGAACACCGAAGTTTCAAGCAAGACCGCATCATCGTTCATCGCGAGCAAGCGCGGCTCCTACAAAGACAGCGCTACTGCGTAACACCGGCCGGGCCTGCCAGGCAAACATTGCTGACATGATCTTCAGTTATCCCGAATCTGTGGGAGCCGAGCTTGCTCGCGATAAGAACACCACAGCTTCAGGCAAGACCGCATCATCGTTCATCGCGAGCAAGCGCGGCTCCTACAGTCGGCCAAGGTGCGCCATTCACCCTGGATCGGCAAACGGCAGGCGCCGGACCAGTTCCTGAGCCAGGTATTGGGTGAACAGCGAGATGCGCTGCGGGATATGCCGTCGGTGTTGGTAGACCGCAAAGATATCGCCCCGTGGCGGCTGATAATCCTCCAGCACCGCCTGTAGCCGTCCGCTCTCCAGATGCGCTTGCACATCCCAGCGCGAACGCAGGATCAGACCGTGCCCGTCGAGCGCAAGACTCAACGCCACCTCACCATCGTTACTCGACAGCGTGCCGCTGACTTTATGGGCGTAATCCTGCCCCTCCTTGCGAAAGCGCCAGATCGCGTAGTCACTGCCGAACTGACGCAGCAAGATGCAGTTGTGTTCAGCCAGATCAGCCACCCGAGTCAATGGCGCCCTGCCCTCCAGATAATTGGGTGACGCACAGAGGATCCGCGGATTTTCCAGGAGGCGAATGCCGATAAGCCGCGAATCCGGAGGCTCGCCCATGAAGACGCCGATATCGAACTGATCATCCAGCAGGCTCACCGGCTGACTGGTCAGCTCCAGAGAGATCTCCAGCGCCGGATGCAACCGGGCGAAGCTCGACACAACCGGTGCCAGATGCCGTCGTCCGAAACCCAGTGTGCCGTTGATTCGCAAGCGCCCCTGCAAGGTCGGCTGGCGATTATTGAGCGCGCTTTCCAGTTCGTCGAGCTGACGCAGGATCGGCCGCCCGCCTTCCAGATAAAGCACACCTTCGGGAGTCAACGATAACCGGCGCGTCGTGCGCTGCAACAGTTGCACGCCAAGGCGCGCTTCCAGCTGGCTCAGGCGCTTGCTTACCGCTGGCAGCGACAACCCCAGTTGCCGCGCCACTTCCGTCAGGCTGCCCCGTGTAGCCACCTGCTGGAAGAAGCTCAGGTCATCGATCATGCTCATCGATTGTTTCCTTGAATCTAAGAATGGCTTTCGCAAATGACTAATTATTAAGTCAGAGACACTGCATACACTGAGCTTCGTCCACCATCAACCCTGGAGTCGAATTCATGAGCAAGCCCCATTACAAAATTGCCGTCATCCCTGGCGATGGCATAGGCAAGGAAGTCATGCCCGAAGGCGTTCGCGTGCTGGACGTGGTGGCCGCACAGCACAATCTGGAGTTGCAGTGGGACTGGTTCGACTTTGCCAGTGCCGACTACTACCTGGCCCACGGCAAAATGATGCCCGACAACTGGTTCGAGATTCTCAAAGGCTACGACGCGATTTACTTCGGCGCGGTGGGCTGGCCGGACGTCGTGCCTGATCATATTTCCCTGTGGGATTCGCTGCTGCAGTTCCGTCGCGAGTTCGACCAGTATGTGAACCTGCGCCCTTGCCGTTTGATGCCGGGCGTTAAAGCGCCGCTGGCCAATCGCAAACCGGGTGACATCGATTTCTGGGTCGTGCGGGAAAACACTGAGGGTGAGTATTCCAGTGTCGGCGGCAAGATGTTCCCGGGTACCGACCGGGAAATCGTCCTGCAGGAAACCGTCATGACCCGGGTGGGCGTCGACCGTATTCTCAAGTTTGCCTATGAGCTGGCCCAGAGCCGGCCGAAAAAGCACCTGACCTCCGCGACCAAATCCAACGGGATAGCGATCACCATGCCGTATTGGGACGAGCGCGTCGTGGAAATGGGCAAGAACTACCCGGAGGTCAACGTCGACAAGTATCACATCGACATTCTCACCGCGAACTTTGTCCTGCACCCGGACTGGTTTGACGTCGTCGTGGCCAGCAACCTGTTCGGCGATATTCTTTCTGACCTGGGTCCGGCCTGCACGGGCACCATTGGCATCGCGCCTTCGGCCAACATCAACCCTGAACGCAACTTCCCGAGCCTGTTCGAGCCTGTGCATGGCTCAGCTCCGGACATCGCAGGCAAAGGCATCGCCAATCCGATCGGACAAATCTGGTGTGGGGCGATGATGCTTGAACACCTTGGCCACCCGGAAGCCGGAGCGGCAGTGCTCAACGCTATCGAAACCGTACTGGCTATGGGGCCGGAAAATGCACCGCTGACGGCTGATATTGGCGGCAAGGGCAATACTGAAGCACTGGGCAAAGCCATCGCGGCTGCGTGTGCCGGATAGGGAAGATCGGCATATGCTATCGAACAAAATGCAAACCACGGGATAGATACGATCTTGTGTGAGCGGTGCTTGCCCTGGGCGGCATTCCGACGATAAACGATAACGCGGTATGTCTTCGAGCTGCGTCTCATGTATCGCGGGCAAGCACCGCTCCCACATGGGAACCGAGTTATGTCAGGAGCACTGGGCGAGCTCCACGGGGATGGTTTGTAGAACCGGCTACACACCAATTAAAGCGAACCCCGCGTGCCGACATCGGTCTGCTCCTGTATCTCTTTCAGGAAGATCCCCTTTATGTCCGCGCAACGCAGCCTCACTCTTCTCGCTCGCGGCGGCTATGCCGCTCGCGGCGTCGTGTATCTGATCATTGGTATCTTCGCCCTGCTTGCCGCTCAAGGGTCGTCGCAGCCGAAAGACAGTCACAGTAGCCTTGAAGCCTTGTTGAGCCAGCCCTTTGGCAATGTCATGGTCGCGATTGTGGTGGTCGGCCTGCTGGCCTTCGCTGCATGGCGAGTCCTGCAAGCCACGCGTGATGTGGATCACCACGGGACGGAAGTCAAAGGCCTGGTCATTCGCACGGGCCTGCTGGTGGGTGGCGTGACCTATGGCGCACTGGCGTTCTTCGCCTTGGGACTGTTAATCAGCGCACTCAAAAGCTCTGGCGATTCAGGTGGCAAAACCGAGGACCTGCTCGCGTCCATTCTGTCCTGGGACCATTCGAACATCCTGGTGTACCTAGCCGCGCTGATACCGCTCGGCGTGGGTATCACTCACATCATCAAGGGCTGGAAAGCCAGTTTTGAAAAGTACTTCGACGCCGATGAAGACGTCATGCGCTACGTGCGTCCGGTATCGCGCTTTGGCCTGATTGCCCGTGGCGTGGCGTTTATCGAAATCGCTGCATTGCTGGCGATAAGCGGTTCCAGCTACCAGGCCATGCACCCGCCCGGCCTGAAAGATGCGCTGAACGGCCTGCAGGATCTACCCGCAGGCGGCATGGTGTTGATGATCGTGGCCTTGGGTCTGATCGCATTTTCGGTTTACAGCTTCGCCGAAGCCGCGTGGCGCAAGATCAATATGGACGTACCCGATGCGCCACATGCCGTCACCAGGCATTTCAGCTAACGTAAAAGTCCTGGCTGATTTTGTCCCGAAATAAAACCAATTGCTGGCCCCTAGCCTCCAGCCGAGCTTGGCAAACTTGCTTTCTTTTCAGAAGCTTAGGGGCTGGCATTTATGCGGATTCTTGTTTTAACCGTAGCGGCGTTTGTGCTGGCCAGTATTTCGTGGGTGGCCCAAGCCAAAGATGTCACCTCCAGCGGCCGTTCGATATGCACGTGGGGTTCAGGTATCGCGGCAGGCGCTCAGGAATCGAAACTGGCTGGCATCACCCTTTACGGTGCACGCAAGAAACTTCAGGGTCGCAAGTTCAACCAACCCTGGATGCGCATGACAGCCATGGGCATTACCGAACAGACCTACAAAAGCGCCTCGCGGCTAAAACCTGCGGCCATCAAACAGACCTACTACGAGCAATGCATCAAGCACGAGCTGGCGAAACGCTGATTCCTCTCTCCTGAAGCGCCGCTTTCGCACAGCACAGGACCCGTAGGGGCTCACCGAGGTTACGAGGCCAGCGATAGCGGCTTGCCTGACACACTGCCATCGCTGGCCTCGTAACCTCGGTGAGCTCCTACAGAACAGGGTTCAACTTCCAGGTTCGTGTTATTTGACAGGCCCCCTCTCCCACTAACCAACTAATTACTTGCACCGCTTCAATGCTCTGCTATAGCTAACACTTCCCCGCTTTCTCTCACAGAGGCAATGGAATGTCAGCCGCGAAGAAAATGAGCGTTAGCCAACTAACAATGTTGACTGCCGTCAACATGTTAGGCTCTGGCATTGTGTTACTCCCTTCCAAACTTGCCGAAGTTGGCGCTATCTCGATTCTCTCCTGGCTCGTCACCGCCACGGGGTCTCTTGCTTTGGCCTACGCTTTCGCGCGTTGCGGCATGCTCAGCCGAAAGACCGGTGGCATGGGCGGTTACGCCGAATATACTTTCGGTAAAGCCGGTAACTACCTGACCAACTACACTTATGGCCTATCGCTACTTATCGCCAACGTAGCAATCAGCATTACTGCCGTAGGCTATATCCAGGTACTGTTCAATGTGCAACTTGATTCCATGCAAGTCGGGCTGGCAACTATTGCCTTGCTATGGGTTACCACCTTTGCCAACTTTGGCGGCGCCAGCATCACCGGCAAAATAGGCGCCGTGACTGTGTGGGGAGTTATTGCGCCGGTGGTATTAGTGTCGACCATCGGCTGGTTCTGGTTCGACAGTAGCGTCTACGCCGCGGGCTGGAACCCTCATGACAAAGGATGGTTTGAAGCCGCAGGCGCATCAGTGGCAATTACCCTCTGGGCATTTCTCGGGCTGGAGTCGGCGTGCGCCAACACCGACGCAGTGGAAAATCCGGAAAAGAACGTCCCGATTGCGGTCCTGGGCGGTACGTTGGGTGCCGCAGTCATCTACATCGTCTCCACCAACGTGATCGCCGGTATTGTCGATAACCCGGAACTGGCGGCCTCTACCGCGCCATTTGGTCTGGTATTCGCCAAGATGTTCAACCCCATGATTGGCAGCATTGTCATGGGCCTGATGGTGCTGGCCTGCATTGGCTCCTTGCTGGGTTGGCAATTCACCATCGCGCAAGTATTCAAAAGCTCGGCAGACACCGGCTACTTCATCCCCATCTTTTCCAAGGCCAACAAAGCCGGCACCCCCATTATCGGCATGCTGATATTACTGGCGGCGCAGACGGCACTGGGCTTCCTGACGATAAGCCCGGACCTCAGTAAACAGTTCGACACGCTGGTCAACCTGGCAGTGGTGACCAATCTGGTGCCGTACATCCTGTCGATGGCGGCATTGCTGACGATGCAGAAAGTTTCCAACGTACCGCCCAACACCGCACTGATCACCAACATCGTCGCAACCATCGCTGCCGCATACAGCTACCTGGCGCTCTACAGTTCCGGCGCACAGGCACTGATGCTCGGCGGCGTGGCCACCATCTTCGGCTACACCCTTTTCGGCTTCGTCAACAATCGCCTGATTCGCCTGGAAGCGATCAATAACAGCGTGCCGGTACAGACCGTTAGCGCTCAGCACCTCAACGCAGAACCCATTCCTGTGAACAGCCTGAATTCCACGCCACTGGAGGCAAGACCATGACCGAATACCGCCACCTGCTCGGCATGCTTGCACTGTTGGTCAGCAGCGCACCCGACAAACGCACAGTGTTTGGCCGTGCCTTGAATCAACTGCTCAGTGACGTTGAAGAGCGCTCGATCAGCGTGCTGGTTTCCGAAAGTCTGGCCGATGCCAACTCGATTCTGCGCTCTGACCCGGCCGTTCAATGTGTATTGCTCAGTTGGGAAATGGACAAAAGCGACAACCATGAAGAATGCATCAAACTGCTGACCAATCTGCGCGAACGCAACACGCGGGTCCCGGTGTTTCTGATCAGTGATCGCAGCACCGCTTCGAATATTCCGTTGGTGGTGATGCAGCATGCCGACGACTTCATCTGGCTGCCCGAAGACACCAGTCGCTTTCTCAGCGGGCGGATACTCGCCGCCATCGAGCGATATCGCCAGGCAGTATTGCCACCGATGTTCGGCGCCCTGCTGAAGTTTGCCCGCAGCTATGAATATTCATGGCACACCCCCGGCCACGCGGGCGGTACCGCTTTTCTGAAAAGCACGGCGGGACGTGCCTTTTACGAGTTTTTTGGGGAAAACCTGCTGCGTTCCGACCTGTCGATTTCAGTCGGCGAGCTGGGTTCGCTGCTCGACCATTCCGGCCCCATCGGTCAGGGCGAACGTTACGCGGCGAAAGTCTTTGGCGCGCATCGCACGTATTACGTGACCAACGGCTCATCGACCTCCAACCGGGTCATCCTCATGGCCAGCGTGACCCGGGATCAGATTGCCCTGTGCGACCGTAATTGCCACAAGTCCGCCGAGCATGCGATGACCTTGTCTGGCGCGATTCCTACCTATCTGGTGCCAACCCGCAATCGCTACGGGATTATTGGTCCGATCCTGCCGCAAACCCTCAGTCGTGAGGGCGTGCAGGCAGCGATCGCCAATAACCCGCTGGTCCGTGAAGGCATCGACCCGACGCCGATCCACGCCATCGTCACCAACTCGACGTACGACGGCTTGACGTACAACGTGACGCGGGTTGAGGAACTGCTCGGGCAAAGTGTCGACCGCCTGCACTTCGATGAAGCCTGGTACGGCTACGCACGCTTCAACCCGCTGTACCGTGACCGCTTCGCCATGCACGGCAGCCCTGACGATCATGATGAATCGAGGCCGACGGTATTTGCGACGCAGTCCACCCACAAACTGCTGGCAGCGCTCTCGCAGGCCTCAATGATCCATGTGCGCAACGGACGCAATCCGATACCTCACGGGCGCTTCAATGAGTCATTCATGATGCATGCCTCGACGTCGCCCAATTACGCGATCATGGCCTCCTGCGACGTCAGCTCGGCCATGATGGAAGCGCCCAGCGGCGAAATCCTGACCACTGAATCCATCGAGGAGGCGATCGCTTTCCGCCAGGTCATTTCGCGGATGAAAAGCGAGATGCTCAAGGAGGATGACTGGTTCTTCTCATGCTGGCAGCCACCTAGCGTTCGCGTAAAGGGCACCGCCGTACCGTTTCACCAGGTCGACCCGGTCGTACTCAAGAGCGAACCCGATTGCTGGGTGTTGCACCCTGACGAAGTCTGGCATGGCTTTGGTGACATCGAGGATGGCTACTGCATGCTCGACCCGATCAAGGTCTCGGTACTCAGCCCGGGCATGGGCGACGATGGGCAGTTACTCGACTTCGGCATTCCGGCCTGCGTGCTGAGTGCGTATCTGGGCCGCCAGGGCATCGTGGTGGAAAAAACCACCGACTTCACCATCCTGTTCCTGTTCTCCATTGGCATCACCAAAGGTAAATGGGGAACGCTGGTCAATGCGCTGCTGGATTTCAAACGCGACTACGACAGCAATCTCGAACTGGAACTGTGCCTGCCCGATTTGCTGGCCGCCAACCAGCAACGCTACACCGGCATGGGCCTCAGAGATCTGGCCGAAGAAATCTTCACCGCCATGAAGAAACATCGCACCACCGCAACCATGGCGCAGGCCTTCGGCATGTTGCCGCAAGCGGAATTCAGCCCGGTGCAGGCATACGAGAAACTGGTCAAGAACCAGGTTGAACTGGTGACCCTGGAGCAGGCTGCGGGGCGTATCGTGGCGACCGGCATCGTGCCCTATCCACCAGGTATTCCCCTGCTGATGCCCGGCGAAAACGCAGGGCCTGCCGATGGGCCGTTGTTGGCCTACCTGAAAGCGCTGGAGAGTTTTGATACGTCCTTTCCGGGCTTTACCCATGACACCCACGGCATCGAAAGTGACGCGGGGGTTTACCGGTTGCTGGTGCTGAAGTGATGGAGGGGATGAAGGGATCTGTCGAACAGCAATCAATCCGTTCAATTTGGAATGCATTGCCTGTAGGAGCTGCCGAAGGCTGCGATGGCGTTGTGTCAGGACGCTTGCTTCGCAGCCTTCGGCAGCTCTCTTCAAACAAAAACTAACCCACTGGATAAATAGGCGCTGCGTAGGACTGGCCGGTCCTACGGGTCTCTGTTTGCTGCGCGAAGGCACGGCAGCTTCTTTCCCATCAAACGAAGGTCGCGCCGCGGGTGTTCACGAACAATGAGTAAATCGAGTGGCTGCCAGCCATGAACAGCCGGTTGCCTTCACGACCGCCAAAGCACAGATTCGGGCAACGCTCGGGCAGAGAGATGTGCCCGATGGCCTTGCCCTCCGGGTTGAATACACGCACACCATCGAGTTTTTCCGGATCCGCTTTAGGGTCACTGTTGCTGCCCCAGCCACACCACAGATTGCCGCTCTCATCGCACTTGATGCCGTCGATGCCCGCGAACTCCAAACCTTCGATGTGCTTGCGACGCAGCCCCAGCGTGCCGTCGTCATTCACGGCAATTGCCCAGATGATGCGATTGGGCTTGGCCCGCCCCTCAACGACATAAAGGATTTTTTCATCTGGCGAAAAACACAGTCCGTTCGGGCCTGCCAGATCATCAATCACCCGAGTGACTTTGCCGTTGGCGCCGTCGATGCGATACACCGCGTGAGGCAGTTCCGGGGTGACTTTATGGCCTTCATAGTTATTGCCGGTCTGAAATGGCGGATCGGTGAACCAGACCGACCCATCACGTTTGCAGACGATATCGTTAGGCGAGTTGAACGGCTTGCCCTCGTAGTTATCGGCCAGCACGGTGATGCTGCCGTTGTACTCGGTGCGAGTCACGCGGCGGCCTTCTTTAGAGGTCGTCGAGCCCTCGCAAACCAACAGGCGGCCTTGGCGATCACGGCACATGCCATTGGAGAAATTGGAGTTATCGCGATAAACCGACAAGCCTCCGGTCACTTCGTCCCAGCGCATGATGCGGTTGTTGGGGATGTCGCTGACCAGCAGGTAGCGGCCGTCACCGACCCAGACCGGACCTTCGACCCAACGCAAGCCGGTGGCCAGGCGCTCAACGCTGGCATTGAAGATGCGCAACTCCATGAAGCTGTCATCAAGGATATTGACCAGCGGATCCGGATAACGCTGACTCAGTGGCTCGGCGCTTGCCAGACGAGGCAACGCAGCGCTGCCAAGGGCAGCCAAACCGGCCGATACCGCCAGCGAAGTTTTGAGGAATGTTCTGCGGCCATGGTCGGCACTTGTATCCCGTTGCGATGAATCCATCGTGCATCTCCATTATTTTATTGTTGGACGGGACGCTCGTTGTACATCGACTCAAGTCATCGTACAAGTGTTAAGAACAAGGGTTTGCAGGATAAATATTGTCCAGCTAACCCTTGATGGCGGGACGCAGGCCAAGCGAATCAGTAAGGGCTGGCGGTTGGGCGCACAATCAGCTCACTGACGTCGACGTCGGCGGGCTGCTCTACTGCATAGGCAATTGCCCGGGCGATGGCCTGTGCCGGTATGGCAATCTTGCGAAACTCGCGCATTTCCGCTCGTCCGCCCTCGTCGGAAATACTGTCCGCCAGCTCCGACTCCGTAACGCCTGGCGAAATCACCGTGACGCGAATGTCTGCGCCCGCCTCCTGACGCAAGCCTTCGGAAATCGCCCGCACAGCAAACTTGGTTGCGCAGTAGACGGCAGCAGTCGGGCTGACGGTGTAGGCACCAATGGACGCAATGTTGATGAATTGCCCCGATTGCTGTTTCTGCATCAGCGGCAACCCCGCCGCAATACCGTGCAGCACGCCACGAATATTGACGTCGATCATCCGGTCCCATTCCGAGACTTTCAACGCCTCCAGCCTGGACAACGGCATGACTCCGGCATTGTTAACGATCACGTCGACGCGCCCGAACGTGTTAACTGCCTGGTCGACGAAGGCCTGCACGCTGCTCCGGTCGGTGACATCGACTGCCTGATACTGCGCACTGCCGCCTGCGGCCACGATCTCTTTGTACAGTTCTTCGAGCCGCTCGGTACGCCGCGCGCCAAGCACGACACGTGCGCCCTTCTCGGCCAACAGCCTGGCCGTAGCTTCGCCAATACCGCTGCTTGCCCCAGTGATAACAACCACTTTGTCTTTGATGTTCGACATGATTTTTGTCCTTGTCCGAGTGATGAGCCGGTGGCTCGATGCACGTTCAGAGTAGGACGATCAGGCAGCGGTGAATTAGTCCAATCCTTCGGAGTGATTGCCTGATTCTGCGGGGGTATTGCAATGCCTCAACCGGCAGGAGCGAACTTGTTCGCGACGCGTCAGGCCTGATCCACCGCGTCAAACCTCTCGCCAACAAGTTGCCTCCTGCCTCGTGCAGCGGTTCGCCTGAATCACCGCATCGCCAGCAATGCCTCAACGGTAGGAGCGAACTTGTTCGCGAGGCGTCAGGCCTGATTCACCGCGTCAAACCTCTCGGCAACAAGTTGCCTCCTGCCTCGTGCAGCGGTGGGGCCGGGAAGCCTTATCAGTTTTTCTCAGGCGTCTTGAGTGATTCCGGAACCTGGGTGGTTGGCACGAAGGTCTTGTCTTCTTCGGCCTTGGCTTCTTTAGACTCGGCCTGTGCCTGCTCCGCCTTGGCATTTTCCTGCGCCGCATCGGCGGCCTTGTCCTGTGCTTTCTCAGCGTGTTGCTGAGCTTCCTGCGCCTTGTCTTCGGATTTAGGATCGCAGGCAGCGAGGCCAATGGTGGAAGCCAGCATCAGGCTGTAGGCTAGAGTTTTAAGCATGGGGTTGATGTCCCTGATTGAGAATGTATGGCTTCGAACCGCGGGCTAGAGCGTTGGTTCCGTGCCAGCAGAACGCGCCTTCCATTCATCAAGCGTTTTCGTTACCGGTGCGGACGAAAGAGTAGCGGTCAATGTCTGTCCTTAATTGCCAGCCTTGCTTGCGCCAATAATGGGCAGCAGTGTGATTGGTTTTAAAGACATCAATGTGGCACTTGAATATACCTTCACGTTCGAGACTGGAAAGGCAGCGCTCCACCAACTGATTGGCGATGCCCTGCCGCCGATAGTTATCCAGTACCAGCAGATGCTGCAAATAACCTCTTCGCCCATCGTGGCCACACATCACGCAACCGACAAGTACGGAATCTACTTCAGCAACGAAGCTCATTTCGGGGTTGCGCTGCAGATACCTTGAAGTCGAATCGCGAGAATCTGCGTCTCTGACCGATACGCCGGGAGTGGTGCTCATGAGCGCAATGACTGCGTCGTAATCGTCCATCGTCATGATGCGAGTAGTGAACATTGATAGCGCTCGGCAGCGGTAAACATCGCCCGATAAGGGTAGCAGATATAGGGGCCAGAAATGTTGCACTTGTACTGTGCGTATGGAATCGCCATGATGCTGACGCAAAAAAAGTAGCACAATGATATTACTGCGCGCGCCACCCCAAACTGGCAGCTAAAGCACGACTAACGGATAGACATAACTGACTGGAGCCGTCATGAAACACCTGAAAATCGCTGCACTTCTGATGCTTTCCACCGTACTTTTTGGCTGCGTAAGCAGCCGCTCCGTTGTGGAAGTACAAACGCCACAAAGTGCAAACGGTACAGGTCAGAAAGTTACGATTATCGCGATCGATGAGCGTCGTTTTGAAACCGCACCCAAGCAGGCAGACATTCCTTCACTGAAGAATGCTGAAGAAGTCTCCGACAAAAAAATCACCGAACGCGCCATTGGTAGAAAGCGCAACAGCTACGGCATGGCCATGGGTGACGTATTGCTTCCTGAAGGCAAAACCGTTTCTCAACTCGTCGCCAAAAGCGTCGCAGAAGGTTATAGAAAGGCCGGTTATCAGGTGGTCGAAAATGCCGAAAAGAACGGTGAAACCCAAGCAGTGACCGTGCATATCACAGAGTTCTGGTCGTGGTTTTCGCCCGGTGCGTTTTCCATTGCCGTTAACAATAAGGCGCGCCTGAATATTACCTCCACCGGCCAGCCATCCCCTCTCAGCCTCATCACTGACAAACGCGAATCCATGCAACTGGTCGTGGAAAGCGACTGGAAGGTCATCACTGAGGAAGGTCTGCAGGCGATCACCGAGGCGACGGTCAAAGAGCTGTGTGCGAAGGGGTCCTGCAAGAAGTAAATGTAACGTCATGCGCAAGTGCACTGCCGGGTTTGCATACGGCAGTGCACTTGAGTTGAGTACAGATTAGAACGTAACGCTGGCAGTCAGGCGCGCAGTGCGTGGTTCACCGACGTTGATCTGCAACTGCCCCGTACCTGTGTTGGACGGGTAGTACTCTTTGTCGAACAGGTTATCGACGTTCAACTGCAAACGGGTTTTATAGTCCTTGGTGGGGAGATCCCAGCGCAGAAATGCGTCCGCTACGGTATAGCTTTCCATCCAGAAGCTGTTCGCGTTATCGCCAGGGCGCTCACCGACGTAGCGCGCACCGCCACCGGCATGCCACTGGCCGGTTTGCTCGGGGAATGCGAGATGGTGAGTCAGGTACAAACTGGCGGTATGCATCGGAGCATTGTTGAGACGTTTGCCTTCGTTGGCGGGATCATCAAGTATTTCGGTGTGGGTATAGGCATAGGTACCAATCATGTCCCAGCGCTCAGCGAGCTTGCCCGTAACATCTAGCTCCAGGCCTCGCGATCCAACTTTGCCTGACAACTCCGATACAGATACGCCATTGACCGTTGTCGTAGTCACCACATTTTTCTTGACGATATCGAACACGGCTACATTGACGTTCAGACGATCCGAAGGATTGTATTTAGCGCCGAGTTCATAGCTGCGCCCCTCTTCCGGATCAAAGGTGTTCCCCCGATCGTCAACCGTGTCGTTAGGGACAAATGATCGACTGTAGTTACCATAAAGAGAAAGCGCTTCAGTGGGCTGATAAACCAGACCAGCGAACGGAATGAAGGCTTCGCCATTATCGTCACGATTGACCTGATAACTGCTGCCAAGGCCCTGATCCCCGTACTGATCGTAATGCTGTTGACGCCCACCGAACACCAAAATCCATTGGTCATTGAGGTGCCAATTGTCCTTGAAGTAAACCGACGTTGAAGTCAGCTCATTTCTCGCATCACTTTGGGCTTCACTGATAGTAATAGGCTCGGCCAACCCGCCATATTGCGGATTATTAATGTTAATTGCGCCACTGGCGATGTTGGCATTTCGATAGGTTTTGCCCCGGTACTTATCGAGCACTTCATTGTCCACGCCCACCAAAATATCGTGACGCTGCCCGAACAGCTGCTGCTCGCCGATAAAATCCAGACTGGTGTAGCGGGTTTCATAATCGTAATGCCCGCCGTTGGCGGCGCGTCTCAGGTTGCTTCCAGTCAATGTCACAGGCTGAGCAATCGCCAGACTGTAACGATCATTGTTCCAGCCATAAGTAGCGCGTGTCTTCCAGTCATCATTGAGCTGATATTCGAACTTCGCAGTGGCCGTTTCGCTGATGCCGACGGTCTTCGCCCAGCGATCATCAAGACGATCCTTGTAGCTTGCTGCTGCAGGCTTGCCATTGGCGAATACGGTACCGCGATCAAACGGACCGGAATAATCGTTGTACTCGTAAGCCAGGGTCAGCTTGGCGCGCTCGCCGGTCCAGCTCAAAGAAGGCGCCACAAGCGTGTGCTCGTTGACCCCGTAATTGCGCCAGTAATCCTCATGGCCACGTTCGGCCACCAGGCGGTAGGCAAGCCCGGTGTCTTCAATAGGGCCGGTGGTGTCAACGCTGAACGTGCCGCCACCTTCGCTGTAACCTGAGCCGGTGATGGTCGTGCTGCGGGTGTATTCCGGCTGCTTGCTGACAACATTGATCAAGCCACCCGGTTCGATTGCGCCGTACAGCAGCGACGCGGGTCCCTTCAAGACCTCCACGTGATCCGTGGTAGCGCCCAGGTTGTGGCCTACGACCGAACGAATGCCATCACGCAGAATGCCGCCATCATCGTTGGTACCAAAACCGCGTCTGATCAACGCGTCCTTGGTGTTGCCCAAGGTATTCGCCTGCGACACACCGCTGACAAACTTCATCGCATCGTCCAGCGACTTGACCTGAAAATCATCCAGCGTCTGCTGAGTGACGACGTTGACTGACTGTGCTTCATCCCTGATCGGCACTTCCGACTTGCTGGCGGTACTGCTGGTGGAGCGAACATAAGGGCTGCTTTCGTTATCACCTGCGGCCTGAATGTCGGTGGCCGGAAGCTCGGTAACGGCTTCCTGGGCCTGAGACAAAGCCGGGAGCAACACACAGCCAAAAGCAAGAGAGACGCAATAAGCGCGACGGGTTGGGATGAACACCTGAGGAAATTCCGGAGACGAATGGGAAATATTATTATCTACGAATGATTTCCAAATGTGTACTCCTGCGATGCTAATACCCGCCGCTCGATTGTCGCAGGAGCAGTGAACACAAACTCTTGACGAGCCGGGCCTGCCTGCCTGCCTGCCTGCCTGCCAATACACAGACAACAACAAGGCCAGTTGTCATACAACAACAGACTTACAGACGTTAATCCCATAGCACTTAATTAACTAATGTTATTGAACATATGTGCTGTTTGATAATTTTTTTATCGCCTGAAAGCCCCGCAACCAAAGGCCTCAAGATAATCACGCAACTAACTCGCAGAAATAAAAAACAACCGACGCAACATTAAGTAACCCTTCAGAACTGGACAGCGCTGCCGATAGAGATATGACAACCCACTCAACTTTTCAGGATTGAGCGGGCTGACCTCACAACGTCGTTATCTAAAAACAACCTCTGCAGGACGCGCCGATGAGCTGGCTTCACGATGCAAAACTTTCGACCAAACTACTCACCGCTTTTGGGCTCTGCGCCGTTATCACACTGGGGGTGGGCGTATTGGGCGCCCGCGGTGTTTCGCAAATGTCGGACAGCCTGAAACTGGTATTCGTCAATAATCTGGTATCGGTCGCCAACACCGCAGAAGCCAAAACAAAAGCTGTCGGGCAAACGCGCGACATGTTTCGTCTCTACATCGCAACCGTTTCCAATGCACCTCAAAGCGAAAAAGACGAATACCTGGCTTCTATGAAAGCCAACCAACTGGCCAGCGAAAAAGCTTTCGCAACTTACCGAAAAACGCCTCTGGCTGACGATGAACGTGCAGCAGGCGACATGATGGAAAAGGACTGGCCTGCCTATCAGGAAATCGTGCAGAAATACCTGACCCTTATAAAGGCTGGTGATGTGGAGAGCGCCCGCACCCTGCTTTTTGGCGACCTGCAGAAAAAATATCGGGGCATCATGGACCAGTTGAGCATCATGGTCGACTCCAACAACCGTCAGATCGGTGAAGGCGGAGTGGAAGCCGAGGTGATGGAGACGTCTGCCAAAACCGCGCTGTACACCGGTATCACCCTGGCATTCCTCGCCGCACTGGGCCTGGGCCTGTTTATCAGCCGCCTGATCAGCCGCCCTATCGCTACCGCTGTGACCAGCGCCCAGCGCATTGCCAACGGCGACCTGACGCAACATATCGTCAGCACCGGTCGCGATGAAGCAGGCCAGTTGCTCGACGCGCTGAGCGACATGCAGACCAGCCTCAAAACCACGATCCAGCAAATCGCCAGCGCCTCCGACCAACTGGCGTCGGCAGCCGAAGAGCTCACTGCAGTAACCGACAACGGCAGCCGCGGCCTCGTACGTCAGAACGACGAGATTCAACAGGCGGCCACTGCAGTCACCGAGATGACTTCAGCCGTCGAGGAAGTGGCCCGAAATGCGGTGTCCACTTCCGAAGCCTCACGATCGACCAGCCTGCAAGCCACTGAAGGTCGTAACAAAGCCCGCGAAGCGGTAACGGCGATCAACAATGCCACCACCGAAATCGCGGCGTCGACCACCATGGTGGAAGATCTGGCGGTGCAAGTCCGGGACATCGGCAAGGTGCTGGATGTGATTCGCGGGATCGCCGAACAGACCAATTTGCTGGCGCTCAATGCCGCTATCGAAGCCGCCCGTGCTGGCGAGCAAGGACGGGGCTTTGCAGTGGTAGCTGATGAAGTGCGTGCACTGGCAGCACGTACGCAAGCGTCCACTGGGGAAATCGAAGGCATGATCAACTCGGTGCAAACGAGTGCCGACCAGGCCGTGCGTGCGATGGGTAAAAGCCAGTCGCTGGTGAATGATACCCAGGGTCTGGCCCAGGCCAGCGGCGAAGCACTGGAACAGATTGCTGAAGGCATTTCGCAAATCAACGAGCGCAACATGGTCATTGCCAGCGCATCGGAAGAACAGGCCAATGTGGCCCGTGAAGTTGACCGCAATCTGGTCAACATTCAGGACCTGTCGACCCAGACCGCCGCAGGTGCCCATCAGACCAATGCCTCGACTCAGGAGCTGTCGAATCTGGCGCTCTCGTTCAACAATCTGGTCAGTCGTTTCCGGTTGTAAGCAGCGCCTCAGGCAGCGCGACTTTGACAAGCTGCGCTGCCTGATAGCGCAAATCACTCGGCACTCCGTCGATGGATCCATCCCACAACCCATTGTCTTCATGGTTTCGCGGTAAACCCGGCACCGGACGCCCAAGCTCCGCGGTGATAAACGTGTGCAGTGCAATCCGCCCAGGGCCTCGAGAACCCGCTCACGCATAGCACTGCTGAGTGGATGCGCAAGCGCATGTCCCATTTCCATGACCCTATCCCTCACCTTCAACGCAGGCGACGTACCGTGCCGGACTTCAATTCACCTGAATCTTCCATGGCCTGCAAACGCTGCAGTAACACCTCTCGATGAGCTTTTGGCGTCACAGGATCGACCAGCGTGTACTGCGCATCACACCAGAAGGCGATTTGCTTCAGCCAATAACCAGCCTCTTCAGCGGCCTGCGCGTAACGTCGCAGCAAATAATCCAGCTGGCGCCACACAGGCTTGAGACCCAGCAACGCGGCACGACGCTCATCACCCAGCCCCTGCCAGTCATTGTCGAGGCGCTGCTCCAGCTGAACATCGAACAGCGACCATTGCTGATGACTCAAGAGCTGCACTGCGCACCTGAAAACCTTTTCGGAATGATCGTCCAGCGCCGCAAGTTGCTGCTCCAGACCAGCATCACCCTGCGATTGAAGGGCCTGCACCCGCACAACGGCCACCGGCGAGTCGAGCGCGGCACGCAGGACTGAATCCGGTAGCGAATGATTCAACTCCTTCGCCAGCCCTAACAGCCCCAGCCATTCGTGCCTGCTGACCGGGAGCGCTCCGGTCAGTCTCGACAGCAGGACTTGCAGACTATCGACTCCGTAACGCGGCGCAGCCCAGCGGGCGAGACAGCGCACCGCAGCAGAACCATCAAGCAGCGCCGCCTTCACGTGCCCTGCCGGGTCCGACAGTAACGTCAACAACCCTCGCAGCGCCTGAACCCGCAGACTTGCCGCCGAAGACTGCAATGCCCGTTCAAGCAAGGGCACCGCGTCGGCCGTCGACAAGTCGGCGCAGGCACTGACCGCCTTCCGCCGCACGGTCACATCCTCATGGGCCAGTGCGGCAGCCAGGAACGAAGGTCGATCCGAGCCATTTTCAAGCAGCAGATCAAACAGAAACCTGCCCGCTTCGCCACGACAGCCACCAAACGCCAACTCAACGCGCTCACGCATCTGCGGCATCGACAACAGATTGCGCGCCTTGAGCAACGTGTGACGATGATCGACACGCTGCTTGTGGCCCAGCGACAACAGCGGCGCCAACGCTTGCAGCAACAGCTCTGCCCGCTCCACGACCAGAAACTGCTCAACTGCCCTTTGCGCCTGCAGCCGGACCTGAGGCACCCAGTCGTTGAGCCGCTCCAGTAGCGCAACCAACGCCTCTGCTGAAGCCTGACCGGCGAGCCTTTCCACCGCCGCTTCGCGTACAAACCCATTGCCAAACCGGCTCAGCTCCAGCAAAGCCCTGGCCGCATCATGAGTCTCCTGGATCTCCCTGACGCGCCTGGCTTCGTGGTCTGTCAGCTGATAATTCCAGCCTCGCAACGTCTCAAATGTCATCACACTGCTCATAAAATCTATCCTTTGACACAAACCATCTGCCGCAAGGTATGCAGCACCTCCACCAACTCACGCTGGGCGTGCATGACCTTGTCAATGTCCTTGTAAGCCATGGGAATCTCGTCAATCACGGCGGCATCCTTACGGCATTCAACATGCGCGGTGGCGCGAGTCTGGTCTTCAATCGTGAACGTGCTTTTGGCCTTGGTTCTGCTCAAGTCGCTAGCCTACACGCCTGACTGCCTAGCGTTATGCAGGTTATTGCAGGCTGCGTGCCAGCCTCAACAAAACACACGCAAAAATAGTTAACTATATGATCTTATTGGTTATTATTTTAAATGCCTGCTTTTACCGACAAATAAAAAGACAAACCTGACACCTATTATTTATCCTTTGCTATCGCTTCTTATCTTTCAGGATAGACATGTCTACCACGCGCACCGTAGCCATCGGCTTCATTGGCTCAACCCTCGACCGTGTAGGCAAAGGCGCAAACCGCTGGAATCATTGGCGCCCCACCGTCGGCCTGTGCCAACAGGAAGAGCTGCAGATAGATCGACTGGAATTGATCCATGGGATTTCAGCGCGCGATGTCAGCCTTGCACAGCGTGTGGCCGCCGATGTCCAACAGATTTCCCCGCAGACCGAGGTTCGTCTTCACCCCATGTCACTGCGCAATGCCTGGGACTTCGAAGAGGTGTACGGCGCATTACATGACTTCACGACCGCCTACGATTTCGACACTGACAACGAGCAGTATCTGGTGCACATCACCACCGGAACGCACGTTGCGCAGATCTGCTGGTTCTTGCTGACTGAAGCGCGCTACCTGCCCGCCCGACTGATTCAGACCTCACCGGCACGTCGACACAGCGATGAAGAACGAGCGAGCGGCACCTGCTCCCTGATCGATCTTGACCTTTCGCGCTACGACCGCATTGCCTCGCGCTTCACTCACAAACGGCTGGAAGGTCTAGAGTTTCTCAAATCAGGAATTGCCACTCGCAACGCCGCATTCAACCGCTCGATTGAACAGATCGAACAGGTCGCCGTGCGCTCCAGAGCCCCCATGTTGCTGATCGGCCCTACGGGGGCGGGGAAATCTTTTCTGGCGAGACGCATCTACGAACTCAAGCGCAGTCGACATCAGATCGAGGGGCGTTTTGTCGAGGTCAACTGCGCAACCCTGCGGGGCGACGGCGCCATGTCGACGTTATTTGGCCACATAAAAGGCGCATTCACCGGCGCCCTGACCGCCCGTGATGGCTTGCTGCGCGCCGCCGACGGCGGAATGCTGTTTCTCGATGAAATCGGTGAGCTGGGGGCGGACGAACAAGCCATGCTGCTCAAGGCAGTTGAAGAAAAACGTTTTCTGCCGATGGGCTCGGACAAGGAAGTGGCCAGCGACTTCATGATTATCGCCGGTACCCATCGGGACTTGCGTGACCGGGTGGCTCAGGGCTTGTTCCGCGAAGACTTGTATGCGCGGATCAACCTGTGGACGTTCAATCTGCCTGGCCTTGCCCGCAGGCGCGAAGACATTGAGCCGAACATCGATTTCGAGCTGGAGCGCCACGCGCGGGAACACGGCCGCCTGATTCGTTTCAATCGCGAAGCCCGTCAACGCTACATGGCTTTCGCCAATCATCAAGAATCGGCGTGGTCAGGCAATTTCCGCGAGCTCTCGGCGTCGATCACGCGCATGGCCACGCTCGCCGACAACGGGCGCATTGACGAGGCTCAGGTTGAAGAGGAAATCCAGCGCCTGCGTTACGCATGGGCTCTGACGGTGGAGCCGGACGAGCCACTGCCGCTGCTGGATGACGAGCTGGAGCTGGACCTTTTTGATCGCGTACAGCTCAAAGCGGTCATCGATGTGTGCCGTAGCGCTCAGAGCCTGTCAGACGCCGGACGCAGTCTGTTTGGCGTTTCGCGCAGGAACAAGGCGAACCCCAATGACGCGGATCGCCTGCGAAAATATCTGGCGCGTTTCGGCATTGAGTGGAAGCAGATCAACGGTCAGGATTAAACTTCGCCACGGACCCCAGCTTTCCAGGATTTTCAATGAAGTATGAGTTGAACGATTACAACGGTGTGATCATCGATCCGGATTCTTTTTCTTACGAAAAAGCCGATCTTGAAATCGCCATTAAAGGCTTGCTGGTGTTCATGGAGCGCGAGAACAAAGGGCTCGCCTGGATTACTCTGCCTGTCAGCCGCTCCGGCAGCATCGAGCAGTTCGTCGCGCACGGCTTTGTATTCCACAGCTGCCTGCCTGAAACCCTGACGCTGGTCAGAAAACCACAGGAATCGACTTACGTGCCGTTTACCCCGACGCATATCGTCGGTGCCGGGGCCATCCTGATCAATCAGCAAAACGAGATTCTGGTGGTCAGAGACCAGGGCCGTACCGGCTTTAATTTGCCTGGCGGTCATGTCGATGACGGTGAAAGAATCCAGGACTCCATCGTCAGGGAGGTTCTCGAAGAAACCGGTGTCGAGGCCCGTTTCGAATCCATTCTGGGCTTCACCACCCGTCATCCTTATGAATTCGGCAAATCCAACATCCATTTCATCTGCCGACTGAAACCACTGACGCAGACGATCAACGTCATCGACACCGACGAAATCGCCGAGGCCCGCTGGATGTCGGTTGAGAGCTACCTGGCAGATGAGAAGAACGGCCAGATCAACCGTGAAATCGTCAGCCAGATCGCCGGCCGCCAGGGTCTGGTGATCGCGGACTTCCAGAACAGCGGTCGCTTCAAAAAGCAGGAAATGTTTATGGCGATAGAGCCGAAAGCTTGATGTTACGACGTTGTCACGCCCAGCGCTGAGGTGACCCGCCTGACCATTTCCGTTTCGACCACGGCCTCGGCCGCACCTTCGTGAAAAACCGCGCACGTTGCAACGGCACCACCGTGAATGCCACGGTACACGGCCACGACACTGCCCGGCCCAACGCCAGTATGCCCGGCCAGCGTCAGGCCGCCTGCGACACCCCCCTGCATCAATCCCAACGCATATCCCGGGGAAAGCCACGGGCGCCCCGCTATCGGTCCACCCAGAACAAGGGCTGTTTGCATCTCCTCCAGCAGCCCTCGCGGCAGAAGCTCGCCAGCCAGCAAGCGATCCAGAAGGAGAGCCGCCTCCGCCATCGGTCCGATCAGTAGACGGTGGTAGACCCAGCCCGGATCGTAGCCAGGCGCGATGCCTGCGCATACGCCTTGCAGATCTTCACCCGCCCTCGCAAGACGCGTTCGCGTAACGCCCAAAGGAGACAGCACGCGCTGAGCGAGCGCTTCTTCAAGCAGGAGACCGGAAAGCCGCTCGATCAAACGGGAGACGAGCAGATAACCGACGTTCGAATAGCGCCAGCCCTCCCCGGGCGTGTACCGCAAGCGAGTGGCATCCAGTCGCTGGAGCATCTCGTCGGCAGGCCAGGACGGTTCACCGCTCGCCACCGCAGCGTGGTAGTCGGCCAGCTCGCTGTAGTCGGCCAGCCCGGCTTGATGACGCAGCAATTGGCGCAGGGTGAAAGGGCCTTCGGGAACCTGATCGTCCAGACCGACCTGACCGTCGCGAACCAGCGTCAGCGCGGCAGAGGCCAGTACGGTTTTGGTGAAGCTCCACCAGGGGGCTACCACTTCAGGCGCAGCTGCATGAGACTGCCCGGAGGTAGTCGGCAAACCGTTGATGATCAGCGAAAACGACATAGGCGACAGCTCTGAAATTTCGCACAAGGTTAAACTGCGGCGTGTCTGCGCGCCAACTGACAGCGGTAGATAGCCTTCGCCGGACCGATCCACCCCACCTGTCAGCGATTTCAGGCGCTGCAGTCTTTCGGACTCCACGGGGCGATTCACCGCCAGAGTGTCGGTCACGCTGCAATTGCGTTTACTATCCTCTCATTCATTCTTGGAGCAATGACCATGGCAACAGCCTCTGCAAGCATTCGCGTACCCGTCTCTGCCGATAAAGTCTGGCAATTGATCGGCGGTTTTCTGTCTCTGCCGGACTGGCTGCCATTCATTGCCAGCAGTGAAGCCTCCGAGGGTGGGCGGGTGCGAACGCTGACCACAGCTGACGGCGCCGTAATTGTCGAAAAGCTGCAAACCTTCGATGAAGCCAACCGCACTTACAGCTATTCGATCGTGAAAGGCCCATTCCCGGTGACTAACTACCTCGCCACGGTGCAGGTTGCTGGCCACGGGGATCAAGAGACAGTCGTCACCTGGTCCGGCAGTTTCACCCCCGACGGGATCTCTGATGCAGAGGCCGAAGCACTGTTCCTGGAGGTCTATCAAGGCGGACTGGACGCCCTTAAAGCCAATTTCTGACCCTTGGAGCCAGCGGGACTGAACTGACAGCGCTCTTCACCCTCAATATTGCTTCGATAAATGGCATTTCGCAGCACAGCGCAAAATCGCGCATTATGGGCGCGGTCAGTTCAAGGAGACATTAATGCGCGTTACTTTATCTTTTTTGCGTTTTGCCACCTTGTCACTGGGATTGGTATTCACCGCCACCGCCGTGGCGTCCGAAGAGTCACAACTGGTCGATTCAATCAACAGCTTCCGCAATCAGTCACAACCTTGCGGCGATCAGGTTTCACAAGAGTTACCACCTCTGAACGTCGATACCCGACTGGTGCTTTCCGCTACCAGCCCGGTGGACCTGCAACAGGCCATGGCCCGCGCGACGTACCCGATGGTCAACGTACAAGCGATCAGCCTTTCCGGTCCTCGTGATGCGCAATCTGCCATGAGTACGATTCAGGAAAGCTTTTGCAGGGTGGTGCTCGACCCGCAGTTTGTCGATATCGGCGTCAGCCGCGAAGGTCGTGACTGGAGAATAGTACTGGCCCGCCCACTGCTCACTGCCCGTCTTGGCGACTGGCAGGCGGAAGGCCAGAAGTTACTGGCGCTGATCAATTCGGCAAGGGCTCAGCCGCAACAATGTGGCACTCAGGCTCTGGCCGCGACTACACCGCTGACCTGGAACCCTGCTCTGGCATCGGCCGCAGAAAACCACAGCCGGGGCATGGCCAACAATAACTTCTTCGACCACATGGACCGTGATGGCCGCATGCCGGGTGACCGGGCGGAGCTGGCCGGTTACTCAGGCCGCCAAATCGGCGAAAACATCGCCGCCGGACAGGGCAACGTGCGCAAGGTCGTGGATGGCTGGCTGGCAAGCCCTGGTCACTGCGCCAACCTCATGAACCCGGCATTCCACGAACTGGGCGCCGCCTACGCGGTAGACCCCAAGAGTGATGCCGGGATTTACTGGACGGGGGTGTTCGGCGCGCAATAAAGACGTGATGCTCATACCGGCCCCTGCGCAAGACGCTATGTTTACCCTTGGCGCATCTCCTGGTAGGAGCGAATTTATTCGCGAGGGGGCCGATGCATCCAAAGTCTGTGTACCGACTGAAATACCGCTTTCCCGAATGAGGCAGAGCGCCATCACACTTGGCCCCGTTGACCAATCAGGAGCCTGAGCGCGTGGCCAGCCTGCGAGAGCAAGCCTTGCGCTCACGACAGATCTGAAGACGCCCTTACCCTGAACAGTTTCAGTGGCAGTGATAATCGCCAGTCTTGTGATTGCGATGGCAGCCTTTGGAGTCGGTACCGCCGCTGTGCGCAAGCGCGGTCACGGAGGCCATGGAAAGGAATGCGACGATCACAACGGCAAGCAGCTTCATGGACGGTTCTCTGCGCTGAATAGCGGGGAAAGGGATTAGCATACGCAAAGTATGGCGCATTGATATCACCGCGCATAGTGCGTTGTTCATCACGCCCATCCCAGAGTCACCGCGGTCAGAAGCAAATACCGCGCACCTTTGGCCAAGGTCACGATCAACAGAAAACTCCACAGTGGCTCACGCATCACGCCAGCCACCATGGTCAGCGGGTCACCGATGATTGGCACCCAGCTCAACAGCAGCGACCAGCGTCCGTAACGCAGATAGAATCTTTGCGCTTTCTCCAACTGAGCCTCGCTGACCGGAAACCAGCGTTTGTGGCGAAACCGCTCGACCGAACGGCCCAGCAGCCAGTTGATCAGCGAACCCAGCACATTGCCCACCGTCACGACCAACAATAACGTCGCAACGACGTAATGCCCGGACAGCAGCATGCCCACCAGCACCGCTTCTGACTGCATCGGCAATAGTGTCGCCGCACCGAATGCGGCAATGAACAAACCCACGTAGCTGGAAACTTCAAACACTCGCGCACAGCCCCATCAATCAAACAGCCTTGATCAATTCCCTGATTCTGGAAGCCAGCGCCTCCAACGCGAAGGGTTTAGTGAGCACATCGGTCAACGGCTCAAGGTGGCATTTGTCGAGCACTGTGGTTTCTGCATAACCGGTAATAAACAAGACCGGCAGGCCTGGCCGACACTCCCGACCCGCGTCAGCCATCTGCCGCCCATTAATACCGCCTGGCAGCCCGACATCGGTCACCAACAGATCGATTCTTACGTCCGATTGCAGAATGCGCAGCCCGGCCAGACTGTCAGCGGCCTCAATGGCCACATAGCCCAGACTGTTCAGGACTTCGGTGACCAGCATGCGTACCGAAGACTCGTCATCGACCACCAGAACAGTCTCACCCTGCCCCGCCAATGCGCCGCTACTGACCCCCACCGGAAACTCCGGAGCCTCTATTTCCCGCTCATGACGTGGCAACTGAAGGCACACCATCGTGCCCTGATCGACCTCGGAGCGAATCCGGATCTGACCTCCGGATTGCCGGGCGAAACCATAGATCATCGACAGACCCAGCCCGGTACCCTCACCCACCGGCTTGGTGGTAAAGAACGGCTCGAATGCTTTGGCCGCCACGTCTGCCGTCATGCCACAGCCGCTGTCAGTCACGCGAATACTCAGGTACTCACCCACACGCACCTCTGGATCGAGATCGCTGTTCTCATCCAGAACTTCATTGCGCGTCTCGATCAGAATGCTGCCGCCATGGGGCATGGCATCCCGGGCATTGATACACAGATTGAGCAGAGAGTTTTCCAGCTGGGCCGGATCAATCAAAGCCGTCCAGAGGTCTGCGGCAGCACGGACCTGAATATCAACAGAAGGGCCTACGGTACGGCGGATCAACTCCTCCATCCCCATGATCAAGGCATTGACGTTGGTGGGGATCGGCGCAAGGGTCTGACGGCGCGAAAACGCCAGCAGGCGATGGGTCAGCGCCGCCGCCCGCTGCACTGCTCCCTGAGCAACCACCAGATAACGATCAACATCCGCGACCCGGCCTTGCCCAAGGCGCATCTGCATCAACTCCAGACTGCCGGAAATACCTGCCAGCAAGTTGTTGAAGTCGTGGGCGATGCCACCGGTGAGCTGCCCGACGGCTTCCATTTTCTGCGACTGACGCAGCGCTTCTTCAACCACTTCGCGCTCGCTGATGGCTTCACGGATGCGTTGTTCGAGGGTCAGATTGAGGTCCTGAACCGCCGCTTCAGCCTGCTTCCTTGCCGTAACATCAATGGACGAGCCGATCAGGCCAATGACTTCCCCGTCGTCGCTGAACAGCGGTGCCTTGACCGACAACCAGGTCGCAGCCGAGCCGTCCGCCAGTCTGACCTGCTCTTCAACCTGCTCTGATACGCCCCCGTTCATGATGCGCTGGTCGGTGGCCATGATCACTCGGGCCTGGTCCTTGTCCTCGAGATATTCGAGGTCGGTCTTGCCGATGTAAAACTCGGGTGGCTTGCCGATCAATTGCGTGGTGCCGTGATTGGCAACCAGCATGCGTCCCTGGCGATCCTTGGCGTACACAACGCCGGGAACTGCTGCGGTGAAGGTGCGCAGCAGCGACGTAATGCGGTCACGCTCTACTTCAGCTGCACGGCGCGACTCGATATCCATGAGCACGCCGAGAAAACGGGTGGGCTCGCCGTCCTGATCAAACTCGACACGGCCTTTGGCTTCGAGCCAGCGATAGCTGCCATCACGATGCAGCACGCGATATTCGCACCTGAATGCGCCACCGCGCAGCAAGGTTATGCCGATTTCGCTTTCGACACGCGCCCGGTCATCAGGATGAATCGAGGCCGTGACCTTCTCCAGCGGCAGGCCCTCCACAGCCTCCCGTGGCGTCAGGCCAAATGCAGCAGCATAGCGCTCGTCACCGATGACATGGTTGTCCTGCACATGCCACACCCAGGTGCCGACGATGGCGTCGGCATCCAGCGCAAGTTGCAAACGCTCAGCGGTATCTTTTGCCGGGAATTCCAGCGGTTCGCTGTCCTCCGGCCACTCCTTAAAATCGCTGCTCATTGCCCGCTACTGCCCATCGTAATGCCAAGGCCCGACCGGCCGAATGCCCTGAATGGTGCCGGTGCGGACGATGTAATACAAGCCGGGAGCGATGTCAGGCACTCAATCGCGAAATAACGTCGTTCAAGCCCACAGACAGCCCGTGCAGCTCATGACTGGCAGCCTGGGTACGTTTGACGTTGTCCTGATTGGTGCTGGCAATGGCGGTAATTTCAGTGAGATTGCGCGAGATGTCCTCAGCCACTGAAGTCTGCTCCTCAGCAGCCGTGGCAATTTGCCGGTTCATGTCGCGAATCGCCTCCACCGCCGTGGTAATGCGGTGCAGGGTGGCACTGGCATTGCTCACTTGCTCGACACTCTCCTCGCTGCGGGTCTGACCGCCCTGAATCGCTATAACCGCATCGCTGGCACCGGTCTGCACCGAGTCGATGATCTGGTTGATCTCGGCGGTAGACACGGCGGTGCGCTGTGCAAGTGTACGGACCTCGTCTGCAACCACCGCGAAACCACGCCCGGCCTCACCGGCTCGCGCAGCCTCAATGGCCGCGTTCAACGCCAGCAGATTGGTCTGATCAGCGATGCCACGAATCACTTCGAGCACCTTGCCGATGCGCACGCTGTCGGTCTCCAGTCGCTGAATCACATTGGCTGTATTGCCGATTTCGCTGCGCATCAGATTGATGGTGGTCATGGTCGATTGCATGACCTTGTCGCCTTCCCGGGCATGATGATCCGCATCATCCGCCGCCCTGGCAGCCTGAGCGGCATGCCTTGCAACTTCCTGCGCCGTCGCCGACATTTCCGTCATGGCCGTAGCCACCTGGTCTGTACGCTCGAACTGCTCGTGAGTGCCTTGCGCCATGAGCGTGGCGATGGATTTCAACTCGTTGCCAGCCGTGTCCAGATCGGTAGTACTGCGCTTGAGGCGATTGAATGTATCCGCCAGGAAGTCGCGCAGAATATTCGCCGCCACAGCCAGATGTCCCAACTCATCCTGACGAGTGATATTGACCCGCTCGGCAAACTTGCCATGGCTTAACTGCGACACGTAGTCGATAAGCATCCGGATTGGCGCGATAAGGTTGCGATTGACCAACCACCAGGTCAGCACGCCCACCAAAACCGCAGACGCGAGCATGATCAGGGCACCGAACAATATCGTCCGGTCAGCTGCGTTGCTGATCAGCACCGATTGCTCGCCACTGTTCTTGCGCAAGGTGTCCACCATTTGACTCATCTGCTCGCTGGCAGCGCGGTCAACGCCTTTTACCGCAAGGTCACCGGCGACGGGATCACCGCCCGCCGCAATGAAGGCATCACGCCCCTTGCGATAAGCCGCACCGAGAGTCTTGTGTTCTTCCATCAGTTTTTGCACTTGGGTCAACGTCGACGCCGGCACACCCTGCACACGCTCCAGCTTCCCGAGCGCGCTCTGAACCAGACGCTCCTGCGCCTCGAACTGCCCCCAGAACTTGTCGCGATCCGCTGGCAACTTGCCGCGCAACAGGACGTTTTTCCACTCCTGCACCTGAGTCTTGAATTCCAGATTGGCTTCGTCCACCAACTGCGACGCACGCACAGGGCCTTCGAGCAATCCGCGATAGGCCTGCACATTGCTGGAAAGGAACTGGAAACAGGCCAGCGCGATCAACAGCACCAGCACCAGACTGCCGCCCAGCATTCCCAGAATCTGGAGTCGAAGGGATTTACCCATAAAACGAGTACCTCGGGGGGGAGGGTTTGCGGCGCTGCGCAAACCGAAAATATTGACTTCCCTGTACGTGACGTTGCGGACAAAAGGCTCGCAACGCAGTTGATTGCGCATCGGCTTGGGCGGAGGGTTCTTGAGGGCCGTTGATCGTGATGAGTGTGTCGGGGTTTGTCTGGAGTCCTACAGGAATGCGGTACTGCTGACTGTAAAGGTATGTCGACCCTAGCGGCCTCTTCCCGAATGAATTCGGTCCTACCGGGTCCGGCGCACGTCGCGCAGCAGCAGCTCCTACAGGAATGCGGAGGACGGGGCACCGGATTTATCCGGGAAGGCGGGTCAGGCGTACGTCGCGTAGCAAACAGATAACTTGCTTAAGGCTACGAAGCGAGCGAATCAATCCACCTGCCCAAACACCTGACTGGGCCGTCGCAATGTCGGGTCAAACGGGTTGATCCTGGCGCTGATAACCGCCGCTTCACGCTTGAGCAATTCCACCACGGTCAGTAACCGGTCGGGGCCAAGCCGGTCGCTGATGGTGGCGACGCTAAGGGCTGCGACCGAGCGGCCTTCGCGGTCAAAAATCGGCACCGCCAGCCCCGCCATGCCGGGCAGTGCGCCGGTGTTGCGGGCGGCGTAGCCGAGGCGGCGGACGTTCTCGACTTCCGAACGCAGGAATACTTCGTCGTAAAGGTGAAAATCCTTGAGGCGTGGCAGGTTATAGCGGATGACGGTGTCGCGCTCTTCTTCCGGCAGATAAGCAAGAATCGCCAGGCTGCCCTGCCCCACGCCCAATGCAACACGACCACCGATGTCGCCAGTAAAAGTGCGAATCGGATAAGGGCCCTCGCTACGATCCAGACAAACGGCATCGAAGCCACTGCGGGCCAGCAGGAACAGTGAATCCCCCAAAGAGGCCGAAAGACGCAGCATGCTCGGGCGCACTACATCGCGCAGGTTGCTGGTCTTGCCTGCCTTGGCGGCCAGGGCGAAGAACTCGATGCTCAGGCGATAGCGCTTGCTGCGCTGATCCTGCTCGACCATGCCTTCATCCATAAGGCTGCGCAGCAGACGGTGGGTAGTGGGTTGCGAGAGGCCGACTTGCTGGGCGAGTTGAGTAACGCGCTCGCCCTCTTCGGAGCAATCGCCCAGGCAACGGAGCACCGCGAACAGCCTTGATACTGCGCCAACGCCGGTATCCTTTGGATTTTCATTCCGCTCAGTGGAATTCATATGATCACTTACCAATAACTAATTCATTGAACGAAAGAAATGAAAGAAATATACCATCCAGTGAAATTCATCCTTTCACCCATCCTAGTCTTCGTCTTAATCTCAGTCCACAGGGCGATTTGAACAAAACCTGGTAGCCGACTCAGAGCGAGCACCAACGTCCACAGCAACTGCAAGATTTCATTTCGCATCTGCCCATAACAAAAACGCACCGCAACGCTGTGCGTGATGAAAAGGTGGAACGCAGCTATGGCTTTTTTGCAGCTTGAAGGTCTCTCCAAACGCTACGGCAGTATCGACGCCGTGGTCGCCACGAATCTGGCGGTGGAGAAAGGCGAATTCGTTTCTCTGCTGGGCCCATCCGGCTGCGGCAAGACCACTACCCTGCAAATGATCGCCGGCTTCGTTGAGGTCAGCGACGGTCGCATCATTCTTGATGGCCGCGATATCACCCATGCCAAACCCAGCAGCCGTGGTTTGGGAGTGGTGTTCCAGAGTTACGCCCTGTTCCCGCACATGAGCGTTGCCGACAACGTCGCCTTTGGCCTGCGCATGCGTAAGGTGCCGGCCGCAGATATTCAGCGCCGTGTGACAACCGTGCTGGAGTTGGTGCGTCTGAGCCAGCATGCGCAGCGTTACCCGCGTGAGCTGTCGGGCGGTCAACGGCAACGGGTTGCCCTGGCGCGGGCGCTGGTGATCGAGCCGCCGGTATTACTGCTTGATGAACCGCTGTCCAACCTTGACGCCAACTTGCGCGAAGAGATGCAGTTCGAGATTCGTCGTATTCAGCGCGAAGTCGGTATTACCACCTTGATGGTGACTCACGATCAGGCGGAAGCGCTGTCGATCAGCGACCGCGTGGTGGTCATGCAGGCCGGGCGCATCACCCAGATCGACGAACCCTACAAGCTCTACGAACATCCACGCACCCGGTTCATTTCCGGCTTTGTTGGCAAGGCCAACATGCTGCCGGGGGATCTGGACAGCGAAGGCGCTGCGCAAGTACGCCACGTGCCTGGCGACGGCGCGTTAACCTTGAGCTTGCGCCCGGAAAAAATCGATCTGGTTGCCGCAGGTACCGGGCGCTTGCAAGGCAAGGTCGTGACCCGCTACTTCCTCGGCAGCCAATGGCTGTATCGCATCGAAACCGCCATCGGTGAGTTGACCGTGGTCCGTCGCAACGACGGCGACGCGCCGATGGAAGAAGGCACTGCAGTGGGCATGGACTGGCAAGCAGGTTTGCTGCGCGTATTGGATGCCGACGAGGTGCACCCATGAGTCTGCTCAGTGATATGCGCCGAGGTGGCCGCGGCTATCTGCTCTCGGCACCGGCGCTGGTGATGTTCACCTGCTTGTTGCTGGTCCCGCTGGCATTGACCCTGATCCTGTCGTTCAACGTGTTCGACTATGAAGTCGGGGTCAAAAGCGATACTTACACCCTGGCCAACTATGGCGAAGTACTGACCGATTCGTACTTCTACGAAATCTTCCTGCGCACCTTCTGGATCAGTGCACTGGTGACGCTGCTCTGCGTGGTCATCGGCGTCCCCGAGGCATACATTCTGAGCCGCATGGGCACGCCATGGCGTTCGATTTTCCTGATCCTGATCCTCACGCCGTTGCTGATTTCCGTCGTGGTGCGTGCCTTTGGCTGGAGCCTCTTGCTGGGTGCTGACGGCCTTATCAACCAAGCTATCCAGGCGCTGGGCGGCCAACCGATCAAGATGCTCTACACGCCTTTTGCAGTGATCATCGCACTGGTGCACGTGATGCTGCCGTTCATGATCATTCCGATCTGGACCTCTCTGCAGAAGCTCGACCCGGCGGCAGAACAGGCCGCTCTGTCCCTCGGGGCCAGTCAGGCCAAAGTGATGCGTCTGGTGGTTTTGCCTCAGGTCATGCCTGGCGTGTTGTCCGGCACGCTGATTGTGTTTGGCTTGTCGGCCAGTTCTTTCGCCATCCCCGGCCTGCTCGGCGGACGCCGCCTGAAAATGGTCGCCACGGTGGTCTACGACCAATACCTCTCGGAGCTGAACTGGCCCATGGGCGCGACGATTGCGGTGGCGCTTCTGCTGGTCAACCTGCTGGTCATGTTGTCCTGGAACCGCATGGTCGAAGGCCGCTACAAGAAAACCCTGGGGGAATGAGCCATGTCTAAAAACGGTCCTTTGGCCCTGTCGTTTCACGCCCTGGTCGTGGTGTTCATGCTCGCGCCGCTGGTGGTGGTCTGTCTGGTCGCGTTTACACCGGAGAACACCCTGAGCCTCCCGACTTCAGGATTTTCCCTGCGCTGGTTCCGGGCGATTTTCGAGCGCGCCGACTTCATTGATTCGTTCTACAACAGCCTGATTCTGGCCTTTGTCGCCGCCACACTGGCGACGATTATCGCCGTACCCGCAGCACTGGCGATCACCCGTCACCAGTTTCCGGGGCGCAACTTTCTCAATGGATTGTTCCTGTCGCCGATCATCATTCCGCATCTGGTGCTGGGCGTGGCGATGCTGCGCCTGTTTGCCCTGATGGGCGTCAACGGCAGCTTCTTCTGGCTGACCCTCGCCCACGTGGTGATCATTACGCCGTATGTATTGCGCCTGGTGATTGCCGCAGCCATCGGTATCGATCGCAGCGCCGAACAGGCCGCTGAGTCACTGGGCGCCAGCCGCTTCACGCTGTTCCGCAAAATCACCTTGCCGATGATTCTGCCCGGCGTGGCCGGTGGCTGGTTGCTGGCGTTCATCAATAGCTTCGACGAAGTCACGCTGTCGATCTTCGTCACCTCGCCGTCTACACAGACCCTGCCGGTACGCATGTACGTCTACGCCACGGAGTCCATCGATCCGATGATGGCCGCCGTTTCCGCGCTGGTCATCGCGTTGACCGCCGCCACCATGATCATCCTCGACCGGGTTTATGGCCTGGATCGGGTGCTGGTCGGCAAACATTAACCTGAGGCCTGGAGCGCGAACCTCATGGCATTGCTCAAACGTTTGGTCGAACACGACCGTCCGGCGCTGGCCTTCACCCTCGACGGCCAGCCTGCCAGCGGCTTGCAGGGCGACACCCTGCTCACGGCGGTATTGACCAGCAGCGAACACCTGCGCGGCAGCGACTTCAGTGCCGAGCCTCGCGCCGGTTTCTGCATGATGGGCGCGTGTCAGGATTGCTGGGTGCGCCTTGGCGATGGTCGTCGGGTACGCGCCTGCTCAACATTGCTCGAAGGTGGGCAAATCGTCAGCCGTGATCCGGGACGGCAGCCATGAATACCCATACCGCACAATCGGTGGTGATCGTCGGCGCAGGTCCTGCGGGTATTCGTGCTGCGCAAACCCTGCATGCTCATGGCGTAAAGGCGTGTTTGCTGGATGAGGGCCTGCGGGGCGGCGGACAGATTTATCGCCGTCAGCCCGAGAACTTCCGACGTGAACCCAAAGCGCTGTATGGCTTTGAGGCGGGCAAAGCCGTCGCCGTGCATCAGACCCTCGACGAACTGGCGAAGCACATCGACTATCGCCCACAAACACTGGTGTGGAACGCTGAAGAACAGCGACTCGACACCTTGCAGGAAAACCGCGCCGGGAGCATCGACTACAGCCACTTGATCATCGCGACGGGCGCAACCGACCGTATCCTGCCTGTACCTGGCTGGACGTTGCCAGGTGTGTACAGCCTGGGCGCGGCACAGATCGCTTTGAAATATCAGGGCTGCGCCATCGGCGAAAAAGTGGTGTTTGCCGGGAGCGGTCCGCTCTTGTATCTGGTCGCTTATCAATACGCCAAGGCCGGGGCCGACGTTGTCGCCGTCCTTGACAGCGCGCCCTTTTCCGCCCAGTGCCGGGCACTGCCCGCACTACTGGGGCAGCCGCTGACCCTCGCTAAAGGGTTGTACTACCGCGCCTGGCTGACGGCTCATGGCATTGCCGTGCATCAGGGCGCGACCTTGCAACGTATCGAGGGCGAGAAGCGCGTCAACAGCGTGCAGTGGCAAGACAGTGGTGCAGTGCAACAACTGGAGTGCGATGCGGTGGCTTTCGCCCATGCGTTGCGCAGCGAGACACAACTGGCTGACCTGATCGGCTGCGAGTTTCAATGGAGCAAGCTCAATCGTGCATGGCTGCCCACCCGTGATGACGCTGGGCGCAGCACTGTCGCAGGCGTTTATCTGGCCGGTGACGGTGCGGGCATCATGGGCGCTGATGCTGCAGAAATGGCCGGCGAACTGGCTGCCCTCACCCTGCTGGAGGACAGTGGCCTGGTGGTCGACAAAGCCCGCAGCGAACACTTGAAGCACACACTGGAGCAGATCACGCGCTTTCGTCACGGGCTGGAAACTGCATTCCCCTTCCCCACTGACTGGGCCAAAACGGTCCCGGACGAAACGATCATCTGTCGCTGTGAGGAAATCAGTGCAGGCGATATCCGTACCGTGGTCAACGAAGGCCATTGGGAGATCAACCGGGTAAAAGCCATGTGCCGGGTCGGCATGGGCCGTTGCCAGGGTCGGATGTGCGGGCTGGCGGCAGCGGAACTCGTCGCCCAGTGCAGCGGCCGAGACCTGCAAAGCATCGGTCGGCTGCGCGGACAGGCCCCTGTCAAACCGTTGCCATTTGGTGTGGAGACGTCGTCATGAGCGCAATCATCGAAAGCGATGCGCTGATCATTGGCGGTGGCATTGTCGGCGCATCAGCGGCTTTGTTTCTGGCCTTGAAGGGCAAACGCGTGACGTTGCTGGAGCGCGATTTCTGCGGTTCGCATTCCAGCGGCGTTAACTACGGTGGCGTGCGGCGTCAGGGTCGCCCGCTGAGCCAGCTGCCGTTATCGCAGCGCGCCCATGGCATCTGGAGCGGCTTGCGCGAGCTGATTGGCATCGATGGCGAGTACCTGCGCTCAGGGCACCTGAAACTGGCCCGCAGTGACAAGGATATGGATGCGCTGCGGGCTTACGCCGATGCCAGCCGTGGTTTTGGGCTGGACCTGCAATTGCTCGATCGCGAGCAGTTAAGGGCACGCTTTGCCTGGGCGGGTGATGTTGCAGTGGGTGCCTCGTTTTGCGCCGAAGATGGTCATGCCAACCCGCGGCTGGTCTCTCCGGCATTCGCCCGCGCCGCCCGCAAGGCGGGTGCACAGATCCATGAGCAAGCCAGGGTCGTAGACGTCAGTCATGACGGCGGAGTCTTCGTGGTGCGCACCGCTAACGGCCTGAACCTGCGTGCACCCTGGCTGCTCAACTGTGCAGGCGCATGGGCCAGCGATCTGGCGGCGCAATTCGGCGAGCCGGTGCCGATGGTCTCTGGCCACCCGGCCATGCTGGTCACTGAGCCGCTGCCGATGTTCATGGACGTCAGCACGGGTGTCGAGGGCGGTGGTATCTACGCCCGGCAAGTCGCCCGAGGCAATTGTGTGCTGGGCGGCGGTCAGGGCTTTGCGCTGGACCCGACCCGCGCCAGGCCGGGGCAAGCCGCCGTGGTCGATATCCTGCGCAACGCGGTGGAGCTGTATCCGCCGCTGGCCGGTGCACAGGCGATTCGTACCTGGAGTGGCACCGAAGGGTATTTACCGGATCGCGAACCGGTGCTCGGCCCGAGCCTCCTGCAACCTGGCCTGCTGCATGGCTTCGGTTTTGCAGGCTCTGGTTTTCAGATTGGCCCGGCTGCGGGTGAGGCCCTTGCCGAATGGGTATGCACCGGTCAGTCGACGATTTCCCTGGAAGCATTTTCCATCCGCCGTTTTCAACAGACTGCCCAAACCTGTAAAACCGTTAACCATTGATTTCATCCCTTTGCACAGAGGAAGGTCGCTGCAATGAAGAACGCAAAACGTATCGCATTTACCGGCTTGTCGTGCCTGCCCCTCGCGGTGATGCTCGCCTCTTCCCCGGTCCAGGCCGCCACCACGCTTTATCTGGGCATGAACGGCGGGACGATGGAGCGCCTGTATGCCGATCAGGTCCTGCCTGCTTTCGAGAAAGCCAATAACGTCAAAGTCGTGATCGTGCCGGGAACGTCTTCGGACATTCTCGCCAAGGTTCAGGCGAGCAAAGACAACCCGCAGATGCACGTGATGTTCCTCGATGACGGGATCATGTACCGGGCGATCTCCATGGGCCTGTGCGACAAGCTTCAGCCAAGCCCGTCGCTGGCTGATCTGCCTGCCAAGGCGAAGATCAAGGACGAAGCGGCAGCGGTGAGCCTCGGTGTCACCGGGCTGGCCTACAACACAAAAATGTTCAAGGAAAACGGCTGGGCAGCGCCGACCTCGTGGATGGATCTGGCGGACAAGAAATTCAAGGAGAAAGTCGTGTTCCAGTCCATGGCCTCCTCTACTTTCGGCCTGCATGGCTTCCTGATGTTCAACCGCATTCAGGGCGGCAGCGAAACTGACGTGGAGCCAGGCTTCAAGGCATGGCCGAAAACCGTTGGCCCTAACGTGCTGGAATACATCGCCAGCTCGGCGAAGATTTCCGAGATGGTGCAGACCGGCGAAGCCGCGTTGTTCCCGCTCACGCCAACTCAGGTCACCGCACTGAAAATCAAGGGCGTACCGGTGGAGTACGCGCCCCCTAAAGAAGGCGGCGTGGTGCTGAACGTGGCCGAGTGTGCAATCGCCAAAAACGATCAGCCGGAACTGGCGCAGAAACTCGCCGCTTATCTGCTGACCCCAGAAGCTCAAGCGCCCGCGCTGGAGTTTGGTGACCAGATCCCGTCCAACCCGAAAACCCCGACCACGGACAAGACCCGCGGCCAGGTTGAGGCGATGAACAAATATCTGGAAACGGCAGTGACCATCGACTGGGATCAGGTCAACCTGACACGCCCGGAATGGAATGCGCGCTGGAACAGGACGGTAGAGCGGTAAACCAAATCGCGAGCAAGCTCACTCCTACAAGCCGCATCACCATCTGTAGGAGCGAGCTTGCTTGCGATGGCAGTAGATCTGTTAAGAAGGTGTCGTCTGACCTGACGCTATCGCGAGCAAGGTGGAGCGCCACCCCGGTCACTCCTACAGTTACTGCGTCAGGTCAGCCAGCACATCTATCAATTGGTGGATGAAATCACCACCCCAGACCTTCCCGTAACCCACCCCGATAGCCTTTGATACCAAATGTTTCAACTATCCCGACCCTGAGCAGTCACAACCTTATCGCCTCGTATTTGCGAGGCCCCGTTGTGAGACTTCAGGCCGGATGAGCTTCATTCTTTGCATGACTGTACTAGGCGCGTTGCTGATGATGCTCGCGCTGACTTCTTCCTACTTGCGCTGGCTGCCCGTCACCACCTCGGCAGTCTGCCTCGCATTCGGCTTTGCGATCGGTCCAGCCGGGCTGGACATGCTCAACCTGGACTTCCAGCAAGCTTCAGGCTGGCTTGAACGCCTGACTGAAGCAGCCGTGCTGTTTTCGCTGTTCAGTACCGGGATCAAGCTCCGTTTGCCGTTGGCCAGCAAAGCCTGGCGTTCCGCCTACTGGCTGGCCGGGCCCGTCATGCTGGTGACCATCGCGGGTACCGCCATGGCGGCGCATTACCTGTTCGGTTTGTCCTGGGGGATTTCAATCCTGCTGGGCGCCATGCTTTCGCCTACCGACCCGGTACTCGCCTCGCTGGTGCAGGTTAATAGCGCACAGGACTCCGACCGCCTGCGCTTTGGGCTGTCCGGCGAGGCAGGCCTCAACGACGGAACGGCCTTTCCATTCGTGATCTTCGCCCTGTTGTTTTTGACCCATGGTGCCGGTGATATGAACTGGGTTCAGCACTGGGCCATAAAGAACCTGCTGTGGGGCGTGCCAGTGGGGTTGCTGATTGGCTATGGGCTCGGCCGGGGTGTCGGGCATTTGATGATCTACCTACGCATCAAGAATGCCGACAGCGACACGTCTCCCAATGACTTTCTGGCCCTGGCGCTGATTGCCATTTCTTATGTAGTGGCCAACGGCTTGGGTGCATTCGGATTCCTGTCAGTGTTTGCTGCGGGCCTGGGCTTACGCCAGGCAGAGGCCCGGATCACTCAGTCCGAAGTGCCCGCCGAGCACCTCGCCCAACCCGTCATCGGGCACATGAGCGGCAGTGTCGAGCGTGCGACTGTTGCCGAGAAAGAGGATTTGAGTGAGTCGCAACTGGCTGCTGGCGTCATGATGGGAGACATGCTGGCGTTTGGCAGCCTTGTCGAGCGGTCGATGGAAGTGCTGTTGATCACCCTGCTCGGCGCCTCCCTTGCCCTGTATTGGGATTGGCGTGCGGTAGGTTTGGGCCTGGCACTTTTTTGCGTCATCAGACCCGTTGCCGTGTGGCTGTTGATCAGCCGTCGCTTGCTCAACAAGCGGCAGAAAGCACTGGTCGGATGGTTTGGCATTCGAGGCATCGGCAGCCTTTTCTACCTGTGCTTTGCCCTTGGTCACGGGCTGCCGAAAGACGTGGCGCAAGCCAGCGTCGGCCTCACGCTATCGGTAGTGGCCCTTAGCATCTTGTTGCACGGGGTCAGCATCCAGCCACTTCTGGAGCGATACGAACGCAGCATTGCGAACGAAAAATCATAATCTTCACCCGTCTGGATGTTTTTTGAACCTTTTCTGAACCATTCAGATACGGGGCGGCCCAACCTTCATGACGTGCATTTGCATGAAATAAAAGCTCTTTGCCTCGCGACGTAACCGCCTACTTCAGCGCCCTCGTTTGCGTCTATCGATTAAAAGGCAGGAATAAAAAATGCGCATCCTCCTGATAGAAGATGATCCTGTCCTGGCAATGATCGCCGTTGCCACGCTGGGTACAGAACATGAAGTCATCGGCCCTGCCCATGATGTATCCCACGCGCTGCAGCTAGCGGGTGAGCAGCAAGCTGATGTGGCCTTCATCGATATCAATCTGGGCGGCCACGACGAAGGTATTGCGCTGGCTCGCAGCCTTTTGAATGAGCATGGCATCAGCTCGATGTTCATCAGCGGGCAGATTCTCGCCGCCCGTGCCAATGCGGATGCAGCGCTTGGTCTATTGCGCAAGCCCTACGCTCCGCAAGACCTGACCTTTTGTGCAAAGGTTGCAGGTGCGTTGCTGGAGGGGCAGTCACTCGCCGCGCTGCCTGCCCATAGTGCTCTGGAGATTTTCCAGAAAACCCCGCCACGATTGTCCACGGTAAGCCCCCCATGAAACCGGAACCTGACTTGCAAAGCGGACCGGCGCTGCTGGGAGAAATAGAATTTCGCGAGTTGGCCGACCACGCGCCGGTGATGATCTGGCGAGCCAGAAGCGACAAGCAATGTGACTGGTTCAATAAACCCTGGACTGACTTTACCGGCAAAAGCCAACAGCAACTGTGCGGTTATGGCTGGAAAGACGATATACATCCGGACGACCTGGATGAATGCGTCAATGCTTACCACAAAGCTTTCGATGAACGTTTGCCCTTCAGAATGCCCTACAGGGTGAGGCGTCACGACGGCCAGTACCGCTGGATGCTGGACAGCGGTGCACCGTTTTACCGTGACGGACAATTCGCCGGTTACTTTGGCAGTTGCCTTGATATCACTGAACAACGAGAGATGGCCGAAAACCAGCAAGGGCTGCTCGCTGAACTCAATCATCGAGTCAAAAACAACCTCCAACTCATCATCAGCCTGCTGCAAATCTCAAGCCTGCGCGCGCAAAGTGAAGAAGCCAGAACCCTGATGCAATCGGCAATTACTCGAGTTGTGGGTGTGGGCGCGGTACAGGAACAACTGCATCGCAATACCCGCAATCAAGTTGATCTGGCTCAGTTACTGCCGCAATTGGCGCAAGGTTTCATCAATGCGCAACAGCAGCGCTCAATCACCTTGAGTCTGCAGACCCGGCCGGTTTATGTATCACTCCAGATGGGCTCGAATCTGGGGCTGATCCTTAACGAACTGCTGGATAACGTGATCAAGCACGGTACGGGCAGCGGCGTCGAACTGCACATAGCACCCATCGACGCGACCACTGCTCGCGTGTGCCTCTGTGACGACGGCCCAGGCTTCAACGAAACCATCTTGAAAGCCTTCATCAGCCCGGGTAACGCATCGATCCTTAATCTGGTCGATGCCCTGTCGAAACGTTGCGGTGCGAGCGTTTTACGCAGCAACCGACGTGTTGGCAACGGACAGGGTGCGCAGGTGGAGCTTACTTTCGCGCATGAGCAAAGCCTTTGAGCACTACGCTCCAGGCCGTAGCCTGTAAGGGTTACAGGGTGGCGATTGAGGATGTCGATGAGTTCATCGGAACAAGCGATTGGACTGCGGCATTTCGACTCAGTAGCTTGCTTACTAATTCAGGCGCCCCGCAGACCATCCCGGTATTCCCGGCTTGATTGCTATCGACCGGGCACCTCTCGCCTCTGAATCACAGGAACCTGCGAGCGTGACTGACCCCGCGTTGCGCAACCAGACCGGACGCTAAAGAACCCTACTATTGACTGGTGACTGCCAGCGGCGTGTGCTTATGCGCGCGCCTCGTATCGTCACTCTGCTTGAGCCAGAACCATGTCCGTGAACACCCCGCAACAGATCGCCGAACTGACCGTCGAAGCAGGCGTGAAAAAGGCCCACCTCCCTACCCTTTCCGTACTGATTCTGGGCTTTCTGGCGGGTGCGTTCATTTCCATAGGGTTTCTGCTCGACATTCACGTCAGTACCATGATTCCCGCTCAGTGGGCCTCGTTTGGCAACCTGTTGGGCGCAGCGGTGTTCCCGATCGGTCTGATTCTGGTGATCCTCGCGGGTGGTGAACTGCTGACCGGCAACATGATGAGCCTGCCAATGGCCATGTTCGCCGGGCGCATTCGGCTTTCAGCCGTAGCGCGCAACTGGCTGTTGGTGACCCTGGCCAACCTGCTGGGCGCTCTGTTTGTCGCGTTTTTCTTCGGTCACATGCTGGGATTGACCGAAGGCCCCTATCTGGCTAAAACAGTGGCTATCGCTACGGGCAAAGTCAGCGCCGATTTCGGTCAGGCATTTATTTCCGGCATCGGCTGCAACTGGCTGGTATGCCTTGCGGTATGGCTGTCCTACGCAAGCAAAGACGTTGCAGGTAAGATTCTCGGCATGTGGTTTCCGGTCATGGCCTTCGTCGCTATCGGTTTTCAGCACGTTGTTGCCAATATGTTCCTGATTCCCGCCGCTATCTTTGCCGACGCGCTGAGCTGGACTCAGTTTGTAGAGAACTTTGTTGCGGTATTCCTCGGTAATGCGGTGGGTGGAGCGGTATTTGTAGGACTGGCTTACTATGTTTCCTATAACCAAACGCTGACATCGGCCGATAACCCTGTAGCATCGGCGGCCCGCTCGCAAAAAGTATGAAACTTGCCATGAACAGTGCGGTTACAGGCCTGTTGGAGAATGTGTTGAGAAGGTGGAAATGTCAGACCGTATCCTGATGGACAGCTTTGCACGCAAGGTCGATTACCTGCGGATGTCAGTGACAGACCGTTGCGACTTCCGTTGTGTGTATTGCATGGCCGAGGAAATGACGTTTCTGCCACGCCAGCAGATTCTTTCTCTGGAAGAGATTTTCCAGGTTGCCGAGCAGTTTGTCGCACTCGGCACGCGCAAGATTCGCCTGACCGGCGGTGAGCCGTTGGTAAGGTCTGGGATTGTCGGCCTCTGCGAGCAGATCGCCGCCCTGCCCGGCTTGCGCGAACTGTGCATGACCACCAATGGATCGCAGTTGGAGAAGCTTGCCCAGCCGTTGTTCGAAGCCGGGGTTTCCCGACTGAATATCAGCCTGGACAGCCTTGATCCGGCGCGATTCAAGGAAATGACCCGTACTGGCGAACTGAGCAAGGTTATCGCCGGTATTGATGCCGCGAACGCGGCCGGTTTCGTGCACACCAAGCTCAACTGCGTGGTGATGCAAGGTCGCAACGATCACGAAATCAACGATCTGGTGGCGTTTGCCATTGACCGCAAGCTGGATATCTCCTTCATTGAAGAGATGCCGCTGGGCATTATCAGCGACCACAGCCGGGCCGAGTCCTTCTATTCGAGTGATCAGGTCCGCGAACGTATTGCCGAGCGCTACACGCTGATCAATTCCACCGAGTCCACTCAAGGACCTTCGCGCTACTGGCGCCTGGCCGAGGCACCGGACATCCGTATTGGCTTCATCTCACCCCACAGCCACAACTTCTGCGCGACCTGCAACCGGGTGCGACTAACTGTGGAGGGCCGCCTGTTGCTGTGTCTGGGCAACGAACATTCCGCCGACCTCAAGGCCGTGCTGCGGGCTAATCCGGGCCAGCCGGAAAAGCTCGAAAAGGCGATTATCGACGCCATGCAGCTCAAACCCTGGAGCCACAACTTCAGCGTTAACGATGAAGTGCAGGTGGTGCGGTTCATGAATATGACGGGTGGGTAGATAGACCTTCGAAGTAACCCGATCGCAATTCTGCGATTACCTGAAATCCGTAGGAGCGGCTTTAGCCGCGAGGGTTTGATTCCTGGCCCGCTCCCGGCTAAAGCCGTTCCTACGGAGCTGTGCGGTTTCAGACTTCCTGCACCATCCCTTCAAAAGCCTCTTCGATATCGCTGACATTACCCGGCCGCACCAGGCGACTCAGTTCGACGCCGTCGCGCATGAAGATCAGGGTTGGCCACAGTTTGATCCTGAATGAACGCCCCAGAGGGCGTCCGCTGCCGTCTTCGATTTTGAGATGACGCACATCCGGATAATCCGCCAGAACCTTGTTGACCAGCGGCTCGGCGGCTTTGCAGAAGCCGCACCAGTCCGTACCAAACTGAATCAGCGTCGCACCGGCATAGGCATCGACTTCAGCGCGACTCGGTGCTGTTGTAGCGTAAGGTTGACTGCTCATTGGTAAATCTCCACGCCATTCAAATGACCATCATGGCCGTGACCTGATGATCGATATGTCACGTTTGAACGATCTTCTTCAGTGAAGTTCGGGGATCGCAGGCCTTACCAGCAGTGCACAAGGATTACACCTGCATGCCATCCCGGGCCACGATCACGTGCTCCGGCAATTCAGGCCCGTGGTCCATCAACCATGCGTCCAGTGTATGACCGACGTGGGTCAGCACCGCTTTACCCGGCTGCAGTTGCTCGACGGCCTGTAGCGCAAGGTTCAAATCATTGTGATTACGTGGCGCCTGAGGTTGCGGCGGCATAGAACAATCGAGAATCAGCACATCCAGTGGCTGACGTTGCAGATACTCGGCTGTCGCGTCAGGCAGACCGACCGTATCCGTGAGGTAGGCGATACGCCTGCCCTCACCCTCCAACAGATAACCCAAAGTGGGTCTGGAATGCACCAGCGGCATAGCCGTGACCGTCAGCGTGCCAAGCTGCCGCGTTTCGAATGCGCTGAATGGCAGACTGAAGTCGAGAATGCCGGGATGTTTGTACAGATCGGCCAGGCCTTCCGGATCCTGCGGGCCATGCACGGGGATTATCAGCCCCTGGCCCCAGCGTAAATGCAGCAAACCCTGAGCGTGATCGGCGTGGTAATGAGTCTGCAAAATGCCGTTGAGGGTGTGCGGTGCAAAGCGCTCGGCCAGATCGGTCAGCCCGCTGTCGATCAACCAGCGTTGATCACCACATTCGACAAGCGCGCTGCACGGCAGACGCCGTAACTGATGATTGGCATGCGCCGCCGCACACGCCGGGCACTGGCAGCCGTAAACCGGGACCTGACGGGCATCGGCGGTGCCCAGCAACGTCAGGCGCATGCGTGCTCATGCGCGATGCGCTGCAACAGGCGCTCAGTGGTCTGCGCCAGCGCCCCCGAGTTGTCCAGCACGAACACCGCAGGATCATCAGCGAGCAATTCCACGGTGAATCTGGAGTTGCGTTGCAACCGGGCTTCGATGTCAGCCAGTGCTTCTCTGCCACGGGCCAGCAAGCGCTGACGCAAGATGTCATCACTGACCGTCAGCAAAATGGCCAGCAAATCGGGATAACGCTGCCGGGCCTGAGGCAGATGCGCCCGGGAACCGTTGACCAGCACGTCGTGGCCTTCTTCCAGCCATTCATCGATCTGCCTGGGGATACCGTAATGCAAGCCGTTGGCCTGCCAGCTCAAGGCAAAATCGCCCTGAGCCTGCATCGCGATGAACTGCTCGGCCGTCACCGCCTGAGCCGCCTCGCCCACGGCTTCCGCCGAACGAGTAATCACCCGCTGTACAACCCGGCAACCGCGCCGGTTCAGCTCGTCACGTGCGCTGTCCAGCAGGCTGTCCTTGCCCGAACCGGACGGCCCGATGAGATAGATCAACCTGCCAGCCATCAATACACCCTCTTGCCTTGTCGCCAGACCTGCTGAATAACCGGTAACGCGCCTTCAACCCGACCACGATCAGCCCGGACGTGAACCAGATCGGCACGCAACCCGACACGAATCTCCCCACGATCGTCCAGCCCGGCAGAAACCGCCGGGGCTCGACTGACCATTGCCACCGCTTGTGGCAGCGTGCAGTACTCGCTCTGCCCGGCCAGCGTAAATGCGGCCTGCAACAGGCTGGCCGGATAATAGTCGCTGGAGAGAATATCCAGTAGCCCTTCTTTCGCCAGATCGACGGCTGCCACGTTACCCGAGTGCGAACCACCACGTACCACATTGGGTGCGCCCATCAACACGCTCATGCCCAACCGTCGGCAGCCCTGCGCGGCCTCCATGGTCGTCGGAAACTCGGCAATGCTCATGCCATAGCCTGCCGACTCTTCCACGTGGGCCAGGGTCGCGTCGTCATGACTGGCGACCGACAGCCCGCGCGTCAGACAATCCTCCACAATGGCGCGACGAAAGCGGTCGCTGTATTCCCGGGAATTGGCCACCTGCTCAACAATGAACTCATCCATCTGCGCCGTCGTCAGGTGGTACTTGCCCATGTAGTACTCGCGATACTTGGACTCCAGCGCAAACTGACGCTGGCCCGGCGAGTGGTCCATCACTGAAACCAGTTGCACCAATGGCTGTTCGACCAGATCGCGGAACACGCTCAAGGTGTCCGGGTGGCAGACTTCACAACGCAAGTGCAGACGGTGTTCGGCACGGGTCAATCCCGCCGCATTGGCACTGGCGATGGCCTCTAGCATGGCGGGCAGTTGCTGCATGCGCTTGCCCTTTGGGTTCACATCGCCGATAGACAATGCGTCGAACACCGTGGTGATGCCGGATGCAATGATCTGCGCATCGTGACTGAGCACCGCAGAGGCCGACGGCCAGTCCACACCGGGGCGCGGCGACAGGTGCTTTTCGAGGTTATCGGTGTGCAGTTCGACGAGGCCCGGCAGCAGATAATCCCCCTGCAAGTCCAGCGCCTGAGGCAACTGGCTGCGGCCGGTCTGCAGGTCGACGATAAGCCCGTCGCGCAGGACCACGGTGCCGTTGAACACCTGATCAGCGGCGACAACCTGAGCATTGGTCAGAATCTGTTCGTTCAGCATTGCAGCAACTCCTTGGCGGTCAGGTCCACCGGGGTCATGTCCAGATAACGGTCGGCAACCGCCTCACGCGCAGCGCGGTCGTGGAAGATGCCGATCAACGCAGCTCCGGCGCTCTTGGCTTCATTCATCAGTTCCAGCACGACCTGGCGATTGCTTTCGTCGAGCGACGCAGTGGGTTCATCGAGTAACAGCACGGGCCACGGCACCATGAAGCCCCGGGCAATATTGATCCGTTGCTGCTCACCACCGGAAAATGTCCCGGGCGCCAGTTGCCACAGGCGTTGCGGAATGTTCAAACGCGTCAGCAGTTGTTCGGCACGGGCTTTGGCATCCGCCTTCGACCAGCCCCGCGCCAGTGCGGGTTCCATCACCACATCAAGGCTGGCAACCCTGGGGATTACTCGCAGGAACTGGCTGACGTAGCCCAGCGTCTGACGACGTACGGCCAGCACTTGTCGGGGTTGCGCATTGACCAGCTCCAGCCACTCGCCGCCATGCTGGACGCGAATGCTGCCCCCCGCAGGCAGATAGTTGGCGTACAGGGTGCGCAGCAAGGTGCTCTTGCCTGCCCCTGAATCGCCATGCAAAACCAGGCATTCGCCACCGCGCACCGCGAAATTCAAGCCGCGCAGCACGTTGAGTACCACGCCATTCTGCTGGTGCAGGGTGAAAGTTTTCGAGAGGTCGCGGACCTCGATCAGGGTACTCATGAGACGTCCTCCAAAAAGCGGTTCACGGTTGCAGCACCGAAGACACCAGCAGTTGCGAATACGGATGCTGTGGATCATCGAGGATCTGGTCGGTCAAACCGGTTTCCACCACCCGCGAACGACGCATCACGATCAAACGGTCGGCCAGCAGTCTGGCGACGGCCAGGTCGTGGGTGACAATCACCACCGCCAGGTCCAGCTCCCGCACCAGCGCACGCAAAAGATCCAGCAAGCGCGCCTGCACGGAAACATCGAGGCCGCCGGTAGGCTCGTCCATGAACACCAGTCGTGGGCTGGAGACCAGATTGCGGGCGATCTGTAAGCGTTGCTGCATACCACCGGAGAAGGTCCGTGGCAGGTCGTCGATGCGCAGCGGGTCGATTTCCACTTGGGTCAGCCAGTCGATACCGGCAGCGCGCAGCGCCTGATAATTGCGCACGCCCTGAGCCATCAGCCGCTCGCCGATGTTGGCCCCGGCGGACACGCCCATGCGCAGCCCGTCACGCGGGCTTTGCTCGACGAAACCCCACTCGGTGCGTAGCAAGGTGCGGCGCTGGGCCTCACTGGCGCTGTACAGGTCCAGTACCTGACCGTCCTTGCCGCGGTAATCGATGCCGCCACGATCCGGCGGGCAGCGACCACTGAGCAGCGACAGCAACGTCGACTTCCCGGAGCCGGATTCGCCGACGATGCCCAGTACTTCTCCCGGATACAGCTCGAAGTTGACGCCCTGGCAGCCCTTGTCCGGGCCATAGAGCCTGGTCAGGTCACGCACAGTGAGCAGCGGCTGCGTGCTCTCCGGCAGTGCTACGACGTTGGGTCGGGCTTGCGCGCTGGTCATTGGCCCGCCTCCTGTTGCTGGATGACGCGCTGAGCGCAGTAGTCGGTGTCAGAACAGACGAAGCTCTGGGTCCCTGCATCGTCAAGAATCAGCTCATCGAGATAAGAGTCGTGGCTGCCGCAGATGGCGCAGTTGTGCTCCCAGCTCTGGATCTGAAACGGATGGTCCTCGAAGTCCAGGCTTACGACTTTGGTGAACGGCGGTACGGCGTACAGACGTTTCTCCCGCCCTGCCCCGAACAGCATCAACGCCGGACTCATGTCGAGCTTGGGGTTATCGAATTTGGGGATCGGCGAAGGGTCCATCACGTAGCGTTCATCAACCATCACCGGGTAGGCGTAGCTGGTCGCGATGTGGCCGAAGGTGGCGATGTCTTCGTAAAGCTTGACGTGCATGACCCCGTAATCATTAAGGGCGTGCATGGTCCGGGTTTCGGTTTCCAATGGCTCAATGAAGCGCAATGGCTCAGGAATCGGCACCTGATAAACCAGAATCTGCTCCGCGCTCAGCGGAGTTTCCGGAATCCGGTGGCGGGTCTGGATGACCGTGGCCTCAGGTGTTCTTTCGGTGGTTTCGACACCGGCAGTGCGAGCAAAGAAGCGCCGGATCGACACTGCGTTAGTCGTGTCATCCGCGCCCTGGTCAATGACTTTAAGCACGTCTTCAGCGCCCAGAATCGCCGCTGTCAGTTGCATGCCACCCGTGCCCCAGCCATAGGGCAGCGGCATTTCACGACCGCCGAACGGCACTTGATAGCCAGGAATCGCCACTGCCTTGAGCAAGGCGCGACGGATCATGCGTTTGGTCTGTTCATCCAGGTACGCGAAGTTGTAGGCCTCATCCCGCTGGGGCTTTGGCTGAGGCTGGGAATGTGCCTGCTGATAAGCATTCATGGCTTGAGTTCCTTGTGTGCAGGCGCGCGCAACTTGCGGATCAGTTCCAGCTCGGACTGGAAGTCGACGTAGTGAGGTAGCTTCAGGTGCGAGACGAAACCCGCCGCCTCGACGTTGTCGCAGTGGGCGAGAACGAACTCTTCCTGTTGCGCCGGTGACTGGATTTCTTCGTTGAACTCTTCAGCGCGCAGCGAGCGATCAACCAGCGCCATAGCCATTGCCTTGCGCTCTGCGTGACCGAAGGCCAGCCCGTAACCCCGCGTGAATTGCGCTTGTTCAGTGGCCGAACCAACGAACTGGTTAATCATTTCGCACTCGGTCACTTCGATAGCGCCGATGGCAATCGGAAAGCCCAGTTCTTCCGGCTCGATCCAGACCTCGACTTCGCCGATACGAATTTCCCCGGCGAACGGGTGATTGCGGCCGTAACCGCGTTGGGTCGAATAACTCAAGGCCAGCAGAAACCCCTCATCGCCACGGGCCAGCGCCTGCAAACGCTGGGCACGATTGGCGGGATACTCCAATGGCTCGCGGGTGATATCGGGAATGGCTTCGCTGCTGTCAGCTTCGTTCTTCATCAAGCCTTCTTTGGCCAGCAACCCCAATACCCGTGGGCAGGGTTCGAGGGCCGCGTCCTCCTGCACCTGCGGCCCTGGAAACTCACCTTCCGCCAGCAAGGTGAAGTCCAGCAGGCGATGGGTGTAGTCAAACGTCGGACCCAGCAACTGGCCGCCAGGCAAGTCCTTGAAGGTCGCGGACAGACGACGGTTGAGTTGCATGTCCGAGGTGTCGATCGGCACGCTGGCACTGAAGCGCGGCAGTGTCGTGCGATAGGCGCGCAACAGAAAAATCGCCTCGATCATGTCGCCCGCCGCCTGCTTGATTGCCAGCGCGGCCAGTTGCTCGTCGTACAGCGAACCTTCAGTCATCACTCGGGCCACGGCCAAAGGCAGTTGCTGACGAATCTGCTCGACGCTGAGTTCGGCAATGGAGGTATCGCCCCGGCGTTTTTTCGCTAGCAAACGGTGGGCATTATCGATGGCCTGTTCGCCACCCTTGACGGCGACGTACATCAGGCACGCTCCTGTGCAGATTGGCAGACCCGAGTGCTGCGCGGCAGACCCAGCAAATCGCTGCTGGCGAGAAAAAACACATCCAGGCCACGGGGAAAATCGTTGTGCTGTTCGCGCTGGTTCCAGAACGTTTCACTCAACGGCAAGGCAACTTTGTTTTCGCTTTCGATGCCCGGTCCCTGCCAGCTCATCGAGTTACCGCCGCCAAGACTCGGCAACTGGATCAACAAGGTGCAGGACTGGTCCGGGTAGCGGTCGTTGCCCAGGTCGAAACCAGACAGGTCGTGCAGTTGGCTTTCGTCGAGCAAGGCGAAGCGTGCATGGCGGCGCTCAGCAACAATCGGGCAGCCGCAGTGGAAGGCCAGATTGGCGCGAATCGCCGGAGTATCGAAAGCCGGAGCCAGCCACAATGCAGTGTCGATATCCAGCAAGGCGAGGCACAAGGCATGGGTGGCAGAATCGAGACCGTCGAGTGCTGGTGGGCGCTGTGCCGACTGCAACGTATGGATGACACCCGGGCCTGCGAGCGCCTTGAGGGCTGCACGAAAACTGCGCTGGGCGTCGAGCACCGGATCGGCGAATGCCGGTTGCAACAGGGCTGCATTCATCAGTCTTCTCCTCTGACCAGGGTAAAGAATTCAACTTTGCTGGCGGCGGTTCCGGCGTCTTTTTCAGCACGACGTCTGGACTGCGCCTGGGCCAGCGGCTCGATCAATTGGTTAAGCCAATGTTGCTGCTGAGGGCCTTGCAAATGGGCATCGGCCAGTGCCGCCAGCTCGGCGCGTGGCTTGTCGCGCCCGGCCAGATAGCTGTAACCGGTGCGGCCGTCAGCCAGGCGCACCACGCAGCGGGTAACGCTCATCTCGCCCACGTTGAACGGCGCACCCGTGCCGCCCATGCGGCCGCGAACCAGGGTCATGCCGATTTCCGGCGGGCGAATCAGTTGGTATTCGGCGTCACGCAATGCCGACTCGTGACGGCTCAGCTCGTCGCCAGCCGCCCGGGCAAGCACGCCGATCCAGCGTTGACGTGCGGCGATAACGGGGTCTGTAGCAGGGTTCATAAGAGGCATCTCCATCAGACGATGAACTGGTATTGAAAGCGGTCGGAACGACTGGTGGAGCGGGACAACTCCACCGGATGACCATTGCTGTCACGGGATACGGTGAGGACCGTGAGCACCGGTAAATGGCGAGGCATCATCAGAAGGTCTGCCTCTTCCCGGCTGGGCAGCCGGGCGCCTACCAGGCTCAGGGTCCGCGTCAACGGCAGGTCGCGCTCAGCCAGAAACTGGCGTAGCGAACCGCGTCTATAACTGGCGAGTAATTCGCTGCGGGTGGCGCAAAAACGATGGCGAATCAAACTCACCGGATGGCCGTCGAGTTTGCGCAAGGTGTGCAGTTCGATCAGCGGCGCGTATTGATCAAGGAGCAAATGTTCGGCGTCCTCGGCACTGGCCGGGCACTCCTGGCGTTGCAACAGCGTGGCATCGACGCCAACGCCTTGGGCTGACAGCGACTGGCTGTAAGCACTGTCAGCCCGCATCGGGTAAATCAGCGGCCGTTGCAGTACCTGTGTGCCTTTGCCCTGACGTCGCAGCACACTGCCCTCGCGCACCAGTTCGTCGATGGCGCGGCGGATGGTGTGGCGGTTGACCTCAAAGCGCGCGGCAAGCTGGACTTCAGGGGGCAAGTAATCCCCGGCTGTATAGCTGCCCAGCTCGGCGCGCAGGATGTTGGCGAGCTCCAGGTACAGCGGCTCGGTTTGTTGTCTAGACATGTCCATAGCTAAAAGAACCTTCCTTAATCAACACATGGATTACCTTTGCAGGAGCTGCCGAAGGCTGCGAAACGGTTTCTCTGACACCCCGCGATTCGCAGCCTGCGGCAGCTCCTACAGGGCCAAGGCGTGCCATATGGTTAAATAAACTGCTTGCGCAAACGCTGGGACACGATGTCGATGGAGCTGACCACGACGATAATCACCAGTAATACCGCGCAGGTCTGGGTGAACTGGAACGCGCGGATGTTTTCCCAAAGGATCACGCCAATCCCGCCCGCGCCGACCATGCCCACGACTGTTGCCGAGCGCACGTTGGATTCGAAGCGATAGAGTGCGTAGGAAATCCATAGCGGCATGACCTGCGGGATCACCCCGTAAATCACCTCCTGCAAGGCGCTGGCACCGGTGGCGCGCACGCCTTCGACGGGGCCCGGATCAATCGCTTCCACAGCTTCGGCAAACAGTTTTGCCAGTACGCCCGTGGTGCTGATCCACAGCGCCAGAACACCGGCAAAAGGACCGAGCCCGACCGCCACCACGAACAACATGGCGAAGACCATTTCGTTGATGGAGCGGAACGCGTCCATCACCCGGCGCAACGGCTGGTGAATCCACCAGGGGGTAATGTTCTCGGCACAGAGAATGCCCAGCGGCACCGAGCAGACAATCGCCAGCACCGTGCCCCACAGTGCGATCTGCACCGTGACGATCATTTCCTTCAGGTACGAGCGCCACTCGTGAAAGTCAGGCGGGAAGAAATCGGAGGCGAAGGTCGCCATGTTTCCTGAGTCGCGATACAGCGCCACGGGATTCATTTCCGCACCCTGCCAGGCCCAGGCCAGCACCGCGAGGAACAGGCCCCAGCCCAGATATTGTGGCCAACTGCGCTTGCCCGCCGCATGGGTATACGCCGCGTGGGTGGTCGTGCTCGTCATAATCGGATCTCGTTCAGCAGAAGGTGGGCGCACCCGAAAAGGTGCGCCGCGGATCAATCAACCAGCGCTGGCCGTGTTTTTCTTCTCAAGCTCGGTCAGGCGTTCCTGCAACTTGCTCAGACCGGCATCAATGTCCTTGAGGCGCTTGGCTTTCTCGTCGGCATTCAGGCTGGTACTGGCGAGGGTTTCGGTGCGCTGCTTGAACAGGTCCAGCTGACGGATCGGCAACAGTTGGTCATCACTGGACTTGAGGAACTTGCCCAGTTGCATGCCTTTGAGCACCGCTTTCTCTTCGTCGGTGTTGCCGTAGTCAGCAAAGAACTCACGAATCTTGTTTTTGTTCTCGTCCGACAGGGCTTTGCTCCAAACCATCGGGTCGGCAGGGATCAGCGGGGATTTCCAGATCACCTTGAGCTTGGCGGCCATGTCCGGCTGGGTGACTTCCAGACGATCCCAGCTTTCGGTGTTGAAGGTCGCAACATCCAGCTGGCCCTTGGCAACACTCAGGGCATTCACTTCGTGACTGGAGTTCAGCGTGCGTTTGAACGCTGTAGCCGCGTCGACGTTGTTCTTGGCAAACACGTAGTAACCCGGCACCAGGTAGCCGGAAGTCGAGTTTGGATCGCCGTTACCGAAGGTCAGGGTCTTGGCATTCTTGAGCATGTCTTCAACGGTATTGATCGGGCTGTCCTTGCGGGCAATGATCACGCTCCAATAGCCCGGCGCGCCGTTGGCCGCTGAGGTCTGGGCGAAGATTTCACCGTTGGAACGGTCGACCGCTTCCATCGCCGCCTTGTTGCCCAGCCAGGCCACATCGACCTTGTTGAAGCGCATGCCCTGAATCAGACCTGCATAATCCGATGCGAAGGTGGCGTTGATCTTCAACCCGGTCTTCTTGCCCATGTCATCCAGAAACGGCTGCCAGATGCTTTTCAGGTTCTGCGAAGACTCGGTAGACATGATGCCGAAGTTGATGACTTTCTCATCTGCGTGGGCAGTGCCCAGCAGGCAACTGCCGAGCAGCGCGGCAGACGCAACGACGCGACCGATACGGTTCAACATGGAAGCACTCCTCAGTGTGGGTTTGGCTGTTGTTGTGTTGGTGTACAGATGGAAATCAGGCGCGGTTAACCGCGAGCCAGCACCAGTCGCGGCGCTGCACCGGTGCGTCGGCCTTCCTCGGCAATCATCAGACTGGTGTCGACGTCTGCACCGTAGAGATCGTTGAGGAACTGGCTGCTGAGGTTCTGCGCATCGCCATCGAAATGAATGCGCCCGCCCTTGAGCGCCACGGCGCGGGGGCAGTACCGCACGGCGTAATCCACTTGATGCAGGGTGACGACCACGGTCTTGCCGTCGGTGCGGTTGATGTCGGCGAGGATTTCCATGACCTTGCGTGCGGATTCAGGATCCAGCGAGGCAATAGGTTCGTCAGCCAGGATGACCTCGGCCTGCTGGGTCAAGGCCCGGGCGATTGCCACCCGCTGTTGCTGGCCGCCGGACAGGGTCGAGGCGCGCTGAGCAGCCAGATCCACAAGCCCGACGCGGTCCAGAGACTGTAAGGCGCGTTGCTTCTCTTCAGCATTGAACAGGCCCAGATTGCCGCGCCAGCCAGGCATGCGGCCCAGGCAACCGAGCAGCACGTTGTCGAGCACGCTGAGGCGATTGACCAGATTGAACTGCTGGAAGATGTAGCCGATGTCAGAGCGCAATTTGCGCACTTTGCCGCTGAGACGGCCTGCGGCCTGAACTTCGCGGCCCAACACCTGCACGCTCCCCCCATTGCCACGATCACAGCACGCCAGACCGGCAAGGTGACGCAGTAAGGTGGATTTGCCAGAACCCGAAGCGCCAATCAGCGCGACCATTTCGCCGGGTTGTATAGACAATGCCAGGTCAACCAGCGCGGGCTTGCGGGCAAAGGTCTTGTTCAGACGCTCGACATGGATGGCTGGGTTCATGGGCTTCTCTGTCGGTTGTTGTGAGTTGCAACTGACAGTAGGCCCGCGGTGTTTCAGTGGGGTGAATCGAACGTGACGGTTGGATAACCGTTTTGTGAAAGGTTGAGGTATGGAAGCGGTAATCCGTCATACCTGCCAGCCCGGGTCGCCTCTTTCGCGGGCAAGCCCGGCTCCCACAGTTAGCCATTAACCGGTGGGAGCCGGGCTTGCCCGCGATGGGTCTGGCGCAAGTATCAGGCAGGCCGCAACCGGCTTTTTCGGCTGCGGCACCGCCCAAGCATGTTCAGATCCGGAACGTCCCCACCAGATGCTGCAAGCGCGCCGCTTGTTCTTCCAGATACGAGCAGGCATCCAGGGTCAGCTTGAGGTTATCGACGCCTTCCTGGTTGAGGGTATTGATCTGGGTAATGTCGACGTTGAGCGACTCCACCACCGCCGTCTGCTCTTCGGTAGCAGCCGCCACCGACTGGTTCATATCGTTGATTTCGTCGATACGACGCGTCACGCTGCTCAGCCGCTCGCCCGCCTGATTGGCGACGGTCACGCTGCTTTCACTCTGACGCTGACTTTCGGTCATGGTGACCACGGCTTCGCGCGCGCCCACCTGCAGTTCCTCAATCATCTTCTGCACTTGCTGTGCCGAGTCCTGAGTCCGGTGCGCCAGGTTACGAACCTCGTCGGCAACGACCGCAAAACCACGTCCAGCCTCGCCCGCTCGTGCTGCCTCAATGGCCGCGTTAAGCGCAAGCAGATTGGTCTGTTGGGAGATACTGGTGATCACTTCCAGAATCTGACCGATGTTGACGGTCTTGCCATTGAGGTTTTCGATGTTGGCGCAGGACTCGCTGATCTTCGCCGACAGTTCGTTCATGGCGTTGATCGTCTGTTGCACGACTTTCTGACCGTCACCGGCCAACTGGCTGGCATCGGCAGACTGCTGGGAGGTACGTGCTGCGTTCTGGGCAATTTCCTGGGCGGCAGCGCCCAGTTCGTTGATCGCCGCCGCAACACTTTCAGTGCGATTGGCCTGTTGATCAGAGTTGGTCATGGATGAATTGGAGGCTTTGACCACACGCATCGCCACCTCGCCCAACTGACCGGCAGTCGACGCCACCTCACGGATAGAGCCGTGAATACGCTCGACAAAGCGGTTGAAGGACTGTGCCAGCTCACCAAACTCGTCTTGAGTGGTGATCGCCAGACGCTTGGTCAGGTCGCCCTCACCGTCTGCGATGTCACGCATCGCACGGCCCATCTGGTGCAGAGGTTGCATCAGTACACTGATCAACATTCCCAGCAGCAGAATAATGATCACCACCGAAATCACCATGGCGGTGATGGCCGAGGTGCGGAACTCGCCAAGCATTGAGTACGCCGCGTCCTGATCCAGAACCAGCGCGACATACCAGTTGGCCGAGGAAACACCCTCAACCTTGGTCAGCGACATGATTTCCGCCTTGCCGGCAGACTGGATCTCGCTCACGCCCGCGACGATTTTTGGAGTGTCGGCTGGGTAGGCTTCGCTGATGTTCTTCAGAATCAGTTTGCTGTCCGGGTGAATCAGAATCTTGCCATCGCCGCTGACAATAAATGCATAACCATGCCCACCGAAGTTCAGCGAGTTAATGGTTTTGGTAATGCTGTCCAGAGAAATATCAGCACCGGCAACGCCAATGAACTGATTCTGATAGTTAACCGGTGTTGCCAGTGTCACGACCAGCTTGCCCGACGAAGCGGCAATGTACGGTTCGGTCACGATAGTGCCGGGCGCATTTTGTGCGGCCTTGTACCAGCCACGAGCGCGAGGGTCATAATCCGCCGCACGATTGCCTGCTGGCACGGAGAACATTACGCCGTCGATGCCGCCGAAATAACTCAGCTGAAAGTTGTCGGTATAAGCGGCAATACCGATTGAACGCTGCAAATCAGGAATCGCCTTGCCGTCAGCCGAAATGCGCTGCGCCATGGACTGCAGCAGCTGCGTGCGGCTGTCCAGCCAGGTCTGGATGTTCTGGGTCGTCAAGCCGCCGAGTTGTTGCAGTTCAGCGAATACATTCGACTTTAAAGTCTGGCGTTGTCGATAATCGTTAACAACGATAAAACAGGTAAAAGCAACAACGACCACCAGTGCGGCGGCGAGCAGAATTTTTCTGCTGAAACCCAGACTTTTCATCATGACAGGTACTTCCATACAAAAGAGTTACTACGGCGCACGCTTGTTCACTGAAACAGTGAACGCAATGCGGCGTTTTTACGGGCTCTTTGAGTAAAAGGAAAGTGCCCCGAACAAATATATTTATTGGATCCAAATAGTCGGACGTATGACAAGTTAGTTAACGATGAATGGTGACATATACTTGGTTTTAAGAGCTAAAGATTTTACAGGTTCTGCCGAAGGCGGAAAATACCAGCGTTTCAGAAAACATTCAGTCTTCCAGATTAAACCCAATCCTGTAGGAGCTCACCGAGGTTACGAGGCCAGCGATGGCGGCGTGTCAGACAAACCGCTATCGCTGGCCTCATAACCTCGGTGAGCTTCTACAGGTCCACTGTTTGCGTATCAGGTATACAAGGCAGGATTACCGCAAATTGGTCTTCACCAACTCAAAGACCTCATCACCTCGCCCGCCCAATACGGCGCGCATCATGTACAGGCTGAAACCTTTGGCCTGGGCCAGTTTGATTTTCGGCGGAATACCCAACTCCTGTTTGGCGGTCACTACATCCAGCAATACCGGGCCAGGATGATCGAACGCTTTACGCAACGCAGCGGGCAGCTCTTCTGCACTCTCGACACGAAGACCCAGAATGCCTGCACCCAGCGCAATCCCGGCGAAGTTGGTCTCGAACAGGTCGGTGCCATGGGGAACATAACCACTGGCTTTCATTTCCATGTCGACGAACCCCAGCGAGCTGTTGTTGAACACCACCATTTTGATGGGCAGATCCAGCTGCCGCACGCTTAACAGGTCGCCCATGAGCATTGACAGGCCCCCGTCGCCGCACAGCGAGATAACCTGACGATCAGGATGGGCTGCTTTCGCCCCCAACGCCTGAGGCATGGCATTGGCCATCGAGCCATGATTGAACGACCCCAGCAGACTGCGCTTACCGTTCATGTGCAGGTAACGTGCAGCCCACAACGTCGGCGTACCAACATCGACGCTGAAAATCGCATCGGCATCCGCCTGCTCATCAATCAGACGGGTCAGGTACTGCGGATGGATCGGGTTGCCCGGCGCAGATGGCGTGGCCAGGTCATCCAGCCCTTCCCGCGCTTTCGCGTAGTGCTTGAGGGCTTTGTCGAGGAAACGGCGGTCCTCCTGGCGATTCAATCTTGGCAGGAGCGCAGTGAGGGTTTCCTTGACGCCACCGGTCAACCCCAGGTCGATCGGCGTACGTCGCCCAAGGGCGGTGGGATCGATATCGATCTGGACGATTTTAGCGTCGGTCGGATAGAAGTTCCGGTACGGGAAACTACTGCCCAGAATCACCAGCGTGTCGCATGACAGCATGGCGTGGTAACCGGAGCTGAAGCCGATCAACCCGGTCATGCCGACATCGAACGGGTTGTCGTATTCCACGTATTGCTTACCGCGCAAGGCATGCACCACTGGCGCGCCGAGCCGGTCAGCCAGGGCAACCATTTCTTCGTGGGCTCCGGCGCAGCCTGCACCGCACAACAGGGTGACGGCTTTGGACTCGTTAAGAATGTCGGCCAGTTGCTGAATGTCCTGCTCACTCGGCGTGACGCTCGGCGGCGCGGTATCGACCCACTTGGCGAGCGCATCCGGGGCATCGCTCAGCGCCACATCGCCTGGCAAGACGATGACGGCGACACCACGCTGACCGATAGCGGCGCGCATGGCTCGCTCCAGCACTCGGGGGAATTGTTCCGGCGTGCTGACCAGCTCGACGAAATGGCTGCACTCCTTGAAAAGTTCCTGAGGATGGGTTTCCTGAAAGTAGCCCAGACCTACTTCTGAAGACGGGATATGTGCAGCGATAGCGAGCACCGGCACCTGATTGCGATGGCAGTCGTAAAGGCCGTTGATCAGGTGCAGGTTGCCCGGTCCACAGCTACCCGCACAGACCGCAAGTTTGCCGGTGCTCGCCGCTTCAGCTCCGGCGGCAAAGGCTGCGACTTCTTCGTGACGGGTGTGCATCCAGCGGATGGAACCGAGCTTTTCCAGGCTATCGGTCAGCCCGTTCAGACTGTCACCGCTCACCCCCCAGATCCGGTTGACGCCAGCACTGGCGAGGGTTTGAGCGAGGTGATCGGCAATGGTTTTGGACATGCTGGTTTCCTTGTCGAGACAAATGGAAAACGTAGCCGGAGTCTTGGCACGCATCAGTGATCGACAGGCTGTGCGGCGTACAGTTCAGCCTGTGACACAGGTCGATCTGTGCAACGCGGGTTACCTGTGGGCGGTGCTCGCCAGAGAGACAAGCACCGAAGCTTACTGAACGTACCGCGGTGCACTTATCACGGCTCAATGGTAGGCGCGAACTTGTTCGCGAGGCGTCAGACCTGAATCACCGCATCAAGCCCTCTCGCCAACAAGTTGCCTCCTACCCGACAGCGCGCTCCACACGGTAGGCGCGAACTTGTTCGCGAGCATCAGACCTGAATCACCGCATCAAGCCTTCTCGCCAACACGTTGCCTCCTACCTGAACCCGCAGTCAGCATGGGTGGCCGTGCCCATGCTGACAACCTATACATGGGGCTCACCCGGTTTGGCCGGTGCCGCATATTGCGGTTTCAACTTGCCGTCCTTGTCCAGCAGCCAGGCATCAAGGATTTCCCTGACGACAGGACCTGCGACCCGACCACCTGCTTCGCCATTCTCGATCATGACCGCGACCACAATCTTCGGGTGATCAGCCGGTGCAAAGCCGACAAACAAGGCATTGTCGCGGTGGCGTTCGAGGGTCTTGGCGCGGTCATAACGCTCGCCCTGCTTGATCGCCACGACCTGCGCCGTACCACTTTTACCCGCGATGCGGTATTGCGCGCCTTGAGCCGCGGCACGGGCAATGCCGCGCGGGTCATGCATCACCATCTGCATACCGATGTTGACCTGGTTCCACTCGTTGGGATCGTGCAGCACGATGTTCGGCATCGGGTGCTCGTCCACTGGCGCACGGTCGCCCACTTCCATGGCCAGGTGCGGGCGTACCCACACACCTTTGTTGGCGATCAGGGAAGTGGCCTGAGCGAGTTGCAACGGCGTGACCTGCATGTAGCCTTGGCCGATGCCGAGAATCACCGTCTCACCCGGGAACCAGGTCTGGCGCCGCGTCGCCCGCTTCCACTGGCGCGACGGCATCAACCCTGCCGACTCTTCAAACATGTCCAGCGAGACCTTCTGACCCAGGCCAAACATGGTCATGTAGTCGTACATGCGATCAATGCCGAGCTTGTGCGCGACGGTGTAGAAGTAGGTGTCGTTGGAACGCATGATTGCGGCGTCCATGTCCACCCAGCCATCACCGCTGTGGTTCCAGTTACGGTACTTGTGATCGAAGTCCGGCAGCTGGAAATAGCCGGGGTCGAAGACTTTGGTCGAGGCGTTCACGACACCGGTATCAAGCCCGGCGATGGCCACTTCCGGCTTGATCGTTGAACCCGGCGCATACAGTCCGCGCAGCACGCGATTGAACAGTGGCCGATCGATTGAGTCGCGCAGCGCGGCGTACTCCTTGAAACTGATCCCGGTCACGAACAGATTCGGATCGAAGCTTGGCTTGCTGACCATCGCCAGCACCTCGCCCGTCGCCGGGTCCAGCGCCACGACTGAACCACGGCGATCACCCAGCGCCTCCTCTGCGGCTTCCTGCAGATGAATATCGAGGCTCAAAGTGATGTTCTTTCCGGGTGTCGGATCGGTATGTTTAAGCACGCGCAATACCCGTCCCTGCGCGTTGGTTTCCACTTCCTCGTAGCCGACCTTGCCGTGCAACTCGGACTCGTAAAAACGCTCGATACCGGTCTTGCCGATGGACTGAGTGCCGCGGTATTCAACGGAATCCAGCTGCTTTGCTTCTTTCTCGTTGATCCGGCCGACGTAGCCAATGGAATGGGCAAAGTGCGCCCCCAGCGGGTAGTGCCGGACGAACTGCGGCTCAACGTCGATACCCGGCAACAGGTACTGATTGACGGCCAGCACGGCGATCTGCTCTTCAGTCAGCTCGTACAGCAAGGTCACAGGTTCGAACGGGTGACGCACTTGCTTGAGGTCTTTGTCGAAGAGGATGCGTTCTTCCTCGGGGAGTTTGAGCAAGACCATCACTTCATCGATGACCTTGTGCCAGTCCCCTGCCCGCTCGCGGGTCAGCGTCATGTTGTAGCTGGGCCGGTTATCCGCCAGCACCACACCGTTACGGTCATAAATCAGGCCGCGCTCGGGAGCTATTGGCAGTACATGGACGCGGTTATTTTCAGAGATGGTCGAGTGATAGGCGAACTCGGTGACTTGCAAGAAATACATCCGTGCAATCAGGCACGCACTCAAGACACTCACGAGCAACGCGCAAGCGATCAGCCGCCGGTTAACCAGCCGCGCATCTTTCTCGTGGTCTTTCAAAGGAATGGGATCGGGCATTTCTACAGCTTCTCGATGGATGACTAAAACGGATGCTGGCCGCACAGCACAAAAGTTGTGAGTAAAGATTTCTAAATGCGACAGGGTGCGCACGATACCAAGAAGTGCCCGTTTAGTGAGGATTGTCTTGTCCAACCGGCATGAGCGGTCGTCAATGAGCCGTAGATTGTTACTTCTCGCGCAACAGTAATTTGTGAAATGAGTGCGGCGAAACGTTTAGCAACATATCTATGATGGCGGAACGTGCGGAAAAGATGATCTCGGAATCTGGCTATTGCCTGCCTAGCATGCACTGCCCAGCTGCGGCCTTGCCAGAGACCTAATGTCACACCCTCGCGTGAGCTTTCATTTGTCCCCCAGTCGGACAAACACCGTGTATTGACCGCGAAACGTCAGCTATGGATGGGACACCTTCCCGTCGTAAGCGTTCGCAGGAGCCCTGAATGACTGACCTACCTCCCAAAGGCCTGACCCGCCGCCAACTGCTCGTGTCTTCCGCCACCACCCTGGCAGCCGGTGCCGCCGCCAGTGCCAAGGCCGCCACCCTGACCGGCGTACCGCAATGGGTGCCTTTTGACCATAACGGTCCGATGCACTACGAAACACCCGGCTGGCAATTCTTTACTGCCGAAGAAGCCCGGGAAGTCGAAGCCATTGTTGAGCGTCTGATCCCGGCTGACGACCTGAGCGTCAGCGGCAAAGATGCCGGATGCGCCGTATTCATCGACCGCCAGTTGGCAGGCGAGTACGGCACTTTTGATCGCCTGTACATGCAGGGCCCGTTCGAAAAAGGCACGCCGATGCAGGGCGATCAATCGCCACTGGTGCCCCGTGAGCGTTATCGCCTGGGCATCGCCGCCCTGACACGCTACTGCCAGCAGCAACACCAGAAAGTCTTCAGCGCCCTGAGCAATGAAGAGCGCGACAAGGTCCTGACCGATCTGGAAAAAGGCGCCATCGAGCTGGAAGGCATCGATGCCAAGCTGTTCTTCCAGCAGGTGCTGGGCAACACCATGGAAGGCTTCTTTGCCGACCCCGTGTACGGCGGCAATCGCGACATGGTGTCGTGGAAAATGATCGGCTTCCCCGGTGCCCGTTATGACTACCGCGATTACATCGGTCGGCATAACCAGAAACTCGACCTCACACCGATATCGATCATCGGCAGCTCCGCCTGGCAAAAGAAGGGTTAATCGTCATGGCTAGAAAACTACCTTCCACCGATGTGGTGGTTGTCGGACTCGGCTGGGCCGGATCTATCATTGCCAACGAACTGGCCGATGAAGGCTTGAGTGTTATTGGCTTCGAACGCGGCCCGTGGCGCGACACGGCAGCGGACTTCAACATCGCTTCCGCCACTGACGAATTGCGCTACGCGCGCCGTCAGGATCTGATGCTGCGCACCAAACAGAACACGTGCACCATCCGCAATAACGTCACCGAAAAGGCCTTGCCCATGCGCAGCTGGGGCTCTTTTCACCCCGGTAACGGGACCGGCGGCGCCGGCAACCACTGGGCTGGAATTGCCTTTCGCTTTCAGCCTGAAGAGTTCCGCCTGCACAGCCACCTCACCGAGCGTTACGGCAAAGAGCTGCCCGCCGAGTTGACCCTGCAGGACTGGGGCACTGACTGGGAGGAAATGGAACCGTTCTATACCAAGTTCGACCGTCTGGCCGGGGTTTCCGGCAAGGCTGGCAACATCAAGGGCGTGATTCAGGAAGGCGGCAACACCTTCGAAGGTGCGCGTTCGGAAGAATACCCGAACCCGCCTACTGAACAGACCTATGCGCCGGTTTTGTTCGCCGAAGCGGCGAAGAATCTGGGCTACAAGCCCTTCCCCGTACCCTCGGCACTGGTGTCCCGGGCTTACACCAACTCGCTGGGCGTGACCATGGGTGCCTGCACCTTCTGTGGTTTCTGCACCAACTACGGCTGTGCCAACTACTCCAAGGCCAGTGCGATCACCACGGTACTGCCGGTGCTGATACGCAAGCCGAACTTCACCGCCAAGACCAATTGTGAAGTGCTGCGCGTGACCATGGACAGCACCGGCAAACGCGCCACCGGGATCATCTTTGTCGATGCCAATGGCGATGAGTTCGAGCAACCTGCCGATCTGGTGGTCATCAGCGCGTTCATCTTTGAAAACGTCCGTCTGATGCTGCTGTCCGGAGTGGGCAAACCTTACGACCCGGTGACCAACACCGGTACGACCGGCCGTAACTATGCCTACCAGACCGCCAACAACGTGCGCCTGTTCTTCGATGACAAGAACTTCAATCCGTTCATCGGCGGTGGTGCGATTGGCATGGGCATCGATGAATTCAACAACGACAACTTCGACCACTCCGGCCTGGGTTTCGTCGGCGGCGGCAGCACCCGAGTTACGCCCATCGGCGCAGCGCCCATCGAATCGCGCCCAGTGCCACCGGGCACCCCGACCTGGGGTTCGCAATGGAAGCAGGCAACCGTCAAGAACTACGCCAACAGCATGTCCATCGGCTGTGAAGCGAGCAGCTACTCGATTCGCGGCAACTACCTGTCGCTGGACCCGACCTACAAGGACCCGCTGGGGCGCCCCTTGCTGCGGATCACCTTCGACTTCCCGGAAAACGACCGCAAGATGGCCGCTTATGTGACCGGCAAGGTCCACGAGATCGCCAAGAGCATGAACCCGGTGCAAATGGTCGACAGCGCCCAGACCGGGCACTGGAACAGTTCGCCGTATCAGTCTTCGCACATCGTTGGCGGTTTCATCATGGGCGCGGACCCGAAAAACAGTTCGGTGAACAAATACCTGCAGGTCTGGGATGTACCAAACCTGTTTGTGGTGGGCTCTTCGGCCTTCCCGCAGAACCCTGGCTACAACCCCACCGGCACCGTCGCGGCACTGGCCTTCAAAGCCGCTGATGCGATTCGCACCCGATATTTGAAGCGCCCAGGGGAGATGATCCCAGTATGAAGACTCTTCTCTCTGTCTGTGTCGGCGTACTGGGTCTGACCCTTAACGTCGCACACGCTGGCACCGGTGCCGACTCGTACAACCTGGTGGAACAAGGCCGTTATCTGACCACTTTGGGCGACTGCACCGCCTGTCATACCCTGCCCGGCAAACCGGCCTTCTCCGGTGGCGTGGTACTGGATACGCCGTTCGGCAAACTGTTGGGGGCGAACATCACGCCCGATCCGGTCACCGGTATTGGCCGGTGGACGTTCGAGGATTTCCAGAACGCCATGTCCAAAGGCCACGGGCTGGACGGCAAGCGTTTGTACGGGGCAATGCCGTACACCGCGTACACCAAGGTGACGCGTCAGGATAATCAGGCGATCTGGGCCTATCTGCAAACGCTGGATGCGGTGGACAACAAGGTTGAAACCAACCAGTTGCCCTTCCCGTTCAACGTGCGCACCAGCTTGCTGGCGTGGAACCTGATGAACTTCAAGGAAGGCGAATTCAAAGCCAACCCGCAGAAGTCCGAACAGTGGAACCGCGGTGCTTATCTGGTAGAAGGTCTGGGGCATTGCGGTACCTGCCACACGCCCAAAGGCTTGACCGGGGGTGACAAGAACGATCAATTCCTGACCGGGGCCAACCTGCAGAACTGGGTTGCGCCGAACATCACCGCCGACGCCCACAGTGGCATTGGCAAGTGGACCGAGGAAGACATCGTCAAGTACCTGAAGACCGGTGCCAATCGTTTCGACATTGCCTCCGGTCCTATGGCCGAGGAAGTCGAGCATTCATCGCAGCACTGGAAGGATGCCGACCTGATGGCCGTGGCGGTGTACCTCAAGGATGGCGCGAAACCGGCTGCACCACCCAAGGCGCTGGACGCGAAAGATCCGGCCATGCTCGCAGGCAAAACCATCTATGCCGACCGCTGTTCAGCGTGCCACGTGGGCAATGGTGAAGGGACAGAAAACCTGTTCCCGAAACTGGCGATGGCCCCACTGGTCAACAGCGCGGACCCGTCGTCGATGATCCGCGTGATACTGGCGGGCAGTCGCGCCGGAGCCACCGATGCTGCGCCGACCGCACCGGCGATGCCTGCACTGGGTTGGGCATTGTCCGATGACAACGTCGCTAACGTACTGACTTACGTGCGCAACAGTTGGGGTAACGCCGCCCCTGCTGTGTCCAGCGCTGACGTGAAAGCGGTCCGAGAGGCACTGCAACCGAAATAACCGATTCACCTCCCCTTTGCCCGGCCTCTTCGTGTCGCCGGGCATTTTTTTGTCTGGGTGAAGCTCAAAGAATCCCGCAGATCCTGTGGGAGCGGAGCTTGCTCGCGATACATAAGACGCAGCTAGACGACATACCGCGTTATCGTTTATCGCGAGCAAGCTCGGCTCCCACAAGCTACTGCCACATCAAACAGTAATCAGGTCAATCTGGCTGAATCCACTTCTTCCCGCGCCGCCATGATGCTGCCCGGCCTCGTCATGTCGCCTTTTGCCCGAGTGAAGCTCAAGAAATCCCGCGGATCCTGTGGGAGCAGAGCTTGCTCGCGATGCATAAGACGCAGCTAGACGACATACCGCGTTATCGTTTATCGCGAGCAAGCTCGGCTCCCACAAGCTACTGCCACATCCAACAGTAATCAGGTCAGTCTGGCTGAATCCACTTCTTCCCGCGCCGCCATGATGCTGCCCGGCCTCGTCATGTCGCCTTTTGCCCGAGTGAAGCTCAAGAAATCCCGCGGATCCTGTGGGAGCGGAGCTTGCTCGCGATGCATAAGACGCAGCTAGACGACATACAGCGTTATCGTTTATCGCGAGCAAGCTCGGCTCCCACAAGCTACTGCCACATCAAACAGTAATCAGGTCAATCTGGCTGAATCCACTTCTTCCCGCGCCTGCATGATCCTTGGCAAGTTATCCTCGATCCAGTTCGCCAGACTTTCGACCTGCTGCGCCACTTCTTCACCCAGCGGGGTCAGGCGGTATTCGACATGGGGTGGTACCACCGGCAACGCTTTGCGCTCGACGAAGCCATCACCCTCCAGATGCTGCAACGTCTGCGAAAGCATCTTCTCGCTCACGCCGCCAATCTTGCGCCGCAGCTCACTGAAGCGGTGCATTCCGCTGCGCAGTACTACCAGCACCAATACGCCCCAGCGGCTGCACACGTGATTGAGCACGATTCGCGAAGGACAATCAGCCGCCATCAACTCGCCCGCCCGCGCGTCCATCACTGCTGCGAGCAATGAACGGCTTTGCTGCTCTGACCCATTCATGACACTTACCTTTTTGTACGTACTTACGAAAGGTTAGCATCATGTTTATGCTCTGGCTTCCCTTAAATACATTCAAGGAACCGAGCATGTACGTCATTACTGGAGCGACCGGTCAGTTGGGCCGTCTCGTTATTGAAAAACTGCTGGCTAGCGTTCCCGCAGGGCAAATCATCGCCGCCGTGCGCAGCCCGGAAAAAGCTGCTGACCTTGCCGCATTGGGCGTACAGGTGCGTCACGCCGACTACTCTCAAGCCGCAACACTGGAAAGCGCCTTCAAAGGTGCCGAGAAAATTCTGCTGATTTCATCCAGCGAAGTGGGTCAGCGTACCGCCCAGCATCAAGCCGTCATCGATGCGGCAAAGCGTGCCGGCGTAAAACTGCTCGCCTATACCAGCGTTCTGCATGCCGACACCTCATTGCTGGGCCTGGCAGAAGAGCACCGCCAGACCGAAACTGCGCTGCGGGCGTCAGGTATACCTTTCGTGCTGCTGCGCAACGGCTGGTACACGGAGAATTACACGGCGGGCATTCCTGCCGCGCTGGAACATGGCGCAGTGTTTGGCAGTGCGGCCGATGGCCGTATCAGCTCGGCAGCGCGCGCCGATTACGCGGACGCAGCCGTTGCAGTATTGACCTCGGCTGAGAATCAGGCCGGTCGCGTCTATGAACTGGCGGGTGACGACCTCTATACGCTGAGCGACTTTGCCGCAGAAATATCGAAACAGGCCGGCAAAACCGTGCCCTATACCGACCTGCCACAGGCTGATTTTCAAGCGGCACTGGTTCAAGCAGGCCTGCCAGGTTTCGTTGCTGATCTGCTGTCGGACTCGGACGCGGCGGCCGCCAAGGGCGCGCTGTTCGATGACAGCCGCCAATTGAGCGCTTTGATCGGCCGCCCGACTACGCCGCTGGCCAGCACCGTCGCCGAAACACTGAAGAGTTAAGAACACAGATGCTCGCCCTGCGCCGTCAGGGCGAGCACTGGTTCACGAATCAACGACCCCAACGGCCATCACCGCACAATCAAACCGAATGATTTTTTTCGTCAGTTGTCCTAGAGCTACGAACAGAGCATTACGCACTGAGCCATAGGAGCTGTATATGAAGAGCAAATCACTCGTCGCCTGTCTGGCAATTCTTGGCTGCGTTTCTGTGACCAGCCTGTCAGTCCAGGCCGCCGATGCCCCAGAGCCGACCATTGAAAAGTCCAAAGACAACATGCATGAGCTGGAGCTCGGCTCCCGTGCACCTGAGAAATTCCGCCGCACTGAAGAAGGTCTCAAAGACTGGAGCAAACGCGGCCTGAAAGAACCGGCCAAAGAATCCCAGTGGGTGCAGATCCACGACAAATATGTGCAGGTACAACTCACCAACGGGCAGATCACTGAAATCGTGCCGGTGAAGAAGTAAGCACACTGGACTTGTAGGTCAGGCCCCGTGCTTTGCGGCAAACATTGAACCCTGTAGGAGTGAGCTTGCTCGCGATACGTTCTATCTGTCGATAAGTTATCGCCTGACCTGACGCTGTCTCTTATACACATCTCCGAGCCCACGAGACCATA